>NZ_JBPZGY010000018.1:0-90174 GCF_051857535.1 Roseateles sp. DB2 | reverse complement strand
GAGCGGCCTCATCTGTCGCTGAAAATGCAGACGCCCGATGCAGTGCATCGGGCGTCGATGGCCGGCTGACGCCGGCCTTGTTCAACCGTTCTGAGTGTCAACCTAATTCAGGACGGGTCACGGTGCAGACGCTCAGTCGCGGCGATGGCGCGCCTTGAAGCCCATCGCCACCAGCCCGGCCAGGAACATCAGCCAGACGTGAGGCTCGGGCACGGGCGTCACCGAACCCGCCGGGATCTGCGGCGTGCTGCCGCCAGGCGTCGGCGTGAAGCTGCCGCCGCCGGTGTCCGTGGGCAGATTGGCCACCTGGGCAAAGCTGTTGCGGCCACTGGGCAGGTTGTCCACCACACCGGCGGCCGGCGGATCGATCAGCAAGGGCGCGTCCTCGGCATCCGACTTGGCGCCGATGATGTTCTCCGCAAAGGCCGGCAAGGCCGCCACAGGCTTGGAAGGCAGGCGCTTGATGCGGCTCACATTGCGGCACACCGTGGGCACGACCACGCACTGGTTGTCCTCGCAATAGACCAGGCCTCGCTCGGCGTGCTCAGCCGTCCACTTCTTGCGCGTCACGGTACGGCAGACATTGCCGCTGGCGCCGTAGTGCATGTCGCGGATCTCGGCGCTGTACTCGCCCTTGCCCTCGATGCTGTCGCGCCTGATGGTGACCATGTCCTCGTACTGGCGCTCGCTCATGCGCTTCTTGAGCTTCTGGCGCGTGGACTCGGGGATGTCCTTGTAGTCGTCGACCGCCTGCGCCACGTCGCCCATGAAAGGATTGACCCCCGGGCGGTCCCAGGAGCAATGAGGCAGAGTGAGGCCCGAGGCCGCCAGCGCAAGCGTCGCGATCAATGGCATGGAGAGTTCCGTTCGACGATGCTCCCGGTACAGCAAGGCCCGGGATGCTTGAACCCGTCTCACATGGGATGGGCTTTGTGGAGGCAAGTGTAGGGGCCACGCGGCCGCGCCACGGCCCGCGCCCCTCAATCGCGGGGCCGGCAGGGCATGCGGTATTCACGCTTTTCAGGGCATGCGTTCGCCCGCCGCTGGTGCCACAGACACTGGCGAGTTGCTCATCGCCGGACGAAAAAAAACCCGGCAGAGCCGGGTTCTGATGCGCAAGCGCGGCTGCCGTCAGCCACGCATCACGGCAGCTCACTTCAGGTGGCTGTTGATCAGCTTGGTCATCTCGAACATGTCGGCCTTGGCCTTGCCGAAGATTTCCTTCAGCTTGGCGTCGGCATTGATGACGCGCTTCTGCACTTCGTCCTGCAGCTTGTGCTTCTTGATGTATTCCCAGACCTTCTTGGTCACATCGGTGCGGGGCAGCGGTGCTGCGCCAACGATGGCCGCCAGCGCACTGCTGGGGGTCAGGGCCTTCATGAAGGCAGCGTTGGGCGTGCGCTTCTTTGCAGGAGCCGCAGCCTTCTTCGCAGGAGCCGCCTTCTTTGCGGGCGCTGCCTTCTTGGCAGGGGCGGCTTTCTTCGCAGGGGCGGCCTTCTTTGCCGGCGCAGCGGCCTTCTTGGCCGGAGCTGCCGCCTTCTTGGCGGGCGCGGCCTTCTTCGCAGTTGCCATTTCGATTCTCTCCATCAAAAGTTTGTTGATGTGCCGGGCCACGGGCGAAGGTCGTTCCTTCAAGTCTCTCTAGCACCCTGCGCGGCCTATGGTACTGCGGCCCTCTGGCAAAGAGAAGGCTTTGCAGGGGGAGGTTGCCCCTAAGACGGCCTCATTTGATGTCGTGCGGATTGCTTTTGTCGCGGCGCTGCATCAGTTCAGCACTGCCATGCCGCCAACAGGCCCATCAACACGGGCCTCGCAGGCCGCGCGCCCTCGGGACGCGAGGCCTCAGTAGACATCACGCCGGTAACGTCCTGATGCAATGAGCGCCTGCAGACCGGCCTCACCCAGCTGCTCGCGCAGCAGCCGATCGACGGCCTGCCCCATGCCCTGCAGGCTGCCGCAGACATAGATGGCGGCGCCATGCGCGAGCCACTCGCGCAAACGCTGCCACTCCTGCTGCAGTTGCTGCTGCACATGGCGGCCCGGCAGATCGCGCGAGTAGACACGGTCCACGTGGGCCAGCAGGCCTTCGCGGTGCCAGGCCTGCAGCTCCTCGTCGAAGTGCGTGTCGTGGCGAGCCTGCCGTTCGCCGTGCAGCAGCCAGACCG
Organism: Roseateles sp. DB2; assembly: GCF_051857535.1. NCBI lineage: Bacteria > Pseudomonadati > Pseudomonadota > Betaproteobacteria > Burkholderiales > Sphaerotilaceae > Roseateles > Roseateles sp. DB2. Next base: position 88,009 of record NZ_JBPZGY010000018.1, on the reverse strand, counting down.
GCGCGGCCGTGCGACCAGCGCGCCATTGCTCGGCGCGACGCTTCAGGTGCGCGCGCAGCCCGGCCAGCCCGGTACCGTTGCCGATCAGGATCAGCGCCCGCTCCTCGTTGCCCGACTGACGGAAACCCTCATGAGCCCGCAGACGCATGTCCAGCGCCTGGCCTACTTCGAGTCGATGGCACAGCCAGGCCGAGGCCGCGCCCAGCTCGCCGCGTTCATCACGGCGCTCGCGCACCAGCAGTTCAAGGGCGCCATCGGCCGGCAGCGAGGCGATGCTGTAGGAGCGTGGCCGCTGTGCATCGCCGGGGGGCAAGACCTGGACCAGATCGCCAGCCTGCCACGTAGCTGCAACCTGGCCCGCCGCCGGGAGAGGTGCAAAGCGCAGCAGGTACAGCGGTGCGCCCTGGCTGCCCGGATTGAGGCAGCGGCGCTGCTGCAGGATCCAGCGTGTCGACACAGGCGCTGCATCCGGCTCCCTGTCTTGTATCGATGCCTCGCTCAGCGGCCGCTGCAGGACATCGCCCAGTTGCCGCCACCATTGATCGATCACGCGTGCATCCCCACAGTCGACCTTCAAGGCCTCGAACAAGGGCACGGCCCCTTGCTGTCTCAAGGACTGCTCCACCGCCAGCCCGAAGGCGCAGAACGCCCGATAGCGGCGATCGCCCAGCGCCAGCACGGCCATCTGCAGCCCATGGAGCGGCAATGGAGCCTCTGCCTGCATGCAGTGCCTGACAAAGGGCAAGGCGCTGTCGGGCGCATCCCCCTCACCCGTCGTGCTGGCAATGATCAGGGCTTGCCGGGCCTGCCCCAGCGCGCCGGCATCCGCCAGGCCCAGCGGCATCAGACGCACCGGGCGGCCCGTGGCACGCAGGCGCCGCGCGGTCTCCTCAGCCAGGGCCAGGGCCTGGCCGGTCTGGCTGGCATGCAGGACAAGAACGGCATCAGACTGCGCGCCCTCGATCGCCAGGCGCCGAGCCTCGGCTCGAACCGACCGGCGATGGCGCCACCACAGCCAGGTACAGAACGCCAGATAGCCCGCCAGCAGGAGCAGTGCGGCAGCCACTCGGGGAGCGCTGAGCAGCAGGGTCACCGGCCGGTCCTCCGCGCGGTGGGCTGCGAGTTTCGCGGCAGCAGACTCATGCCTCGTCCTCCAGCAGTGCCTGCAGCGTCGGCGACAGCAGCTGGCGCCAGCCGGTGGCCTCGCGCAGCACCAGTCGAGCCGCCAAGCCCTGCGATGCGGCCAGGGCCAGTCCTTGCTCAGGGCCTAGCACCATCAGCGCCGTGGACCAGGCATCGGCCCACATGGCGCTTTCGTGCAGCACGCTCACCAGAGCCAGGCCATGGGCCACAGGACGACCGGTGCGCGGGTCCAGGGTGTGCGAGAGACGTCGCCCCTGCTCGTCGAAACGGAAACGCCGGTAGTCCCCTGAGCTGGCCACGGCCAGTTGGTGCAGGGCGATGCGCAGCGCTGGCAGATCGCAATCGGCGGCTGGGGGCTCCACGTCCACCCACCAGGGCTGGCCCTCAGGCTTGAGGCCCTGCCCACGAAGCTCGCCGCCGATCTCGATCAGGTGATGCGGCAGGCCCAGCCCGGCGAGCAGGGTGGAGATGCAGTCGACCGCATGCCCCTTGGCGATGGCTGAGAAATCCAGCATCAGGCCGCCGGGCTGCATGAGGTGGCGACGCGACGCGTTCCAGCGCAGTTCACGCCAGGCCTGCAGGGGTGAGCGGGCCTGCGCAGCGGGCAGCCCAGGCGGGCCGAAGCCCCAGCGCTGCACCAGGGCGCCCATGCAGGGGTCAAAGGCTCCCGCGCTGATCGCCGCCACCTGTAGCGCGGCATCGATGACAGTGGCGAAATCCGCCGGCAGGTCCAGGCCCTCGCCCGCCGGCAGGCCATTGAAGCGGCACAGCAGCGAGCCAGACTCCCAGTGGCTCAGCTCCGCCACCAGCGCGTCCAGCCGCGCCTGCACGGCCGCCTCCACCGACGCCAGGCGCAGGTTTGAGGGCCCGTAGCAGAGCAGGGACCAACCCGTGCCCATGGTTCGCCCATGCAGGCTGTGCAAGACCTGCCCCCAGGGCGGCGCCTCCGGCAGCACCTGGCGAGGGATGGCGATCTGCGGCACAGGCGGCAGGGGCGCCGGACGCGGAGCCGGTATCAGGTCCATCACTCAGCGCGGCAGGACTTCAAAGCTGGCGCTGAGGCTGGCGCGGCGCAGGGGCTTCTCGCGCGTGCCGCTTGCACCAGGCACGGGCTTGTCGCCCTGACTGACGCCCAGCCAATAGCGACCGGCCTCGCTCCAGTCGATGGAGAACTCGCCCTTGGCATCGGTCTTGATCAGCTGCTCGCCCAGCTTGTAGCGGTAGCGGTTGCCCTCGCGCAGCAGGCGCACCGAGGCCTCGGGCAGAGGCTGGCCGTCAAGCAGCAGGCGGAAGCGGCTGCGGTCGCCATGGCTCAGCTCGGTCACCGGATCCAGGGGCAGCAGCTCCAGGCCCTGGCCCTCGGGCGCGAAAGCCAGCTGGCCCGGCACTTCCTTGCTGACGAAGATCTGCTGGCGGTTGTGCACCTGGGTCAGGCCCTGGAGCAGGGCCCCGGCGGGCAGTTCCTGGTCCAGGGTCGCGGGCGTGGCGCGGAAACGCTTGGTCTGGCCGTCCAGCACATAGCTGCCCATCACGGCCAGCTGCACATGGCTGACGCGGTAGGTGCCGTCCTGCGTGAGACGCAACTCGAAGCTCTCCCGGTGGCGGGCGGCCGTGCGCTGCTGGGCTTCGAGACGGCTGCCATCCGGCGCGGTGATCAGGATCTGCTCCAGCTTCAGGGCGCGCTCGAAGATGAAGAGATCCTCGGACACCGCGGCATCCACGGACACCACGGCTTCCTTGCCATTGACCTGGTAGCTGTTGGCCAGCAGCCAGGTCATGTGGGCGTGGGCATGGCCAGCCAGGCACAGGGCGAGGACGGTCAGCAGGGGTCGGGTCTTGCTCCACATGGTCGGACTCCTCAGGGTTTGATGTTCAGTTGCACGGTGCCGAGCTCGTGCTCGCCCTGGGCCTTGGCCTGCTGTGCCGCCTTGACAGGCCAGACGAATGGCAGACGCAGCACCTCGCGGCCACCGGCCTCGCGGGCGGCTTCCACCACCAGCTCGTAGCTGCCCGCCGGCAGCTGGACCAGGGACGGGTGCTTGTCCAGCTGCAGCACAGCCTCGCCGGGCGCGCGGGTGGCACCGCTGATGCCGTCCGCAGGCAGGCTCAAGGACCGGCCGCCCTGGCGCCACCACTGGCGCATGTCGCGCAGCCACTTCGTGCCGCCGTTGCTGGGCTTCTTGAGGTCGTACCAGACCGCCAGCTGCGCTGCGGCGCCGGCCTCGCCTGGCTTCTCCAGCCAGACGGCCACATAGGGCTTGTGGTACTCGGCCACGTTGAGTCGGGGGATGTCGAGCTTGAGCTGGACTTCAGCCGCCCAGACCGGCGAGCCCGCCAGGCCCAGGGCACCCAGGGCCGCCCAGCGGGCGCTGATGAGAGAGGTTTGCATGGGGTTGTCCTTCCAGATTCCTTGAGTTCAGTGCACCAGCAGCAAAGCCAGCAGCACCGGCAAGACCAGGCCCGCGCCGACCAGGGGCCAGGTGCTGGGGCGCCGCCCTGCGTGTTGCTGCAGGATCAGCAGGCCGGTGAGGCAGAACAGCAGGCAGGCGCCCGCGAAGACGTCGATAAACAGGCTCCAGGCCTTGCCCGCATGGCGGCCCTTGTGGAGATCGTTGACATAGGCCAGCCAGCCGCGGTCGCTGTTCTCGTACTCCAGCGCCCCGGTCTGACGGTCCAGGCGCAGCCAGGCGTCGCCGCCCGGCCGCGGCAGCGCCATGTACAGCTCCTCGGGCGACCATTCGACCGAACCGTCGCGGGCCAACTCGGCGTCCAGCTCGCGCACCAGCCAGTCGCGCACCGCCGCCGGCACGGGGGCGTCACCCTGCAGCGTGCTTGCGGCCAGGGCGGACAGCAGCGGGGCGGGCAAGCTCAGTTCGCGCTGGATCACGTGCGGCTTGCTCTCGATGTCGGCCGCATGGTTGAGCGTGAAGCCGGTGACAGCAAACAGCAACATGCCCACCAGGGACAGGGCCGAGCTGATCCAGTGCCATTGGTAGAGCGTGCGCATCCAGCCCGCTCCTGCCGGCTTGCGACCGGCGCCGTCGGCCGACTTCATTCCGCCCATTGCTGCAGCAGCTTGTGATAGTGGCCGGTGAGCGCTGTCACCTCGGCGTTGTCTCCCAACTGGCCGCGCAGCTTGACGATGGTCATGTCCAGCTCGAAGAGCATGGCCCGGCGCCAGGCATCGCGCACCAGGCTCTGCGTCCAGAGGAAGGAGGCGATGCGCGCGCCCGAACGCACCGGCTCGACCCGGTGCAAGGAGGTGGAGGGGTAGACGATGGCATCACCCGCCGCCAGCTTGACTTCGTGCGTGCCGTAGCTGTCTTCCACGATCAGCTCGCCGCCCTCGTACTCCTCGGGCTCAGACAGGAAGACCGTGGTCGACACATCAGTGCGCACGACCTGGCCGCTGCGGCGGTCTGTCTGCAGGGCGTTGTCGATGTGGTTGCCGTACTGGCCCCCGCCCTGATAGCGGTTGAACATGGGCGGCAGCACATGGCGCGGCAGCACGGACGAGACAAACAGCGGATGGCGCTGCAGGGCTGCGGCCACACGCTCGGACAGGGGCAGGAAGGCCGGTGACTCCGGACTCAGCTGCTCGTTGTCCTTGGCGCGAGCGGCCTGCGGGCCGGCCGTGGCAAGACCTGACACCCAGCCCGCTTCATCCAGGGACAGGCGCAAGGACTGCACCTCCGACTTGCTGAGGACTTCGGGAATGTGCAGCAGCATGCGGAACTCCTGGATGGCGGATGGATGTCAGCGCGAGGCTCAGAACAGCAGGTTGGCGCTCAGGCTCACATTGCGCTCGGCACCGAGCTTCATGCGCGCACCGCTGTTGTTGAGCGAGGCGATGTAGGTCTTGTCGAAGACATTGCCCACGTTGAGCTGGAACTTCAGGGCCTTGCTCCAGGCATAGGACGCCATCAGATCGGTCACCGTGTAGGCCGGGATGGTGGGCATGTTCTGCACCGCCGTGGCCGTGGTGATGGCGCGCTTCTGCTCCGAGACATGGCGCAGGCCGCCGCCCAGGGTGAAGTCGCCGAAGGTGTAGGAGGTCCAGAGCGTGGCCGTCCAGTCTGGCGACCAGCGCACGCCGATGGTCTCGGTCGTTCGGTCGCTGCTCCACTGGTCGGACTGCTTGGTCTTCATGCGGGCGATGCCGGCCGAGACCTGCCAGAAGTTGGTGATCTGGCCCACGGCCGAGAGCTCCAGGCCCGTCACGCGGGTCTTGCCCATGGGGACGGGATTCTTCAGGTCGTCGTAGGAGACCTGGCCCTCGTTGCGGGTGTGGTACAGGGCCGCGCTGACATTGAGACGGCGGTCCAGCAGCTCCCACTTGGCACCCAGTTCCACATTGCTGGTCTTCTGGGGATCCAGCGCAGCGTTGGCCTGGCTCGTGGCGCTTGAGGACAGGGCGAAGTTGTCGCCGCCCGGCGGGGTCAGGCTGTTGGCCAGCGAGACATAGACCGTGCCCTCGGCCACCGGCTTGTAGACCAGGCCCAGGTTCCAGCTCTTGAGCCAGTCGCTGCTGCTGAGATTGCTCGGCGCGAAGCCGCCCACGTCATAGCCCAGGGGCTTGTAGGTGGCCAGGTTGCCGCCCGTGCCGCCGGTCACCAGGGTGCTGCTGTTGGTGCGCAAGCTGTAGTGCTCCACGCGCAGGCCGCCGCTCAACTTGAGCTGCTCGCTGAGGTGCAGGGTGTCGAAGGCATAGAGCGCCTGGGTGAGACTGCGGCCGTCGGTGTCGGCGCCAGTGGCGATGGGCGTGCCCAGCGCGTCAGCCGGGTTGGGGGCGTAGAGATTGGCATTGGGCAGGGCGATGCCCGGCACCTTGGCCTTGTTCAGCACCACGTCGACGGTGCTGGTGCTGCCGTTGGTGAAGCCGCGGTTGTTCTGCGTCTCCATCAGCAGCTCGAAGCCGGCGCTGAGGTCGTTCTGCAGGCCAGCCAGCTTGAAGCCGGTGACCACATTGGTCTGGTTGCCCAGGATCTCGTTGCGCTGGTCCACCCGCTGGCGAGTACGCGCTACCTCAAGGGCCTTCGTGCCGGCATTGACGCTGAGACCGTTGACGCCGGTCAGCACGCGGTCCATGTGAGTGCGGCCGTAGCGGGTCAGGCTCTTGAGCTGCGTGCCACCGCCCAGGTCCATCTCCAGGCGGGCCGAGAACATGTCGGCATCGACCTTCTCGTAGTCTGAGGCGCTGCCGTAGTAGTTCTCGCGGCGCACCTGGCTGGCGGCCTGGAGCGTGGCGTTGGCGTTGTAGAAGCCCCGCATGCCCGTGGTGGGGATGCCACCATCCGGCACGTTGTCCTGGCGCAGATGCTGGGAGTAGAGGAAGACACGAGTGGGCGTGTTGAGACCGAAGGCGATGGAGGGCGCAATGCCCCAACCCTTGTTCTTGACCAGGTCGCGCCCCTCGACACCGCCATCCTGCACCATCAGATTGATGCGGGCCGCCGTGTTCGTGCCCAGCTGCACATTGCTGTCCAGCGTGGCACGCTTGCGGCTGGCGGTGCCCAGGCTCACATTGAGTTCGTTGAACTGGTCGGCCTGCGGCTGCTTGCTGATCAGGTTGATGTAGCCGGCGCTGGCACCTCGGCCGATGTCGGCGCCGGACGGGCCCTTGACCACTTCCACCGAGTCCAGGTTGAAGGTGTCGCGCGTGACAGCGCCGAGGTCGCGCATGCCGTCAACGAAGGTGGCGGACTGCGTGGAGAAGCCACGCATCTGGAAGGTGTCGCCGGCCGAGGTGTTGCCGTTCTCGCCCAGCTGCATGGTGATGCCGGGGGTGTTGCGCAGAGCGTCCATCAGCGAGGCCGCGCCCTGCTCCTGCAGCATCTCCTTCTTGATGACCTGCACGGTCTTGGGCGTATCCAGCAGGGGCTGGGTCAGCTTGGCGTTGGCGCTGGTATCAGCCTTGAAGCCAGACTCAGGAGCGGCGGTGGCCTTCAGCGTGGGCAGCACCTGCTCCCCGGCCTTGCGTGCGGGGGCCGCGCCTTCAGCGGCCAGGGCCAAGCTGGGCAGGCTGCCAGCCAGCAGGGCCAGGGCGGTGGTGCTCAGGCGGGCGGGGGCCGCGTGTTTGCGGCTCTTGATGTGCGACATGGAAGCTCCGTTTCGACGTTCAGGGGGGCGGCTGGCTACCGAAGGCCGGACCCCACACGCTCCTCGCCCTGCCGGGCCTTGGGCGCGAGGCACCCCGCCCGATCAAACGGATGGCTTGCTGCGACAGACCAATATTCTAGATGCGAAGCATTCGCATTTGCAATTGATTTATGTCAGGGAAGCGGCATTCCGTGCATGGCATGCACATCGGACAGGTCCCGACAACCGCACAAGGCCATGGTCATGGCCAACTCCTCCTGCAGAAGGCGGATCACATGAGCCACCCCCAAAGCGCCCGCCGCGGCCAGCGCATGGACCCAGCACCGCCCCAGCAGCACAGCGTCGGCCCCCCGCGACAGGGCCTTGAACACATCGCTGCCGCGCCGAATGCCACCATCCATCAGCACCGGCACCCGCCCCTGCACCACCTGCACGATGGCAGGTAGCAAGTCCAGACTGGCCGGCAGGCCGTCGAGGGTGCGACCGCCATGGTTGGACACGATCAGGCCGTCCACGCCGGCCTCCAGCCCCAGGCGGGCGTCCTCCGGATGGGTCAGACCCTTGATCAGCAGGGGCAGCGCAGTCGCTCGGCGCAGGGCCTCGACGTGCTCCCAGCGTGGGGCAACGGCCATGAGGCGATCAAAGACAGGATCCATGCCCGCCTGCCCAGGCGGCAGGGGCGCGCAGTCCTGCAGGTCCCGCGGGGCCAGCGCCCGCGGCAGGCGAAAGCCGGATCGTTGCTCGCGGTTACGCACGCCCGCGACAGGTGCATCCACCGTCAACACCAAGGCCCGGCAGCCGGCCTCTTCGGCTCGACGGACCAGGCGCAGACTGTCCTCCCAGTGGGGCTGGGCATAGAGCTGGAACCACAGCGGCCCGACACCCTGGGCAGCGATGGCCTCCACGCCGAGGGTGGACAGCGTGCTGATGATCATCGGCGTCTGCATGACGCCGGCGGCCAGCGCAGTCGCGGCTTCCGCATCAGGATGGAATAGACCCTGATGAGCCACCGGCGCCAGGAGCATGGGATGGGGCAAGTCCATGCCCAGCAGCCTGCAACGGGTATGGCCCCCACGAAGGTCGCGAAGCACACGGGTCTGCAGGCTCAGACGGGCAAAAGCGGCACGGTTGGCCGCCGCCGTGTGCTCGTCCGCCGCCGCGCCATCCAGATAGGCCCAGGCTGCCTCGTCCAGGCGCTCACGAGCGAGGGGTTCATAGTCCGCCGCAGCCACCACGTGCGACGGGATGCTCGTCAGCAGAGGTGAGCGCCAGCTCACCTGGAGAGCTCGTATTGAATGGGGGTGAGCACCAGCATCTCGACGGGTTCGCCGTTCTCGGCATGGGGCTTGAAGCGGGCGGCTCGCATCGCTTGCTGGGCCTGCTCGTCCAACCGCGCGAAGCCAGAGGACTGGTGCAGCGAAATCTGGCGCGGGAGGCCGTCACGATCCACCAGGACGCGCAGCACCACCGTCCCCCTCTCGCCCAGCCGACGCGACAGGGCGGGCACCGCGATGGGCGGTGCCTGTAGGTACTGGACGGCGCTGGCCGACACCTCACGGGGACCAGCATGGGCGGGACCCGGGCTGGCCGGCACCGGGGCAGGCGTTGACACCACCACCGGGCGCACCGGCGGATTCTCGGCCTGCACCGCCATCACCGGCGAGGGTGCCACCTGGATGACAGGCACCTCCACCGGCGGCACTGTCAGCTGCTGGAACTGAGGCGCCAGCATCGGGCGGACGACAGGCGGCGGTGTGGTCTTGGGCGGGGCCACCGTCACGAGCTTGACCTCCACCGGCGCCTGCCGCACCGGCATGGGCACGACGCCCATCTGCACAAGGCCCCATGCCATCACCACATGCAGGCCCAGCACAGGCAAGAGCAGGCGCTTGCTGCGCGGGGGCTGCCAGCCACCCGGGCCGAGCAGAGCCACAGGCTCCACGGACGACAGGGCCTCGCGCGAGGGACGGTTCACCTCGGCATTGCGCGAGGCGGCAGTCGAAGGGAAGTCCAGCGGAAAGGTGGCAATCGCTTGGCTCATGGCGCGGGGGCCGCGCAGCCTTGTCAGCCCGGCACCAGAGAGGCTCCGGACATCCCGCCACGCGATGGATTCAGGATGATGAAGCCATCATACACAATGCGAACCATTCGCATTTGCTTTTGCGCAAACATTGTGCGGCACATGTGCGGCACATGTGCGGCCATGTGCGTGCAGGTGCGCCCCCTGCGCCTAAGGCACCCGCTGCTGGCTGGACTGCCTCAGGCCAAGATCAGGTCTGTAGCTGTCCAGCCAGGTGCTGCTCCGTGCAGGAGCGTCCGGCGTCACTGCCGTCGGGCTGCATCAGCATGATGGTGGTACTGATGGAGTGCGCCTTCAGGGCCAGCAGGCCGGTTCGGCGGGGGGGGCGGCACCGCTCTCTCTTGTTCAGGCCCTCGTCGAGGGCCTTCTTCCATGCAAGGGCCCGGAGGTGCAGGGCCCTTGCGCTCAGGAGCGCGACACCGGCAGACGCGGCGCCGTGCGCACGCTGATCACCATGGTCACCGCCAGGATGAGGACCACCACTGCCAGCGAGACCAGCACCGGGATCTTGACCACGTCAATCAGCATCATCTTGGTACCGATGAAGGCCAGCACCAGAGCCAGTCCGTAGCTCAACAGGTGGAACTTCGCCGCCATCGCCGCCAGCAGGAAGTACATGGCGCGCAAGCCCAGAATGGCGAAGATGTTGGAGCTCAGCACGATGAACGGGTCGCTGGTCACTGCAAAGATGGCGGGGATGGAATCGACGGCGAAGATCACATCCGTCACGCCCACCAGAGCCACGACCAGGAACAGCGGCGTCGCGATCCGCTTGCCGTCCAGGCGCGTGAAGAAGCGCTCGCCATCGAACTGCGGGCTCACCGGCAGCACACGGCGCAGCAGCTTCAGGGCGGGGTTGGACTCCAGGTCCGGCTCCTGGCCGGCGGCCCACCACATCTTGATGCCGGTGAGCAGCAGGAAGGCGCCGAAGACATAGAGCACCCAGTGGAACTGCGCGATCAGCCAGCTGCCCACCAGAATCATCACCGAGCGCAGCACGATGGCGCCGACGATGCCCCACATCAGCACCCGCTTCTGGTAGGCCGGCGGCACCGAGAAGTAGGTGAAGATCATCAGGAAGACAAAGATGTTGTCCACCGCCAGGGACTTCTCGATCAGGTAGCCGGTCAGGAACTCCAGGGCCCGGGTGTTGGCCAGGGCGGTGTCGCCACTGCTGTCGCGCACAGCCCACCAAAGGAGCGCATTGAAGGCCAGGCTCAGGGCCACCCAGACCAGGGACCAGCGCAGGGCCTCCGGCAAGCTGACCTCATGTGCGCCCTGCTTGCGCAGGAGAACGAAGTCGACAAACAAGGCGCCCAGGACGGACACCACAAAGAAAAACCACAGCCACAGGGGCGCACTGCTCATGGGAGACTCCCGCAAGACGTCGAACACAGGATACCCGGGCGCCTGCGAGGCGCACGGACATCGACAGCTTACGGAAGGTCTTGCGGGGCATGGCCTGCGCACAGGGACTGGCGCGGACCGGCTGCGGGGCCCGGGCGCTCTCGCGAGCACCGTCTTGACGGGCGGCCGCCTCGGCATGATGGCCGAGAGCTACTCCCCTTCCGAGAGACCGCATTGTGCACCAGCAGGCATCACCTTGCGCAAGGCCGGGATGATCCAGGGCAAGTCCCGAGCGGCTCTGCGCGCCAAATTCACGGTCACGCAGGTATGCTCGCCGCCATGAAGACGCTCACTCGTTGGCTGCTGCTGGCCGGCGCCCTGCTGCTGGTCGCCCACCTCTACCCCGGCGTGGAGGTGAAGAGCTTCGGCGCGGCCATGATCGCCGCCCTGATCCTGGGCCTGCTCAACACCCTGCTGAGACCCATCCTGGTACTGCTGACGCTGCCGGTCACGGTGGTGAGCCTGGGGCTCTTCCTTTTCGTGATCAATGCCCTGATGTTCTGGGCTGCGGCCGGCGTTCTGGACGGCTTTGCAGTGACCGGTTTCGGCGCAGCCTTGATCGGCTCGCTGATCTACAGCCTGTGCGGCATGCTGATCGACACCGTGGTGGAGCGGCTCTTTCCCTCGCCCATGGACTGAGACACCCGCCGCGGCACTCAGGGCAGCTCAGCCCCGGGCGGCACGCCGCGGGGATTCATCTCCAGCAACAGCTGCCGGCGTTCGTACAGCAGGCTGCGCAGGCGCGCGTCGATCACCGAGGCCTCGAACTGGTCGGCGTTCTGAGTGCGCGAGAGACGCATGCCAGAGCGCAGACGATCGATGGCGCCATTGAGGTCTCCCATGGCCGCCCGGGACTCGCCCTGGGCGCGGACGGCGCGCAGCGGCTGCTCCAGCTGAGTCCACAACTGGGACAGCAGGCCCCAGGCGCCAGCGTCGCCAGGCTGCAGGCTGACGTGGGTCTGCAGCGCTTCCGCCGCGGCGCGCACGCGCTCGGGCTGCTTGTCGACCTGGGCCAGTTGGCCGCGCATCATCAGGACCGCACGGCTCTTCTCCGGCAGGGCCGACAAGGCCAGATAGCCCGCACCGGCGTCACCGCGGGCCTGTGCCAGCTCGGCGCGCAGGAAGGCCAGGTCGCGTCGCGCACGCGCGTCGTCAGGCACAGTCTGACGCTGCAGCAGCTCGGCCTGCTGCAGGGCCGTCTCGGCGCGGTTGAACTCCCGCAGCTTGATCGAGGCCAGCGCACTGGCATAGCGCGCGGCCAGCTGTTCGTGCCCGTGCACCAGGGTCTGGCGCACGCCGGCGTCCATGCCCTGGAGCTGGCGCCAGGCTTCGGCGCGCGCGTCCATCAGCACGCGGGCACGGGCCGCCATCAGGGCATGCTCGGGTGAAGTCTCCAGCGCAGCGGGCATCTCGGTGCCCAGGCGCAGGCGCGCGTCGCCGATTCGCTCGGTGGTCAGCGGGTGGGACCGCAGGTAGGGGTAGGCCCCTGAATCCATCAGGTGGTAGGCCTGATCCATGCGCTCGAACATGCTCACCATGCCCAGGCCCTGGAAACCCGCGCCCAGCATGACGTTGAAGCCCACGCGATCGGCCTCGCGCTCCATGTCCCGCGAGAAGTTCAGTGAGGCCTGCGCGGCGGCGGCCTGGCTGCCCATGATGGCCGCGTTGGCCAGGTCCACGCTGCCCGTCTTGGAGGCGGCGATCAGACCCAGCACCATGCCGGCCATTGCAGCCATGCTGTTGCGCGAATCGCCGACGATGCGGCGTGCAATGTGCCGCTGTGTGATGTGGGAGAGCTCGTGCCCGAGCACCGAGGCCAACTCGTCTCGGGAGCTGGTGATGGCCAGCAGCCCGAGGTGCACGCCCACATAGCCGCCCGGCAAGGCAAAGGCATTGACGCTGCGATCGCGGACCAGGAAGGCCTCCCAGGCAAAGCGCTCGGCGGTGTCATCGCCGATATTGCCCTGGCGTTTGGCCGCCTCGACAAGGGGGGACCAGATGCCCTGCACGTACTCGAGGAGCAGCGGATCGTCCAGGTAGTCGGGATCCGGGCGGACCTGGCGCATGATCTGCTCGCCCAGGCGCTTCTCGGCGCCGATGCTGAGGTCATCCGACACCGAATCGCCCAGGGCCGGCAGATTCACCTGGGCACGCAGGGGCGCAGCCGGCAGCAGCATCAGGCCTGCGCACAAGGTCGCCAGCAGGCGCTGCGTCAGCGGCTTGCTGGGCACCATGGCACGCGTTGTCTTCACCAAATCTCGTCTCCCTCGGCCCCATCAGAACCACTGTGCAGGCCCGGCTGGCAAGCCGGGTCGCTCGCTATCATGGCAGCCATTCCTTAAGCCTGTGTTTCTGCCGATGAATTCGCCGCTCACCCATTTTGACGCCCAGGGCCAGGCCCATATGGTCGATGTATCCGCCAAGGCGGTCACCCACCGGGTCGCGCGCGCAACGGGCTGCATACGCATGCTGCCCTCGACCCTGGCCCTGATCCAGGGCGGTCATGCCAAGAAGGGCGACGTCCTGGGCGTGGCCCGCATCGCCGCCATCCAGGGCGCCAAACGCACCAGCGAGCTGATCCCGCTGTGCCATCCCCTGCCCATCACACGGGTAGCGGTGGCGTTCCGCATCGACGAGGCCGCCTCCACCGTCCACTGCGAGGCCCAGGTCGAGACGCTGGGCCAGACGGGCGTGGAGATGGAAGCCCTCACCGCCGTCCAACTGGGTCTGCTGACCATCTACGACATGTGCAAGGCCGCCGACCGCGGCATGGTCATGGACGGCATTCGCGTGATGGAGAAGAAGGGCGGCAAGAGCGGGGACTGGCTGGCCGAGGCCTGAGGGGTCCCGCTGCGCCCAGGGCTCAGCGGAAGTCCTCGTAGCGATAGTGCTGCTGCGGCGGTTCGCACTGGAAGGGCCGCATGGCGTGGGCCGGCCAGTTGTTGCACTCGGCCAGCCATTCCTCGGCTGCCGCGTTGTGGAACTCGCGCAGGCGCTGCACGAGGTAGCGCGCCTTGTCAGTCTCGCCCACCGCATGCAGGGACTGGGCCCAGGCAATCATCAGGCGCACGTCAATGAGGTTGTGGCCGGTGCGCCGGGCAGCATCCAGCGTGTCCCGCGAGGGCACAGGTACCGTGGCAGCGGCATAGTCGGCGCTCGCAGCGAACAGCAGGCTGCGCTGCCCCCGCGCAATGCGCTCATCCAGGGGCGCCAGGCGCGGCCCGGCACGGTAGATGTCGACGATGTGCCGGTAGTCCCAGGCGGCGAAGGCCGCGCCCGCGATCATCAATGCACCACAAACCTGCAGCAGGCCTTGGCGCAGGTCCGGCCTGGAGGGGGCAAGGGTCAGGTCTTGCGCATCCGGGGTCGAAGCCACGCCAGAGGGCTCTTCGCGCGCCAGCGCCAGGCCCAGCGCGAAAGCCGTGGGCAGCAGGAAGTAGAGGTACCACAAGGGGTACTCCAGCATGCTGTGCAGACCTATCATCAGCACCACCATCAGCGCGCAGCGGCGCTGCAGCGCATCTGCGCCGCGGGCTTGCCAGGCGGCCCGCCAGGCCATCCACAGCAGCCAGGCCAGTCCTCCCAGCATCAACAGACCCAGGGGCCAGCCCATCTCCACCAGGATCTGCATCACCAGGTTGTGACAGTGGTCAAAAAAGGCCACCGGCCGATCGGGGAAGGGTGTGAGCGTCCAGGCGAAATTGAAGTCACCCCAGCCCACGCCGCGCCACGGATGCTGCTGCAGAAGTGCCCAGCTGTTCTTGAGGATGGCCACCCGCGACGGCGAGCCGGCCCCCTCGGCCAGTCGAGCCTCCGCACCGAAGGCATGGCCGCTGACAGCCGACCACCAGTGCATGAACTGCCAGGAAGCGTAGGTCAGCAGGGGCGTGATCAGCAGGCTCAACCGGGCTTGGCGGCTCAGCGCGGTGTCCACCGCCCCCCACAGGGCCAGCAAGGCGACGCCGAACCACATGCCGGTGCGCGAGGCACTCAGCACCACGCAGAAGAGCAACAACCACAGCGTCAGCGGCAGCAGCGCGCGCAGTGCCGGGCGCTCACGCCCCCAGCCCTCGCTGAGCCAGACCGCTGCGATGCAGCCCCACAGCAGCAGACTGGCCAGGTGATTGGGCTGGCGGATATTGCCCACGGCCCGGCCCGCAATGCCGGACCGCGCAATCCAGAAGGCATCCACCCAGTCCGGCAGGAAGACCTGGGCCAGGGACACCAGGGCGCCGCCCAGCGCAGCCAGCAGCAGGCCCAGGGCGAATGCGCGCCCCAGGGTCTGGCCTTGCGACGAGGCACCTGCGCGGGCACCCGCCAGTGCCAGCATGCCGGCCATCAGCAGAGCCAGAGCCGGCAGCAAGGCCAGGGCGGTCCAGGGAATGCCCAGCAGCGCGCCCAGCACGGCGACGGCAATCGCCAGCAGCCCTGCAGGGCTGCGCGGCAGCAAACCCCAATCGGCCTGGCGGCTCTTGAGCGACAGGGTCAGCAGCACGCCGCCCCACAGTCCCAGCGCCAGCAGCTGATTCAGCAGCGTGGTGGACGGAGAGAGGCTGTAGGCGAGCAGCGAGGGAAGGGCGGCAGCGAGGATGAGGGCGAGCGGATTCACGTCGCGCAGTCTATCCATTCGCGGGCAAGCAGCCACCCCGCTCACACTTCGTCACGGCGCATGGGGATGGACAGCGGCGACAAGCCCCTTCCTGCGAGCCACAATGGCGCGCTATGCCGAAACTCCTCTGTCGACTACCCGGCAATCCTCATCCTGGAGTCGCACCTTGAAGCCGCCTGCGCTGGTCCTGATCACCACCTCCTTTCCGATTGCAGGAGATGGCAGCGAAGCCGCAGGCGCCTTCGTGGGCGACCTGGCTCTCGAACTGGCGCGTCACACCCAGGTGCGTGTCGTCGGGCCCGGCCCCGAGACAAGGCGTGAAACCTGGGCGCCCGGCGTGGAGGTGTTCCGCTATGCTGCCCCGCCGCAGGCGCTCTCGACACTCAAGCCTTGGAAGTTGCGCGACTGGCCCTGGATCGCCCGGGTGCTGCGGGGCGGCTTATCCGCCACGCGCAACGCGGTAGCCGCCGATCCTCACTGCCGCATCGTGGCCCTCTGGGCGCTGCCTTGCGGCGACTGGGCTCGACGCGTGGCCAGGGAACGCGGGCTCGACTATGCAGTGTGGATGCTGGGCAGCGATGTCTGGACCCTGGGCCGCATTCCCGTCGTGCGGCAGATCCTGGCCCACACCATCCGGCAGGCCAAGAGGGCCTATGCGGACGGCTATCAGCTGGCGACGGACGCACAACACATCAGCGGCAAGCCGATTCGCTTCCTGCCCAGCACGCGCCACATCGCCTGCAAGCAGCCGATCCCCCCCCGCAAGACCAGCCCCTATCGCCTGCTGTTCCTCGGGCGTTGGCATCCCAACAAGGGCGTGGACCTGCTGCTGGACGCGCTGGCAGGCCTGCGGGATGAAGACTGGTCCTGCATTGAAAGTGTGGAGATCCAGGGCGGCGGTCCCATGGAGGCCTTGGTCCGCGAGCGGACGGCAGCCCTTCGCGCGAAGGGCCGGCCGGTCGAAGCCGGCCGGTTCTTGAGCAAGGACGAGGCCGAAGCAGCCATCCAGCGTGCCGACTGGGTGCTCATCCCCTCCCGCATCGAGAGCATTCCCGTGGTGTTTTCAGATGCCATGAAGCTGTCGCGCCCCGTGGTCGCCATGCCCGTGGGCGATCTGCCGGCCTTGCTAAGACAATCCGCTTGCGGCGTACTGGCAGGCGCTGTGGATGCCAGCAGCTATCGGCTCGCGCTCCAGACCGCCTGCAGGACCGATCTGGCAGGTTTTCAGGCAGGTGTGGCTGCCATGGCCGAGCAGTTTGACCTGTCCCGGGTGGCGACCCGCCTGCTCGAACGGACCGACACCGATGGCTGAAGTTTCTTGGCGGCGGCGCTTGCGCTGGCTGATGATGCCTCTGGCGGTGGTATCGCTGGGCTGGACTGCCAGCCTGCTGGCTGATTCCTGGCCTGCATTGCATCACAGCCTTCCGCAGGTCCAATGGACTTGGCTGCTGTGGACGCTGGCCCTGAATGTGCTGTCTGGCTACCTGGCCTTCGAGGCCTTTCGCGCCTTGTTCAACAAGGTGCAGCCCTCGTCCTACGGACGTCTTCAGATGGCGCACCTCTACTTTGCAGGCCAGTTGATGAAGCACCTGCCGGGCAGGGTGTGGGGGCTTGCCTATCAGGCGGCACAGGGCCAACGCGCCTCGCTGGCGCAATGGGTCGCCGTGACCTCGGTCTACATGGTCCTCAGCACGGCGATCGCCCTATGGGTCGCTGGCACGGTGCTGAGCTTCTACGTGGCGTGGATCTGGGGACTGGCCGCCTTCGGTGCAGGAGTCGCGGCGTACCTGCTCGGATGGCAGGCCGCTCCGCTCAAGGCACTGCTTTCTCTGGCACGCCGAGCATCGCTGCCAGCCCTGACGCGGTTGAGTGATGCCCTGCAGCCCTTCACCAATCTGGACGCGCACTTCAAATGGCAGGTGCTGGCCTGGTTCCTGGCCAGCTGGGGCTTGTATCTGCTGGCATGGGCCGGCTACGGCATGGCGTGGCCCGGGCTGCAGGCGATAGACGGCGTCTGGCTGTGCTCGCTCTATACGGTGGCCTGGTTCGTCGGCTACGCCAGCCTCGTCACGCCCTCCGGCCTTGGCGTGCGCGAGCTGACCTTCGTCCTGTTGGCGCAGCAGTTCCCGGCCGATGTGGTGGCGGGCATGGCGGTGCTCGGTCGCCTGGTGCTGCTGTGCGTCGACGTGCTGCTAGGCGCGGCGTTTCTACCCTTTGGAGCCCCCAACGATGACAAGCCCTGCTGATCTGCCGGCCTTTGACGATCAAGGCCTGAACATCGGGGATCCTCGCGATTCTCTGGGAATGAAGACCGCCTACATCACCTTGCTGCAGGAGAAGGCGCTGCAGAAGTACATCGGACACGGCACAGGAAAGGCCTTGGACGTGGGCTGTGCCTATGGCCGCATGTGCCAGACGCTTGCCGGGCTGGGCTATCAGGTCACTGGCGTCGAACCCTCCGCCCGGGTGCTCGAAGTCGCTGCGCGTCTGCACCCCGGACATGAATGGATTCAGGGCAGCATGCCGAACCTGCCATTCGAGGACGAGTCGTTTGAGCTGGTGTGCCTGTTCAACGTGGCCCGGCCGCTGCATCTGCTCAACATCGCAGCCGTTTGCAGCTCCATCACACGGTTGGTGAAGCCGGGCGGTCGCCTGGTCGTGATCGACAACCTCCGGGAAGGCGACTCCCGCTATCTGCCGCAGGCCTGGTTCGATGCCACCTTCGCGCGCGACGGGCTCGTCCCCAGCGGCCGCATTCCCATCCGGGCCAGCCGCTGGCCCCTCATTTACCTCATTCGCTATGGGCTGATTCCCCAGCGCTGGTTCGAGGCAATTGCCAACTGGGAGCTGAGGCGCATGTCGAAGCGGCGGGGAGTGCCTCGGCTCAGCTATTACAACTACCTCTTCATCTACACCAAGGCATGAACCCCATGGCGCCAGAGGCTGTGATCATCAGCAGCGGTTCGGAGGTGGTGAGCCTTGCCGTGGCAGAGGCCACCCAGCGTGCAGGTCTGCCTTATGCGGTCATCGCACTGGTCCCGCAGAGCGTGCTGCGTGGGGCGCCGGGCTGCACCGCCTTGGTCGACTTGTCCGGCGAACGCGGCGACTGGCAGCGCTTGCGCAGCAGCTTCCTCAAGGCATTGGCACAAGTCTGGCAGACAGCAAGGCGTCCGCTGGCCATCTTTCCCACGGAAGATGGCAGTCTGCGTCTCATCAACGAATGCCGTGACGATGTGCTGGCCTATGGCGAATTCTCCCGTTCGCGTGCGCTGCGCATGGGTGGGGTCGACAAGGCAGAGGTGGTCGAACAGGTGAATCGCGCCGGACTGTCGCGAGGCATTGCACGGTCGCTGGTGCTTGAACAGCCCGAAGACGCCCTTTCGGCCTTTGACGCCCTGGGCATCGATGCCGTCATCAAGCCGGCACTCAAGCCGCTGGACATGGATCTTTCAGGCATGGGCGGCCACGGGATCAAGGTGATCACCCGCCAGGACGCCAGCGAGGAGCCCCGGCAGATCGTCCAGCGCCTGGCCACCGCCTGGCCCTTAAGCCAGCGATGGATCGCTCAACCGCGCCTGAAGGTGGGACCCGGCCTGGAGCGCAGCGTCTGCGCTTCACGCGGAGCCTCGCGTATCCAGGCCTGCCAGGTCCAGGAGCAGGCCAAGTATCCGAGGATGGGCGGTACCGCCTTCTGGGTGTCCATGGACCGGCGGCGGGACCTGATCCCCGCAGCCACCGAGCTGATGCAGACGCTGGATGTGGTCGGCCTGTGCGAGCTCTCCTACCTGCCCGATGCGGATGGGCAGGGTCAGATGATCGAATTCAATCCCCGTCCCTGGCTACAGCTCGGACTGGTGGAGCATGCCGGCTTCCCCATCGTCGCCGCCGCCGCTGCCGCCTTGCGGCACGTGCCCCAGGGAGAGGTGCGCCAGGACTGGCACGAGGCCGACTGGCTGCAGCCGGAACGCATGATGCTGGCCTTGCTGGCAGGCGAGCTGTCGCCGCTGGCGCTGATTGGAGCCGGGTGCGTGATGTTCAAGTCTTCCACCACCCTGGGCGGCTATGGCAGCCGCATTCCCCGGGCTCGCAGCCGCCTCGCACGCCGCTCCCTGCGCAAGTTGCTGGGTCGCTGAGTCTCAGCCCAGCAGGCTGCGCACCGCATCGATGATGCGCTCGACATCCTCGTCACTCAGCTTGGCTGACAGGGGCAGGCTGACCGTCTGCCGCCCGATGGCCATGGCGTGCGGCCATTGCTCAGGGCGCCAACCGAAGCGCTCCTGGTAGTACGGATGCTCGGGAATGGACAGGTAGTGCACACCGGTGCCGATGCCAGCGGCGTTCATCGCATCCAGGAACTCGTCGCGCGAGAGACGGCAGCGCGCCGCGTCGATCAGGAGGGTGAACAGATGATAGCCATGGCGCGTATCCGGCTCCGGCGCCGCAGGCAGGCCCACGGGCAGATCCGCGAAAGCGGCCATATAGCGCGACCAGAGGACCTGCCTGCGTTCCCAGTTGGCTTCGACCCGCGCCAGCTGATGGATGCCCAGGGCGGCCTGGATGTCCATCATGTTGTACTTGAAGCCGCACTCGACGACCTGGTAATGACGGTAGCCCTTGTCGCCAAAGCGGTGCCAGGCGTCCTTGCTCATGCCGTGCAGGGCCAGGACCTTTGCCCGGGCGATTTGCTCGGCATTGCCGCCCAGAATCATCCCGCCCTCGCCCGTGATCACGTTCTTGGTCACGTAGAAGCTGAAGCAGCCAAAGTCACCATGGGTACCGGCCTTTCGACCGTGGTACTCGGTCTCGATGGCATGGGCGCAGTCCTCGATCAGCACCAGCTTGTGCTTGCGGGCGATCGCAAGGATGGGGTCCATGTCGCAGGACCGCCCGGCGAAGTGCACCGGCAGGATGGCCGCCGTGCGCGGTGTGATCGCGGCCTCGATGGCGGCAGGGTCGATGTTCATGGTCACCGGGTCCACATCGGCCAGCACGGGTGTCAGACCCGCATGGATGATGGCGTTGACCGTGGCGCAGAAGGTCAGCGGCGTGGTGATGACCTCCGAGCCCGGCGGCAGCCTGGCCGCCACCATGCTCACGTGCAGGGCTGCTGTGCAGGAGTTGACCGCGGCCACCTGGTTGGCGGGCACGTCCTTGTAGCGGGCGAAGTCCTGCTCAAACTGGGCCACGCGCGGCCCGGTGCCCAGCCAGCCGGACTGCAGGCAGGCGTTGAGTTCGGTGATCTCCTCCTCGCCGATGGCAGGAGATCCGAATACGAGGAATTTCTTGGAGTCCATGGTCAGCGCCCTATCGATTGAGCATTCGATTCGTTCAGACGTCCGCAGAAGCGGCAGCGCGCGGGATTCAGTCCCGCCCGCGATACATGAGCGCAGTGATCTGCTCCGAGATCAGGCCCATCAGGAACACCATCACGCTGCCCGAGTACAGCAGGGCGCTCATGTTGGTGAAGCGCCCGTGATGCGCCCAGGTCCAGCCGTACCAGAAGGAGGCCAGCGAGAACAGCAGCAGCGCGATCGGCGCGAAGATCTTCAGCGGCGAAAACAGGGTGCCGATCTTGAAGATGATCAGCAGGAAGCGGGCCCCGTCGCGCAACAGGCGGATGTGGCTCTGGCCAATGCGCTTGCTGGCGTGGATGGGCACATAGGCCACCGAATAGCCGGCCCGGAAGAAGGCCATGGTGCTGGTCGTCGGGTAGGAAAAGCCATTGGGCAGCAGGTAGAGAAACTCGCGGAACTTGTCCGCGCGGACGGCTCGGAAGCCAGAGGTCAGGTCCTCCACCCGATGGCCGGTCATCCAGCTGGCGAGGCGGTTGTAGAAGCCATTGGCCAGCCCACGGCCCAGGCTGGCCTGCGAGCCCTTCTGGCGCGCGCCGACGACGAGGTCATGGCCGGACTCGATGAGCGCGAGCAGACGGGGGATGTCCGCAGGATCATGCTGGCCGTCAGCGTCCATGAACACGATCACCTCGCCGCTGGCCACCCGGGCGCCCGTCTTGATCGCGGCACCGTTGCCCTTGGTGTAGGGGTGGCTCAGCACGAGAGCGCCGGCGGCGGTGGCCACGTCGGCCGTGGCGTCGCCCGAGCCGTCGTTGACCACCAGCACCTCGGCCTCAGGCAGCAGCTCGCGCAGGCGGGCCACCGTCGTGCCGACGGCGCCAGCTTCGTTCTTCGCTGGCAATACGACGCTGAGGCGGGTCATCATGGGGCACACAAGGCATCCAGTACATCAAGGGGCAGCCTGCCCGAGTGGCTTCAACCTGCGCGATCCTTGCGCAGGCGATCCGCCCATTCTTTCATGCCGTGCTCGGTAAGGTCACGCAGCACACCCTCAATCAACGGATCTCCTGGGGCCGCCCGGCGCAATGCCTTTTGATAGTAGGCATAGGCCTTCTCTGGCTCAGGCGACTGATACAGCACATAGTTCGCCAGGTTGGCAAGCTCGACAGGCTTCAGGTCGAGCCTCGACTCGAACGCCGCAATGACCCGCACCATCGCCCTCGCGTCCAGCGCCACACCGTTGTTGATGTTGACGATCATCGTCCACACGAGGTCCCGCACCTCCGGAGCGAGCGCTTCCGTACGTAGTTTCTTCTCGAGGCCAGCCCAGTCCTCTTGGGTCGGCGCTCCCTGAAGGGTTCTGAGCGTGATGAGGTCCGCCAGGGGCATGATGGCGCCGGGCAGTTCCGCCGCGTGCTGGCAGCTCTGGATGGCCATGCTGAAGAATGGGTGCGCCGTCTCGCCGCCGCTGCGATGGAAGTAGGTCTTGCACAGCAGCTGCCAGGCCCGTGGCGAGGTGGGAGCCCATTCGGCCCCCTGGAGCGCGAACTGAAGCGGCGAGCCCCATACACTGGCGCGGATGAACGTCAGCAGCGCGAGCACCACCAGCACGGCGCCGGTAACGATCGTGGCCACGCCACGCGAGGGCTTAAAGCGGGTCACGAACCAATACCCCAGGTCGGCAACCGCCAAGAGTATGCCGATCAGGGGGAAATGGTTGCGGTGCTCGAAGGCCAGCTCCAGATTGAGCACATTGCTCGTCATGAAGTGCCCCATCAGGAAGAGCAGGATGCCTGTCGAGAACAGAGGGCGGCGCGTTCTCCAGCGCCAGGCCCAGACGGCCAGCGCGGCCAGCACGACCAGGGATGCCAGGGTACCAGGCGGATCAAGTAGGCCTCGCGATGGCTCCAGGTCGTCGTAGTAGAAGGGCAAGCGCTGCGGCAGGGGCAGCGCAATCTGCCCCAAATACATCACCAGCACCCTTGCCTGCGTGAGCAGCCGCTCCAGGCTCGAGAAGTTGCGCCACGGATAGGGCTCGGCGGTCCAGTAGTACGGTACTACCAACAGGAGATAAACCGCGACGCCCAGGCTGACGAGCGCTAGATAGACCTGCCACAGGCGGCGGCTCGGCGAGCCATCGCCCGAGCGGAACCCGAGCAACGTCAGCTCAAGGATCCAGGTGAATCCCGGCAGCAGCAGGACATCTTCCTTGCAGGCGAAGCCGAGCAGGCCCAGGAGCGCGAAGAGTGCCCAGCGCCAGTAGGGCACGCTGCGGCTTCCCGTCGAAGCCGTACGAGCGGCCACATAAGCCCACAGGGCCAGGATCAGGAACAATGTGCTCAGCGTCTGCATGCGCTGAACGACATAGAGCACCGCCGAGACCTGGATGGGATGAATGCCCCACGCCAGCGCCAGGCCCAGCGCGACGATGTCCGCCTGACGTGCGGGCCAGCCGGCAATGCGCAGCAGCTGCCGCACCAGCCCAACAAGGGCGAGGACGGTCAGGCCATGGATGATGAGATTGGTCTGCTTGAACACCGCCGCGACGGAGCCTCCCGCACGCCAGTAGTCCAGCGCGAAGCTCAGCATTGCCAACGGGCGCGAGCCATGGCCCGGCTGGTAGCTAAAGCTGGCCGCCCAGATCGACTCCGGACTCAGCACACTGAGGTGGACCCGGGTGTTGTCGACGATGTTCGATAGATCGTCAAAGACAAACTCGCCGCCCCGTCCGGGCATGAGCAGACACACCGCCAGCGCTGCCGTGAGGCAGGCCAGCAAGTAGATTGCAGAACGTTGCATACCTAGAGTGCTTCGCAGCCGGCGGGCTTGTAGAACTTCGCGTCGGTGTTGGACTTGCAGACCCAGACCCCACTCGAGTTGCGGCTGAACTGCACCTTCTTGCCTGCCACCTTGGGTGTACCGGCGATGGTGCACACGACAGCGGGATCTGCCTTGCCATCTGCATCCGGTGCCGAGACTGTGACCGAAGAGCAGTTGGGCGTGCTGCTGTGCAGACCAAGGTTGGCAACAACGTATTCCCCGTCGGGCCGATGCTCGTTCAGCATGACCTCATAGGTCTGCAGGCCCGCCCGGATTTCACTCATGCCACCAGTCACGTTCGCCTTGCCTGCATAGTCGTGGTACATGGGCAGTGCGACGGCCGCCAGGATGCCAAGAATGGCCACAACGATCATGACCTCAATCAGGGTGAACCCCTCATGTCTACGCATGGCCACCTCCATCTGGGTCGTGGCAAATCGAAAAAAAACCCCGGCCATGCCGGGGTTCAAACAGGCTTGAGACAAGCTCAGGCCGAATGGGTTAGACCTTCGTGCAACCTTGCGGCACGTACTTGGCATCGGCGTTTGACGTGCAAGCCCAAGCACCAGTGGAACTCGTACGGGTGAGGACGACCGTCTTGCCAGCCACCTTGGGGTTGCCCTTCAGCGTGCAGGTAATGGTGCCGCCAACCGCGCCGGTGGTGGTAATGGCGCAACGAGCAGTGGAAGCCTGCAGACCAATCAGGGTCACGTCGGTGAAGCCAGACTGACCTTCGTTGATCTTGACTTCGTACTGCGTCTTGCCCGGGGTGATTTCGGCCAGGCCAGCGGTCACTTGCGACTTGGCCATGTAGTCCTGGTAAGCCGGCAGGGCGACGGCAGCCAGAATGCCGATGATCGCCACGACGATCATCAGTTCGATCAGGGTGAAACCTTGTTGGACGCGCTTCATAACGGACTCCTATGAGCAGAGTGAGGGGTTGGGACAGCCCCCCTGAATGCAGGGGTCGTGCCAGGCGGCCATTGTGCGGAACTGCGGGCAAAAGTCACGCTGGTAAGCCCTGGAACTGACCATTTTTGTCAGTCCTGCTGGCGCGATTGGTCGCCCCATCCAAGGGCTGACAAAAATGGTCAGCCTCAGAACGTTGCAGAAGGTAAGCAGCCGTCACCGGGAGGCTTGGGCTGGGTGGCCCGCGGTGCTGTCTTCACAGCTGCATCAGCTGTCCGGCATGCAGCGCCGAGACGCTGTGGCGCTTGTCCAGGGCATGGATGGCCAGCATCACGGCGTCGATTTCACCTGGCTTGATATGGGTGATGTAGACCTCGGCCGGCTGTGCCAGCTGGCGCAATTCCTGAGCCAGCGAACGTGGGCACAAATGCTGTGAAATGCGCGCCAATTCGCACTCATCGTCACCGAACGCCGTCTCGATCACCAATTGCGCCACCTTGATCTCGGCCAGGCGGGCCCAGAGCGCGGGATTGGGGCCGGTATCGCCGGTGAAGACCCAGTGCCCCGCCTCGCCGGCCTCCACGGCAAAACCGCAGGCAGGAACCGTGTGAGAAGCGCTGAGCACTTCAATCTGGCGGCTGCCAAAAGCGAGGCGCTCGCCCACAGCCAGCGGCCGGAACTGCAGGGCCGGGCGGTCCGGCTGGGGAAGCCGGGTGAAGTCGGGCCAGATCACACCGTTGAAGAGATGCTGGCGCAATGCCGCCAGAGTCTCGGGCAGGGCATGGACCTGGATGGGCGGCCGGCCAGCCTGCATGCGCAGTCGCATCACGGAATCCGCCAGCAGGGGAATGCCCAGCACATGGTCCAGGTGCGCATGCGTGACCAGGATGTGGTCGATGCGCGCCAGGGCGGCCAGTTCCAGGTCGCCCACACCCGTGCCCGCGTCGATCAGGACGTCATCATCGAGCAGGAAGGCGGTGGTCTTGTAGCCGGCGGCAATGGAGCCGGAACAACCCAGGACGCGGATGTTCATGAAAAACTCAAGGCTGGGGGCGCGTGGCGCACCTGTCGCTGCGGGAGCAGCCGGGGCCGCCACGGAATCGGGTGCAGGCAATGTACGCCGGCCCCTACGGCGTGGGTAGCGCCGAAGTCCCGATTCAGCTGGCTAATTGGACGGGTGACGATTGCAGTCGCCCGGGGCGTGAACTCTGCACGGCGCCCCTTTCGCGCCAGGAAGGCCCCTGATCAGGCCTGCAGGAACTGCATCTGCGTGCCGGCCAGCTCGATCACATCGCCGCTCTTGAGCGCGATGGATTCGCCCACCAAGGGGCTGCCATTGATCGTGGGGCGAGACTGACCTTCCACATGGGCCAGCACATAGCCGCTGGGACGCTTGGTGATGGACGCGACCTGCACGCCCGGCTTGCCGACCGTCGTGACAACCTTGGTCAGGCTGACTTCACGGCCAGCCGCAGCGCCGTTGAGCACCTTGATCGAGGCCGGGTTGGTATTGGCCGCCGTGGGCATGCTGCCGAAGCCCGAAGGCAGTCCGAAGCCGGTCGGCGACGTGGCCCCGGGCTTCAGGATCATGGTCTTTTCGTAGTCGGCGTTTTCCTCGACCAAGTAGCGGATCTTGTACTTGCCCACTTCCACCACATCGTTGTTGGCCAGCAGCTGCTTCTTGATGGCCTTACCGTTGATGTAGGTGCCGTTGGTGGAGTTGAGGTCCTCGATGAAGACATCCGCACCCACCATCTGCAGCACGGCATGCTCGCCGCTGACCGCCAGGTTGTCGATCACGATGTCGTTGTAGGGGCGCCGACCGAGCGTGGTCTTGTCCTTGGTGATCTGCACTTCCTTGATCACCACGCCGTCGAGCGAAACCACCAGCTTGCCCATTGTTGACCTCAAATCTTGTTGCTTCTCTGTCGAAGCCTGCTGCACTGTCTCTTGTGCCTGTTGCCGGGTAAGCAGCTACTCACTTGCGTCCGAAAGGCCACCAGGGCCTTGTACCGGACTTGGAGCGCCCCTCAGCCCTTGCCAGGACGATCGCAATATTATCCTTGCCGCCCATGTCATTGGCCGCGTCAATGAGGGACAGGGTCGTTTCGGACAACGAGGCATTGCGAAGCAGCAACTGTGCCAGGGCGGCCTCATCCAGCATGTCTGACAGGCCGTCGGAACACATGAGGAAGAGGTCACCGGGCTGGACTTCATGCTCATGCAACTCCAGCAACACCGTGTCCTCCACGCCAACGGCGCGGGTCACCAAGTTCTTGTTGCTGGAGAAAACCGCCTCCTCGGGCGTCAGCAGGCCCGCATCCAGCTGCTCCTGGAGCAGGGAATGATCGCGGGTGAGCTGGGTCAGTTGGCCACCACGCAGGCGGTAGGCGCGGGAGTCCCCAACATGGCCCAGCAGCAGGGTGTCCTCCCGGAACACTGACAGCACAAGCGTGGTGCCCATGCCTGCATAGCGGGGGTTGGTGTTGGCGGCATTGAAAATGGCGCGGTTGGCGTTGTCCACGCAGATGTCCATGGCGCGCTTGACGTCCTGGACCGTGGCGCTGGCGCCACCTTCCCTCAGCCAGCGGCCCAGCTCGGACTTGATGAAGCTGGTGAGCATCTGGCTGGCCACCTCGCCCGCGTTGTAGCCGCCCATGCCGTCCGCCAGCACGGCCAGGTGGGCCGCTTCGTCCACGGCGACCGAATCCTCGTTGTTGTCACGGGCTCGGCCGACGTCGGTCGCGCTGAAGAACTCCAGACTCATGCTTGGGAATCTTTCGGTGGCTGGGAGGCGGAATTCTGCACCGGATCCTGGCCACTGAGGCGCAGTGTTTGTGCGAATGCCCCGGCTGCTGCCGGGGCTTCCTGGCCTGGCAAGGGGGGAGCTGGCTCTGCCGGCAGCTGCGTGAGCACCGCCTCGAGGTCCTGCGCGAACTGCTCGCCATTGGCATAACGCAGCTCCGGACGCTTCTCCAGCGCCAGGGCCAGCACCAGGGCCAGGGCCTCTGGCAGGTCGGGGCGGAAGTTGCGAACGTCGGGCGGCGCCTCGTTGGCGATGCGGTACATCAGCTTGGCCATGGATTCTGCCTGGTGCGGCAACTGCCCGGTCAGCATCTGGAACAACAGGACACCCAGGGAGTAGAGATCGCTGCGGCCGTCCACGTGCAGGCCGGCCAGCTGCTCGGGCGACATGAAGGAAGGCGTACCCAGGACCAGGCCGGTCCGGGTACGGCTGCCATCGGCGATGCGCGCGATGCCGAAGTCCATCAGCTTCACGCTGTGGCTGACGCGGTCCAGCATGATGTTGGCCGGCTTGATGTCGCGATGCACGACGCCGTGGCTGTGGGCGTAATGCAGCGCCCGTGCCAGGCGGACCACGAGCTGCAGCACTTCGGCCACCGGCAGCAGCTCGCCAGGTCGGGTGAAGTGGCTGAGGTCGCGGCCCAGCACGTATTCCATGGCGATCCAGGTATCGCCGTCAGCCTCGCCGGCATCCAGCACGCGCAGGATGTCCGGGTGCTGCAGATGTGCGGCTGCCCGAGCCTCGCGCATGAAGCGCGCGCGCACATCGGCCAGGTCCTCCTGGGAAAATTCGCGCTGCAGGGCCAAACGCTTGATCGCGATCTGCTGCCCTGTGCCGCGATCCGTGGCCTTGTAGACGACGGCCATGGCGCCTCGACCGATCTCGTCTCCCAGCACATAGCGCCTGCTGAGGTGCAGGGACGGCTGCGGCATCTCCTGCGGGGCGGCTGGCTCAGGCGCCAGTGGCGCAGCATCCTGGGCCGGGGCCTTGCCCCGCCCTAGCCACTTGCGCAGAAAGCCGCCTGTGCCCATGGGAAGGCCTCAGTGGCTCGCCGGCGCGGCGCGCATGGCCATCAGCCGGCCGACCACCAGCACCGCCAGGGCACCGAGCACGCCGGAGCTGTAGTGCCACAGGGACGGCGCGGCAGACTGGCCGGGCACCAGGCGCTCCAGCACTGCGGGGTCGCTCAGCGCCATGGTGCCTGCGATCCAGCCCAGCAGCATGCCGCCCAGGGTGATGATGAGGGGAAAGCGGTCCATCAGCTTGATCACCAACTGGCTGCCCCAGACGATGATGGGAATGGATACCAGCAGGCCGAAGATGACCAGGGGCATCTGGTGCCCGCTGCCGGCACCTTCGGCGGCGCCAGCGATGGCGATGACGTTGTCCACGCTCATCACCAGGTCCGCCAGGATCACGGTCTTCACCGCAGCCCAGAGCTTGTCACTGGCCTGGATGTTGCCGTGCTCGTCTTCATCCTCCGGCACCAGCAGCTTGATGCCGATCCACAGCAGCAGGGCCGCCCCCACCAGCTTCAGGTAGGGCAGCTTGAGCAGGGTCAGCGCAAAGAAGATCAGCACCACGCGCAGCACGATGGCACCGATGGTGCCCCAGATGATGCCCTTGGTCCGCTGCGCATCCGGCAGCTTGCGGCAGGCCAGGGCGATCACAACGGCGTTGTCCCCGCCCAGCAGGATGTCGATCATGATGATCTGACCGACGGCCAGCCAGAACTCGGGGCTTGTGAGCATGTCCATGTGCGCGAGGAATTGAGAGGTGGGGCCGCAAGCTAGACCAGTCTACGGGGTTTCACAGCCTGGTCCCAGGGCTTGCAGGCATCAAAAGCGCCAAAAGGGCCGAAGCCCCTTTGACGTTGATACGTCAGGCCGGCGCGGCCTGACGGGATTGTCCAACGCCATCCTGGAACGGCAGCTGCGTGAAACCACGCAGCTGAGTCCGGTCTGGCGCGGATGTCGCTTACAGCAGCGATTTCAGGATGCGGCCCATCTCGGACGGGTTGCGGGTCACCTTGAAACCGCACTCTTCCATGATGGCCAGCTTGGCATCAGCCGTGTCAGCGCCACCGGAAATCAGTGCGCCAGCGTGGCCCATGCGCTTTCCGGGAGGGGCGGTGACGCCAGCGATGAAGCCGACGATGGGCTTCTTCATGTTGGCCTTGCACCAGCGGGCGGCCTCGGCCTCGTCGGGGCCGCCGATCTCGCCGATCATGATCACGGCGTCGGTGTCCGGATCGTCGTTGAAGGCCTTCATCACGTCGATGTGCTTCAGGCCATTGATAGGGTCGCCACCGATGCCCACAGCAGAGGACTGGCCGATGCCCAGTTCGGTCAGCTGAGCCACGGCTTCATAGGTCAGCGTGCCGGAGCGCGAGACCACGCCGATGCGGCCCTTGCGGTGGATGTGGCCGGGCATGATGCCGATCTTGATCTCTTCCGGGGTGATCAGACCGGGGCAGTTGGGGCCCAGCAGCAGGGTCTTCTTGCCGCCGGCGGCTTCCTTGGCCTTCATCTTGTTGCGCACTTCCAGCATGTCACGCACGGGAATGCCTTCGGTGATGCAGATGGCCAGGTCCAGGTCGGCCTCGACGGCTTCCCAGATGGCGGCAGCGGCACCTGCGGGCGGCACATAGATCACGGACACGGTGGCGCCGGTCTGGCTGGCCGCTTCCTTGACGGTGGCGTAGATGGGGATCTCGGAGAACTTCTCGCCCGCCTTCTTGGGGTTCACGCCGGCGACGAAGGCGTTCTTGCCGTTCGCGTAGGCCTGGCAGCCCAGGGTGTGGAATTGACCGGTCTTGCCCGTGATGCCCTGGGTGATGACCTTGGTGTCCTTGTTGATGTAGATGCTCATGGTTCTATTCCTTGCTGGGCTTAACGGACGGCAGCGACGATCTTGGTGGCTGCTTCAGCCATCGTGTCGGCGGCGATGATGGGCAGGCCGGATTCGGCCAGCATCTTCTTGCCCAGTTCTTCGTTGGTGCCCTTCATGCGGACGACCAGCGGCACGGACAGGTTCACGGCCTTGCAGGCGGTGATCACGCCTTCGGCGATGGTGTCGCACTTCATGATGCCGCCGAAGATGTTGACCAGGATGCCCTTGACCGACTTGTTCTTCAGCATGATCTTGAAGGCCTCGGTCACCTTCTCGGCCGTGGCGCCACCGCCCACGTCCAGGAAGTTGGCCGGCTCGCCGCCGAACAGCTTGATGGTGTCCATGGTGGCCATGGCCAGGCCGGCGCCGTTCACCAGGCAGCCGATGTTGCCGTCCAGGGAGATGTAGGCCAGGTCGAACTTGGAGGCCTCGACTTCAGCAGGATCCTCTTCGTCCAGATCACGGTAGGCCACGATCTCGGGATGACGGAACAGGGCGTTGGCGTCGAAGTTGAACTTGGCATCCAGGGCGATCAGGTTGCCCTTGGAGTCGCAGTTCAGCGGGTTGATTTCAACCAGCGACGCGTCAGTGTCCATGTAGCACTTGTACAGCTTGGCGAACAGGTCCACGGCCTGGTCCACCGAGTGGCCGGTCAGGCCGATCGCGGCAGCGATCTTCTTGCTCTGCTCGACGGTCAGGCCGGTCAGCGGGTCGATCATCTCGGTAATGATCTTTTCGGGGGTCGAGTGGGCGACCTCTTCGATGTCCATGCCGCCTTCGCTGGAGGCGATGAAGGCGACCTTCTGCGTGCCGCGGTCGGTGACCAGCGAGACGTACAGCTCATTCTTGATGTCGGCGCCGTCCTCGATGTAGAGGCGGCGGACCTTCTGACCTTCCGGACCGGTCTGGTGCGTGACCAGCTGCATGCCCAGGATCTTCTCAGACAGGGCCTTCACGTCGTCCAGGGTCTTGGCCACCTTCACGCCACCGCCCTTGCCACGGCCACCGGCGTGGATCTGGGCCTTGACCACCCAGACCGGACCGCCCAGCTTCTGGGCCGCTTCGACGGCTTCTTGCACGGTGAACGCGGGAATGCCGCGCGGCACCGGCACGCCGAACTGGCGCAGGATTTCCTTGCCCTGGTACTCGTGAATCTTCATGGGGAGGTCTCGCTTGATGGATAGTCAGGAAAGGTTGCCGTTACCGGCGGCAGGCGGGGTCACCGCCGTGCCGCGATACCAGCGAGGGTAATGAGTTTGCACCACGGCACCGTCGCTGCGAAGTGCGTGGCAGCGGTCGATCTGGAAGGGCGGCGTGCCATCTTCCGCACCTTCGCGCACATCCAGCACCACGCCCGCGAAGGCCTGGATCACCGCGGTGGGCAGGTGCTGGCAGAGCTCGGTCAGGTGGGTGCAGCCCTTGACGCCGGCCAGACGCTGCTTGACCGCGGCCCGGAAGCCCGTCATCAGGTTCAGGCCCACCAGTTGCCGGTAGGCGTCGCCGTGCTGGTCGCACTGGCCGGGGTAGGGCATCCAGCGGGTGCTGGAGGTGGCTGCCAGGATGTTCAGATGGCGGTCCACCACCAGCCACAGCACCATGTCGTGCACGGGCTCGCCGGCACGCCGGATGCCACCGGCCAGGGGGATGTCGCGGGTCTTGCTGTCTTGCAGTTCCGCCTCGACCTCGAACAGCCCGTCGGCGCGCGAATACACCTGCACGGCAATGGCGCGGCGATGCATCAGCTGACGCTCTGGACTGGAGGACAAGGAGGACATGGAACAGCGGCGGTGCAAGGGCGCAAAAAACGGCCCGCAGGCCTCGTCAGACCGGCGGGCGCGCTTGCGCAGGGCGCCAATGTAGCATGTTGCGCTGCACCAAGCCTGTCACGAGGCTGTCGCCGCGCCTCCTTTTGGTGCAACTTCCTTGCGATCCGTGCGCCAGTCATGGGCAGTACAGCAGCGGTCACTCCTGGGGAAATCCAGGCATGGCTGACGTCCGCATCGAGCGAACGGCCACCCTGGCCTGCCGCTTCCTTCGCGGACAGGCGCTCAGTCGTCCTCTCCGCGCAGCAACCGTCGCACAACCTCCGATGAGAAGCCGCGCGCTGCCAGAAAGCGCATCTGCCGAGCGCGGCTGGCGGCGTCGGCGGGCGCCTTGCCACCGAACTTGCGCTGCCAGACTTCGCGGGCCCGATCCAGCTCGCTGTCCTTGAGACGGGCCTGCTGCTCCTCGTCCGGCGCCACGCCCAGTTGCCGCAATTCCTGCTGGATGCGCAGATTGCCGTAGCGCGAGGCCCGCGCATTGATGCGGGACTCCACCAACCGGGCCTCGCTGAGGTAGGACCGCTGCTGCAGCCATTGCAGCAGCAACTCGACTTCCTCAGCACGCGCCTGCCGGCCCTGCTCGTCCATCACGGCACTCATGGCCGCGGCGCTGGGCATGGCCGGCCGCGAACGAGCGGAGCGGCCGGAGGCAGGCCAACCAGCGCCGGCACCATCGTCGGTGCCATCAATTCCGGCAGCACGAATGCCGGCCCCCTGGCCGGCGCCACCGCCCCTCGGCGCGGGCTCGACCGGCCCCTGCAACTCGGCGTCCGCCCGCCATTCCGCCAGGAAGGCATCCAGCTCACCGTCATCCCAGTCTTCGTCCAGGTCAAAGCTGCCGACCCCACGCCGCACGGCGTGCTGTGGATCCGGGCGCTCCGCGTGGCGGTCACTGGGCGCCGATGCCGGCGTTCCCGACAGGGAATCGAGGAACGGGCGATGGCCGGATGGGGCGTCTGCTGCAGGCTCATGTGCGAGCTGCCAGGCCTGCAGATCCCGCAGTTCGGCCAGGCGCAGCAACTTGCGCCGCAACTCGGCCGCGCTGTGCTCGCGCTGCGCCAGCAGCGCAATGGCGCGCGCCTTCAGGCTGAGGGGGGAATTGCGAGTGGCCATGTGCACGTTCCGGCTCATCAGCCCTCTGCCAGGCTCTGCCAAGCGGCTTCAGTCCTGGCCAGGCAAGGGCTGCGCATCCAGGGGAAGGCCATGGCGCCGGTCCGCTGGCATGGCGGTGCGCCCGACCAGCGGTGCCAGGGGATCACGCCGCCAGGCGGGGGCAGGCTGGACATCGGACCAGTATTCATCGATCTGCTGGATCAGCCCGTCCCTGACATGGAAGTAGCTGTTGGCGTAGAAGCTGTGGCCCTCCTGGTCCACACGCACCAGGCTCAGCACGCGGCCGTCCCTGAGGGGCTGGACGTCCAGCAGATGGATGGCCCAGCCCTCGGGATACACGGCATTCACGTGGACAACTGCATCCGCGCCACGGAAGCGCTCCTGCGTAGCCCACCAGAGACATTCCGCATGAGGTGCCAGCAGGGCTTGAGCCTCCGCCCAGCGCCGGGCCTGGTAGAGCGCCCAGAAGCGCTGCACCAGGGCCTGGTTCTCCGTGAGGGACTGGGGGGCATCGTGCTGAACATGCATGGCCGGATAGGGCAAGGGCAAATCGGACAAGTCGATGGGCCATCGACCCGGAGGAAGCGTACCGGACGCTGCGATCCGGGGGGAATACCGCCTCTGGAGCAAGGCGGGTTCGGCGGGTTCGGCGGATTCGATGAGCTCAGCGGAAAAGACGAGCGATGCGAACAAAGCGAAGCAAGGCGGGTCAGGCGGACTGAGGGCCCGCCCGGGCTCACTCGGCGCCAGCCTCGACGCCGATCAGCGGAATGCCCAGGGAGTCGCGGATCTTGTTCTCGATCTCGATGGCCAGATCAGCGTTCTCGCGCAGGAACTCGCGGGCGTTGTCCTTGCCCTGGCCGATCTTCTCGCCACTGTAGGCGTACCAGGCACCGGACTTGTCCACCACCTTGGCGGCCACGCCCATGTCGATGATCTCACCCTCGCGGCTGATGCCCTCGCCATAGAGGATGTCGAACTCGGCGGTCTTGAAGGGCGGGGCGACCTTGTTCTTGACCACCTTGACCTTGGTCTCGGAACCAATGACTTCCTCGCCCTTCTTGATGGAGCCGATGCGGCGGATGTCCAGGCGCACCGAGGCGTAGAACTTCAGCGCATTGCCGCCGGTGGTGGTCTCGGGCGAGCCGAACATCACGCCGATCTTCATGCGGATCTGGTTGATGAAGATGACCGTGCAATTGGTCTTCTTGATGGTGGCGGTGAGCTTGCGCAGGGCCTGGCTCATCAGGCGAGCCTGCAGGCCGGGCAGGGCGTCGCCCATCTCACCTTCCAGTTCGGCCTTGGGAGTGAGTGCGGCCACCGAGTCCACGATGATCAGGTCCACGGAGCCCGAACGCACCAGGGCGTCCACGATTTCCAGGGCCTGTTCACCAGTGTCAGGCTGACTGATCAGCAGGTCCTGCAGATTCACACCCAGCTTCTGGGCGTACTGCACGTCCAGGGCGTGCTCGGCGTCGATGAAGGCACAGACGCCGCTGAGCTTCTGCATCTCAGCAATGACCTGCAGGGTCAGGGTGGTCTTGCCGGAGGATTCCGGGCCGTAGATCTCGATCACCCGGCCGCGCGGCAGGCCGCCGACACCCAGGGCAATGTCCAGGCCCAGGGAGCCGGTGGAGACGACCTGGATGTCCTCGATCTTCTCGCCCTCGCCGAGGCGCATGATGGAGCCCTTGCCGAACTGCTTTTCGATCTGGGCGAGGGCGGCCTGCAGGGCCTTGGCTTTTTCGGTGTTGACGGCGGGGTTTGCAGACTTGGCGGGGGCGTCCATTGATTGCTCCTTTGAGTGCACGCATTATGGCCGAATCTGTATGTTTGTACAGTAGTTCCAGTATCCACTGCTGACACGCGCTGGCAGGAGTGCGCAACCGATTTCAGTCCCTAGAATGGAGGAAAGCTGTCGCTCATGCCATCCAGGCGACAAAGGCCAAGGAGACACCGATGCGCATCCTGATCGCGGAAGATGACCAAGTGCTGGCCGATGGCCTGTTGCGCGCCCTGCGCTCCAGCGGCTACGCGGTAGACCAGGTCTCGACCGGCACCGAAGCCGATGCGGCCCTGGCCTCCCATGAATTCGACCTGGTCATCCTGGACCTGGGCCTGCCCCGCCTTCACGGCCTGGAGGTGCTGCGCAAGCTGCGCGGCCGTGGCGCCACCATGCCGGTATTGATCCTCACGGCGGCTGACAGCGTGGAGCAGCGCGTCAAGGGTCTGGACCTGGGTGCGGACGACTACATGGCCAAGCCCTTCTCGCTGCAGGAACTGGAAGCCCGCGTGCGCGCCCTCACCCGCCGGGGCCTGGGCACGGCGTCCAGCATCATCAAGCACGGCCCACTGTCCTTTGATGCCACTGGCCGCGTGGCCTACATCAACGAGCAGATGGTGGAGCTCTCGGCCCGCGAGCTCTCACTGCTGGAAGTGCTGCTGCAGCGCGCCGGCCGTCTGGTCAGCAAGGACCAACTGGTGGAACGCCTGTGCGAATGGGGCGAGGAAGTCAGCAACAACGCCATCGAGGTCTACATCCACCGCCTGCGCAAGAAGATCGAGCAGGGCCCCATTCGCATCGCCACCGTGCGCGGCCTGGGCTACTGCCTGGAAAAGATCCCCGGCTGAATGCGCCGCAGCTTCGCCAGGCCCCTGAACCCCGTGCGGGGTCAGGTCTTGCCTTTCCCCTGCGGAGCCCAGCCTGATGGCAGCTGACAGCGGTCAACGCTCACTGTTCGGCGAGATCCTGGACTGGATGCTCGCTCCGCTGCTGGTCATCTGGCCCATCAGCGTCGCCCTGACCTGGCTGGTCGCCCAGGGCATCGCCAGCAAGCCCTATGACCGGGAGCTGGGCGAGATGGCCCGTACCCTGGGCCTGCAGGCGGCCGCGGAGCCGCGCAACCAGGCCGCCGCCAATGCCCGCTCGCGCTACGCGCTCTCGCCCGAAGCGGCCGCCCTGCTGCGGGCCGACGAATCCGACACCGTCTACTACCTGGTCCAGGGGCCGCGCGGCGAGTTCCTCAGCGGCGACAAGGAACTGCCCACACCGAATCCGGACGAGGCCGTCGTGCCCTGGGAGCTGCGCTTCCGCGACGACGAGGTCAGCAACGAGAGCGTGCGCGTCGCCTATCTGTGGGTGACGCCGGAGGGCAATGCCAAGGGACAGATGCTGGTGCAGGTGGCCGAGACCCTGGGCAAGCGCTCGCGCCTCACCAACGAGATCATCAAGGGCGTGATCCTGCCGCAGTTCGTGATCCTGCCTCTGGCCGTGCTGCTGGTGTGGCTGGCGCTGGCACGCGGCATCGCGCCACTCAACGAGCTGCAGCGGCGCATCCGCTCACGTGACAGCTCGGACTTGAGCCCCATCGATGAACGCCGCATCCCCGATGAAGTGGCGCCCCTGGTGCACGCCATCAACGACTTGCTGCAGCGCCTGGACCAATCGCTGAGCACGCAGAAGCATTTCCTGGCCGACGCGGCCCACCAGCTCAAGACGCCGCTGGCAGGCCTGCGCACCCAGGCGGAGTTCGCCCAGCGCGAGATCGACGAAGGCCGCAGCTCGCCGCAGGAGCTCAAGCGCTCGCTGCAGCAGATCGCCCTGTCCAGCCAGCGAGCGGCGCACATGGTCAATCAGCTGCTGGCCATGGCACGCGCCGAGGATCAGGAACATGCGGCCCGGCGCTCGGAGATCAACCTGCCCGAGATCGCGATGGAGACGGTGCGCGACTTCGTGCCCCGCGCCCTCGACAAACGCCTGGACCTGGGCTACGAGGGACCAGACGAGGAGCACAGCGGCCTGCGCATCCTCGGTCATCCAATCCTGATCCGCGAGCTGATCCGCAACCTGGTCGACAACGCCCTGCTCTACACGCCGCCCGGCGGCACCATCACCGTGCGCATCGTCGAAGATCCCTTCGGCCAGGTCTGCGTGCTGCAGGTGGAGGACTCCGGCCCCGGCATTGCCGAGGCAGAGCGCGAGCAGGTCTTCCAGCCCTTCTACCGGGCCCTGGGCACGAATGTGGACGGCTCCGGCCTGGGGCTGGCCATCGTGCGCGAGATTGCCCAGCAGCACGAGGCCGAGCTGACGCTGGACGACGCACGCCCACGGCGCCCCGGCTTCGTCGAGCCCGACGGCATGGGGCCGGGGGCACGCTTCACCATCCGCTTCCACGCCCATCCGGTGACCGGCATGGACGCGGGCGAGGACGGCGACGAAAACCCTGCGAGCTGAGCGTTCAAGGTCCTGATGGACTGGGCAGCCGAACCGGCGATCCGGCCCGCCCACGCCTCAGTGGCGTTTGTAGCGCTTGGACTTGGCGATGCCCAGCAGGATGCCCAGACTCAGGCCCAGCATCACCATGGCCGTCCCGCCGTAGGAGATGAAGGGCAGAGGCACGCCCACCACGGGCAGGATGCCGCTGACCATGCCCATGTTCACGAACACATAGGTGAAGAAGGACAGGGTCACCGCGCCGGCCATCAGTCGGCCAAACAGCGTCGGCGCCTCGAAGGCGATCATGAGGCCTCGCAGGATCAGGGCCGTGAAGCCCAGCAGCAGGGCCGCCGCGCCCACCAGGCCGAATTCCTCGCCATAGGCCGCGAAGATGAAGTCGGTGGTGCGCTCGGGAATGAATTCCAGGTGGGTCTGGGTGCCCTTCATGAAGCCCTTGCCGGTCACGCCACCAGAGCCGATGGCGATCTCGCCCTGGATGATGTGGAAGCCCTTGCCCAGCGGATCCTTGCTAGGGTCCAGCAGGGTGCAGACGCGATGCTTCTGGTACTCGCGCAGCACCGGCCAGGTGACGTCAGGCTGGCAGATCTGTTCCTCGCTCATCACCAGGGCCGCGATGCCGATGCCGCCGGCCACCATCACCGGCAGGATCAGCTTCCAGGACAGGCCGGCAAAGAAGATCACATAGAGCCCCGCCGCCAGCACCAGCAGGGCCGTGCCCAGGTCCGGCTGCTTGGCGATCAGCCCGACAGGCACGGCCAGCAGCACGAAGGCCGCGGCGAAATCCGGCAGGCGCAGCTGGCCTTCGCGCTTCTGGAACCACCAGGCCAGCATCAGCGGCATCGCGATCTTGAGGATCTCGGAGGGCTGGATCTGCGTGATGCCCACATTGAGCCAGCGCGTCGCGCCTTTCTTGGTCACACCGAACAGCGCCGTCGCCAGCAGCAGCATCAGGCCGAGGCTGTAGAGCGGCACGGCAATCTTGATCAGGCGCTGCGGCGGCACCTGCGCCATGACCAGCATGATGCCCAGGCTCAGGAGGGTGTTGCGCAGGTGGTCGACGAAGCGCGTGCCGTGGTCATAGCCGGCCGAGTACATGCAGAAGAGGCCCAGGCCCATCAGCCAGAACACCGCCAGCAGCAAGGGCGCGTCCAGGCCTTCGGTCCAGGGGCGGATGCGGTCGCGCAGAGCTCGCAGGCTGAAGCTGTTGTTCATGGGCGGGCTCCGCTGGCGATGGAGGCGGCCGGGCGGGCGGGCACGGCGGAGGACGCTGATGCGGGCGCCGCCCCGCGGCTCGCCACGGCCACGGGCGTGGACGCCGGGAGCGCCGCACTGGCCGCCAGCGGCACCAGCACAGGCTGCCCGGGCAACGGCACCTCGCTGGCCTTGCGCGGCGTGCCGACGGGCGCCATGGTCTTGCCCTGCTGCGTCAGGGCGATGTCTTCCTCGCTGGGGTACTGGCCCAGCAGGGCGTAGTCAAAGACACGCCGCGCGATGGGCGCTGCGGCACCCGAGCCCCAGCCAGCGTTCTCCACAATCACGGCCAGGGCGATGGTGGGCTTGTCCACCGGCGCGAAGGCGACGTAGAGGGAATGGTCGCGCTTGTGCTCGTCTGCCTTGATGC
Source organism: Roseateles sp. DB2 (assembly GCF_051857535.1). NCBI lineage: Bacteria > Pseudomonadati > Pseudomonadota > Betaproteobacteria > Burkholderiales > Sphaerotilaceae > Roseateles > Roseateles sp. DB2. The sequence continues at coordinate 49,156 of NZ_JBPZGY010000018.1, read as the reverse complement.
TGCTGTACTTCTCGCCAGCCTTGAGGCCCACCGCCTGCGCGGTGCCGGTCTTGCCGCCGCTCTGGTAGGGCGCGCCCATGAAGACCTGGCGCGAAGTGCCCTCCAGCGTCACCCCGTTCATGGCGTTGCGGATCACGTCCACCTGCTCGGGCCGGAGGGGGATGGGGTCCAGGGCTTCGCTGGACATGTGCCGGGTCTGATGCTGGACCACGTCCTCGATCTCCCGCACCAGGCGGGGCTTGTAGCGCTGGCCGCCCGTCGACAGCGTGGCATAGGCCGACGCCATCTGCAGCATGGTGAAGTTGTTGTAGCCCTGGCCGATGCCCAGGGAGATGGTCTCGCCGGCGTACCACTTCTGCTGCTCGGCCTTGCGGAACTTCCTGCGCTTCCACTCCTGCGAGGGCAGGTCGCCAGTCACCTCGCCAGCCAAGTCGATGCCGGTCTTGCGACCCAGGCCGAAGGGCTCCAGCTGGTCATGGATGAGGTCCACGCCCATCTCGTTGGCCAGGCTGTAGAAGTAGACGTTGGAGGAGCTGACGATGGCCAGGCGCATGTCCTTGGGGCCCGGCCGGTCGGTCTCGGGGCTGCCGAAGGTGCGGCCGCCGAAGCTGTAGGTCAGGTTGTCCATGATGACCGTGCCGGCGGCGCGCTTGCCGCTGTTGAGCGCGGCCATGGCCATCAGGGGCTTGAAGGTGGAGCCCGGCGGGTAGGTGCCGCGCAGGGCGCGGTTGAGCAGGGGCTTGTCGATGTCCTCGTTGAGCGCCGCCCAGCTGTCGGCGTCGATGCCGTCAACGAAGAGATTGGGATCGAAAGTGGGCTTGGACACGAAGGCCAGCACCTCGCCATTGCGTGGGTCGATGGCCACCAGGGCGCCGCGGCGGTCCTTGAACAGCTCCTCGACCAGGGCCTGCAGGCGGATGTCGATGGAGAGCTTCAGCGTGTTGCCCGGCATGGGCGGCTGGTGGCGCAGGCGGCGCACGGCGCGGCCGGCGGCGCTGGTCTCCATCTGCTCGAAGCCGGTCTGGCCATGCAGCTCGCGCTCGTAGTACTGCTCCAGGCCCAGCTTGCCGATGTACTCGGTGCCGCGGTAGTTGGCGATGTCGTCGTCGGCCCACTCCTCCATGGCCTTCTTTTCGGCCTGGTTGATGCGGCCGATGTAGCCGATCAGGTGGCTGCCCACCTCGCCCAGCGGGTAGCTGCGGAAGAGCCGCGCCTTGATGTCCACGCCGGGAAAACGGAAGCGCTGGGCGGCGAAGCGCGCCACCTCGGCGTCCGTGAGCTTGGTGCGGATGGGCAGAGACTCGAAGTTCTTGCTCTCCTCCATGAGGCGCTTGAAGCGCTTGCGGTCCCGGCCCTGGATGTCCACCACCTCGGCCAGCTCATTGATGGTGGCTTCCAGGTCCAACACCTTGGAGGGCGTGATCTCCAGTGTGTAGGCCGAGTAGTTGCTGGCCAGCACCACACCGTTGCGGTCCACGATGAGGCCGCGGTTGGGCACGATGGGCACCACGGTCACGCGGTTGGACTCGGCGCGCTCCAGCAGGGTCTCGTGCTGCATCACCTGCAGGTAGACCAGCCGGGCGGCCAGCAGCCCGAAGCAGAACAGCACGAAACCGGCGGCCGCCAGCACCCGCACGCGAAAGCGCGACTGCTCCTGGTGGACGTTGTGCAGCTGGGTCATGGACGCAGAGGGACCCGCCTCACAGCGGTCGGTGCTCGTCGCGATCAGGCGGGCGGCGCTGGGGCGCCAGCAGGATCCAGCTGGCCAGGGGCCACAGCAAGGCCTCGAGGAAGGGCGCCAGCAGCAGCAGCCAGCCCGGCCACATGCCGCCAACGGCCAGGCGCACCAGCAAGGACACGGCATGGGCCAGCGCGAACAGCGGCAGCACATGCAAGGCCTGACCCCAGCGCGTGAACCAGGGCAGGCGGCGGTGCAGGGCGACGGCGCCAAAGCTCAGGCCGCTGTAGGCCAGGGCGTGCTGGCCGAGCAAGGCGCCATGGTGCACATCGACCAGCAAGCCGAAGAGGAAGGCCCAGCCCACATTGACCCGACGCGGCTGGTGCACGTTCCAGAACACCAGCACGATGGCCAGGAAGTCTGGCATGGCAGGCTGGCGGCCCAGGGGCACCATGTCCAGCATCAAGGCCAGCAGCAGGCTGAAGGCGATGAAGAGGGGGTTGGCCGGCAGCAGCAGCTGGCTGGCGGCGCGCGGCATGATCATCGCGGGCTGCCTCCCTTGCTGTCCTTCGCCGCTTCCTTCGCGGCCTCCTTGGCGGCTTCGCGTGCGGCCTTCTGCTCGGCAGCACGCTGCTTGGCTTCAGCCTTGGCCTGGGCCTTGCGTTCAGCCAAGGCCTGGGCTTCCTTGCCGGCGGCCTCCGCGGCCTCGGCGCGGGCGGCCTCGTGCACGGCCAGCGGGGCCAGCACCAGTACATGGCGCACGCTGTCCACCGGCACGGTGGCCTGCAGGCTCACGCGAGCGAAGCTGGTGTCGCCACGGCGTTCCACCTGAGCCACCTTGGCCACGGGCAGGCCCGGGGGATAGATGCCGTCCAGGCCCGAGGTGGAGAGCACGTCGCCCGCCTGGATGTCCGCATTGGCCGCAGTGAAGCGCAGCTCCAGGCCGCGCTCGCCGCCGAAGGCCACGCCGCGCTGCTGCGTGCGGGTGTTCAGCACGGGGATGGCAGCATCCTTGTCGGTGATGAGGGTCACCTCAGAAGAGAAGCTGTAGACACGCGTCACCTGGCCCAGCACGCCGGCCTCGGTGATCACGGGCGAACTCAGGTGCACGCCGTGCTGGCTGCCGCGGTCGATGCTGACGCGGCGGGAATAGGGATCGGGGGCCTCGTAGAGCACCTCCGCCGCCACCGAGCTCACGGTCTGGGCTTGCTGCATCTTGAGCAACTCGCGCAGGCGCTGGTTCTCGGCCAGCAGCTGCTGGGCGCGGGACAGGCGCTCGGCCTGCGCCACCAACTGTCGCCGCGCCAGGTCCTCAGCCGCCATGGCCTTCTCCATGCCGCGAAGATAGTCGCCCAGGTTCTCCCAGGCATCGACGGGCGAGAGCAGCAGGCGCTGCACCGGGTTGAGCACCAGGGCCACCGCCGCGCGGGCCGGCTGGGCCACCTTGAAGCGGGCGTCCAGCACCATCAGGAAGATGGCAAAGGCCGCGCACAGCAGCAGCCGCGTCAAGGCCGAGGGGCCTTGGCGGAACAGCGGCGGCGCATTGCGCTCCAGGGTGCCGAAGGGCATGGCTTGCAGTCTGGCGGGTGATCAGTCCATCAACGTCTCGGGCCGTAGCGAGCGGCGCTTGGGCTAGGCGCACAGCGCGCAGGAACCGGAACGTACTGGAGGTACGTGAGGATTCCGAGCACTGCGCAACGACGCCCAAGCGTCGCGCAGTAGGCCGTCACTCAGAAGCGAAGATGGAGCCGAGGCGTTCCATGTGCTCCAGCGCCATGCCGCAACCGCGCACCACACAGGTCAGCGGGTCCTCGGCCACCAGCACCGGCAGGCCCGTCTCCTCGGCCAGCAGTCGGTCCAGATCACGCAGCAGGGCGCCACCGCCGGTCAGCATCATGCCGCGCTCGGCGATGTCGGCGCCCAGCTCGGGCGGGGTCTGCTCCAGCGCGTTCTTCACGGCGGACACGATCTGGTTCAGAGGGTCGGTCAAGGCTTCCAGGATCTCGTTGGACGAGATGGTGAAGCTGCGCGGCACGCCCTCGCTGAGGTTGCGGCCCTTCACTTCCATTTCCTTGACCTCGGAGCCGGGGAAGGCCGAGCCGATCTGCTTCTTGATGGCCTCGGCGGTGGGCTCGCCAATCAGCATGCCGTAGTTGCGGCGGATGTAGTTGATGATGGCTTCGTCGAACTTGTCGCCGCCGACGCGCACCGAGCCCTTGTAGACCATGCCGCCCAGGGAGATCACGCCGACCTCGGTGGTGCCGCCGCCGATGTCGATGACCATGGAGCCCGAGGCTTCCGAGACCGGCAGGCCAGCACCGATGGCCGCAGCCATGGGCTCCTCGATCAGCTCCACGCGCGAGGCGCCGGCGCCCAGGGCGGCGTCGCGGATGGCGCGCTTCTCGACCTGGGTCGAGCCGCAGGGCACACAGATGATGATGCAGGGCGAGGGGCGCAGCAGCTTGGTGTCGTGCACCATCTTGATGAACTGCTTGATCATCTGCTCGGTGATGACGAAGTCGGCGATCACGCCGTCTTTCATCGGGCGGATGGCCTCGATGTTGCCGGGCACCTTGCCCAACATGGCCTTGGCCTCGCGGCCGACGGCCTGGATGGTTTTCTTGCCGCTGGAGCCGCCTTCGTGGCGGATGGCGACGACGGAAGGCTCATCCAGCACGATGCCCTTGCCACGCACATAGATCAGCGTGTTGGCGGTGCCGAGGTCGATGGCCAGGTCGGTGGAGAAGTAGCGGCGCAGGGACGAAAACATGGTGTGGGGCTGGGGCTTCAGGCCGGGCGGCGGCAGGGATCACGCGGGCACGGCACTGGCAATTCTCAGGAGGGGCGGCGGCGTCAAATGAATGCAGCCAAGGCAGTGGCGCCAGGGCTGCACAAGGGTGTTCGCACCATGTGCAACGAGGCTGCCTGTGCCTTGGCGGCCCTGCAGCCCCGTTACCATGGAGATAAGCGGAGATAATACCCGATCACCCCTTTGTTTAGACCCCTGACTAGCCCCTGACAGCCCCTGTTTTTGCAGGCTGTAAGCGGCAATGCACCGCGTTTTGGCACGGTGCCCAGGTCCTCCAACAAACCCGGACTTGCCCATGGCCCTGACCCAGGATGACGTGAGCCGCATCGCCCACCTCGCCCGCCTCGAACTTTCCGACGCGGAGCAAGGCGCCTTGCTTGGCCAGCTCAATGGCTTTTTCTCCATCGTCGAGCAGATGAGCGCGGTGGACACCAGCGGCGTGGAGCCGCTCTACACGCCGCTTTCCGCCGTGCAGGACGTGCAACTGCGCCTGCGCGAAGACGCAGTCACCGAGAGCAACCAGCGCGAGCTCAACCAAAGGAGCGCACCCGCCGTCGAGGACGGCCTGTTCCTGGTCCCCAAGGTCATCGAATGAAGTCTCTACACGAATTGGGCGTGGCCGAGATCGGCCAGGGCTTGCGCGCCAAGGCCTTCTCCGCCACCGAACTCACCCAACACCTTCTTGCACGCGTTACCGCCGCGTCGCAACTGGGTGCCTTCCTGCACGTGGATGCCGAGGGCGCACTCGCGCACGCGGCCCAGGCTGATCACCGGCTGGCAGCCGGCGATGCCAGCCCCCTGCTGGGAATTCCGCTGGCGCACAAGGACATCTACGTCACCGCGGACATGCCCACCACCGCCGGCTCCAAGATCCTGGCCGGCTACCGCAGCCCCTTCGACGCCACCGTCGTCGCCCGCCTGAACGCGGCCGGCACCTTCTCGCTGGGCAAGCTCAACTGCGACGAATTCGCCATGGGCTCGGCCAACGAGAACAGTGCCTTCGGCCCGGCCCACAATCCCTGGGACCGCAGCCGCGTGCCCGGCGGCTCCTCGGGTGGCTCGGCGGTCGCCGTGGCAGCGCGCCTGGTGCCCGCCACCACCGGCACCGACACCGGCGGCTCCATCCGCCAGCCGGCCAGCTTCACCGGCATCACCGGCATCAAGCCCACCTATGGCGTCTGTAGCCGCTACGGCATGATCGCCTTCGCCTCCAGCCTGGACCAGGCCGGCCCCATGGCCCGCTCGGCCGAGGACTGCGCCCTGCTGCTGTCCGCCATGAGCGGTTTCGACGAGCGCGATGCCACCAGCATCAACCAGCCGCCGCAGGACTTCCATGCGCAGATGCTGACCGCCCGCGAAGGCGCCAGCGCTGCGCAGCCGCTCAAGGGCCTGCGCATCGGCCTGCCCAAGGAATTCTTCCCCGCCGCGCTCTCGGCTGACGTCAACAGCGCCGTGCGCCAGGGTCTGGCCGAGCTGGAAAAGCTGGGCGCCACGCTGGTGGAGGTCAGCCTGCCGCGCACGGAGCTGGCCATTCCCGTGTACTACATCATCGCCCCGGCCGAAGCCAGCTCGAACCTGAGCCGCTTTGACGGCGTCAAATTCGGCCATCGCGCCGCCAACTACACGGATCTTCTGGATATGTACAAGAAGACCCGTGCCGAAGGCTTCGGCCCCGAGGTCAAGCGCCGCATCATGATCGGCACCTATGTGCTGAGCCATGGCTACTACGACGCCTACTACCTGCAGGCCCAGAAGCTGCGCCGCATGATTGCCGACGACTTCCAGCAGGCCTTCCAGCACTGCGACGTGATCGCCGGCCCGGTGGCCCCCAGCGTGGCATGGAAGGCAGGCGAAGGCGCGGACGATCCGGTCAAGGCCTACCTGGCCGACATCTTCACCCTGCCCGGCTCCCTCGCCGGCCTGCCCGGCATGAGCGTGCCGGTGGGCTTTGCTGAATCAGGCGAAGGTGCCGGCATGCCCATCGGCCTGCAGCTGATCGGCAACTACTTCAAGGAAGGGCAGTTGCTGCACACCGCCCACGCCCTGCAGCAGGCCACCGACTGGCACACCCGTGCCCCGAACGGAATCTGAGCATGAACAAGCCCAACAGCAAGCTGGTGCGCGGCTACGAGGTGGTGATCGGCCTGGAGAACCACGTCCAGCTGTCCACCCAGTCCAAGATCTTCAGCGGCTCCTCGACTGCCTTCGGCGCCGAGCCCAACACGCAGGCCTCGCCCGTGGACCTGGCCCTGCCCGGCACGCTGCCGGTCCTGAACCGCGCTGCCGTGGACCGCGCCATCCGCTTCGGCCTGGCCGTGGGCGCCAAGGTGGCGCCGCTGTCCATCTTCGCCCGCAAGAACTACTTCTACCCGGACCTGCCCAAGGGCTACCAGATCTCGCAGTTCGAGATCCCGGTGGTGCAGGGCGGCACGGTGGAGTTCTTCGTCGGCGACGAGAAAAAGACCGTGCGCCTCACCCGCGCCCATCTAGAGGAAGATGCAGGCAAGAGCCTGCACGAGGACTACCACGGCCAATCCGGCATCGACCTGAACCGCGCCGGCACGCCCCTGCTGGAGATCGTCTCCGAGCCCGACATGCGCTGCGCCGCCGAGGCCTGCGAGTACGCCAAGACCTTGCACGCGCTCGTGATGTGGCTGGGCATCTGCGACGGCAACATGCAGGAAGGCTCCTTCCGCTGCGACGTCAACGTCTCGGTGCGCAAGCCCGGCGAGCCCTATGGCACGCGCCGCGAGATCAAGAACCTCAACAGCTTCCGCTTCCTCGTGGACGCGGTGAACTATGAGGTGAACTGGCAGATCGACCAGATCGAGGATGGCCTGCCCATCCAGCAGGCCACGGTGCTCTACAACCCGGACACCGGCGAGACCCGCGCCATGCGCTCCAAGGAAGACTCGGCCGACTACCGCTACTTCCCGGACCCCGATCTGCCGCCCCTGGTGATCGCACCGGAGTGGGTGGAGAAGGTCCGCGGCGAGATGCCCGAGCTGCCGGGCGTGATGGCGAAGCGCTTCATCGAGGCCGACGGCCTGCCCGAGTACGACGCCACCATGATGACCCAGAGCCTGGCCACGGCCCGCTACTACGAGGCCGCCAAGGCCGCGGGCGCTGCGCCCAAGCTGGTGGCGAACTGGGTGATGGGCGAGATCAGCAAGCGGCTCAACAACGAAGGCATCGAGATCGACGCGGCGCCGGTGAAGCCGGCCCTGCTGGCCACGCTCATCGGCCGCATCAGCGATGGCACCATCTCCAACAACTCCGCCAAGCAGGTATTCGACGCCCTGTGGGCCGGGGAAGGCGCGGATGTGGACGCCATCATCACCGCCAAGGACCTGAAGCAGTCCAACGACACCGGCGAAATCGAACGGATCCTGGACGAGGTGCTGGCCGCCAACCAGAAGTCGGTGGACGAGTTCCGCGCCGGCAAGGACAAGGCCTTCAACGCCCTCGTGGGCCAGGCCATGAAGGCCACCAAGGGCAAGGCCAACCCGGCCCTGGTCAATGAGCTGCTGAAGAAGAAGCTGGGCGGCTGAAGGTCCTGCCTGACACCATGAAGAAAAGGCCGCTGGGAACAGCGGCCTTTGTCGTTGCGGAACTCGTGCAGGGTGTGAGGGGCAACCCCGGCTTCAGCGGCTGCTGCCCGAGGCGGGTTGAGGCGAACTGCCAGGCGGCACAGAGGGGCTGGACGCTGGGCTGTCCAGACTGCCCGGAGCCGCGCCGGCCCAGAGCTTCTTCAAGCGCAGCAGCTCGACGTCGAAAACCTTGTTGACCCGTACCAGCTCCGCCTTCTGGTTCTCGATCAGCACACGCTGCGCCTCGGCAGACACATCATTGGCGTCCAGCTGCTGCCTGAGCTTGGGCGGCAGGGGCTTGCCCTTGTAGAACTCGGCTTCGTCCAGCAGCGGCTTGCGTTCCGCAGCCAGCTCCTTGATGCGGCGCTCCGAGGCCTGCATGGCCTTGTTGACGTCATCCAGCGCCGCTTCGCGGGCTTCGCGATGCACGGCCTCGTTGCGGTAGCGGATCATGAGGTTGCGGTCCCGCCGTACCGCGTCCTGCTGGGCCGCGCGCTCAGCTGCCTGCTTGCGCTCCCGCAGCTCCTGCGCGGCCTTTTCCTCCATGGACATCGAGGGCGGCAGCAGGGATTTCACCGAGCCATCCGGGTTGTGCACCTTTTGCTCGCGGGTCGCGCATTCGGGAATGGGCCTGTCGGAGGTCAGCTTGCGGCCGTCCGGCGCGACGCAGCTGTAGATGGCCTTGCCTTGGGCGCAGGCAAGACCTGTCACCAGCAGACCCAGCAGCAGGGCGGCCAATGATGGCGGCGAGCGCAAGGACTGACCCAAGAACTGACGCAAGGTCATGAGGCGGCGCGGAAGTGGCATCAGACTCCGTAGCGATCTCGGTAGGCCTGGACGGCTGCCGCATGGGCAGAGATGTCCGTCGAGCTGTTGTGATGCAGATACTGCAGCAAGTCTGACAAGCCGGCAATGGCACTCACGGGCAAGTGCAGCTGACGGTTGACATACTGCACTGCCGACCAGGGTTGCTCCACGCCGTTTTCGGCGGCCTTCTCCTGGCGGTCCAGCGCGATCGAGACGCCGCAGGGCGTGGCACCCGCGGCCTGGATCATGGCGATGGACTCGCGCACCGAAGTGCCGGCCGAGATCACGTCATCGATGATCAGCACCCGGCCCTGCACAGGCGCACCGACGAGGGTGCCGCCCTCGCCGTGGTCCTTGGCTTCCTTGCGGTTGTAGGCGAAGGGCTTGTTGTGGCCCAGGCGCGCCAGCTCCACCGACACCGCGGCAGCCAGGGTGATGCCCTTGTAGGCCGGGCCGAAGATCATGTCGAACTCGATGCCTGAGGCCAGCAGCGTCTTGGCATAGAACTCAGCCAGGCGGCCCAGCTTGGCGCCGTCGTTGAAGAGCCCGGCGTTGAAAAAGTAGGGACTCAGGCGGCCCGCCTTGGTCTTGAATTCGCCGAAGCGCAGCACGCCGGCCTCCACGGCAAAGGCAACGAATTCCTGGGCGAGGGGCGTGGAGGAGCTGGTCATGGCAAGGGCTGATGGGGATCTCGAGGTGGCCCGCATTGTATTGAGCCCATGAAAAAAGGCCCGGCCCCCCGCCCCGTGAAACAAGGGGGGTGCCGGGCCTTTGCACGCGCCAGACCGCGATCTGACGCGCCGGGCATCAGAGCAGGCTCAGAACAGGGCCTTGAACTGCACGCCGTAGGTGCGGGGGTCGTTGATGAAGCCCGTCAGGTTGTCGAAGTCGATCGCGCCGTTGACGACGACCTTGTTGGTCAGGTTGCGCACGAAGCCCGCCACCTCGTACTTGCCGTCGCCCCAGACATAGCCGGCGCGCAGACCGCCTTCCAGCAGCGCCTTGCCGGTCAGCTCCTTGGCCTCATAGAGCAGGAAGTTGACCTTGGAACGGTAGGCCCAGTCGGTGTAAACGAAGTACTCGTTGCCGTCTGCCGTCGGGATCGAGTAGCGGGCCGTCAGGTTGGCGATCCACTTCGGCGCGTTGGGCAGCGGGTTGTTGTAGAGGCTGTAGCGGCCGTTCGCGTCAGGCGTGCCCACCATGGTGGCATTGCTGCCCGGACGGGGGGCGGAGAGCGTCGGATCCTTGATCTTGGTGTCGTTGTAGCTGAGCCCGAAGGTGAGCATCAGGCGCTCCACGGGGATCAGGTCCAGGTTGAGCTCGAAGCCCTGACCCTGGCCCTTGCTGGCGTTGAGCAGGGTGTTGGTATTGCTGGTGCCGCCCACGGCGGTCAGCTGCTGGTCCTTCACCGTATAGGCGAACACATTGGCCGACAGGCGGGCGCGGCGATTCCAGAACTCGCTCTTCACGCCGGCTTCGTAGGAGGTCACGGTTTCAGGGCGTGCCTTGCTCTGTGTGCCGAAACCACTGGCCGGGTAGATGGAGGCGGCACGGAAGCCCGTGGCGACGCGCGTGTAGAGGTTGGTCTGCTTGTCCAGGGCATAGGTGCCAGAGACGTCCCAGTTCAGCTTGTGGTCATTGGTGCTGGCGCTGGTGCCGGCGCTGTCATTGACCTTGCCGACGGTGTTCAGGTCCTTCTTGTCCTGGGTGTAGCGCAAGCCGCCGCGCAGCTTGAGATCGGGGCTCAGCTCGAAATTGACCGATCCGAACAGGGCCCAGGCCTTGTTGGTCTGGCGGGTGTCCACGATGCCATCGGCCGGGTTGGCCGCGGTGTAGTCCACCGTGCGCATGGTGTACTTCTCGTCAAAGAGGTAGAGCCCGCCCTGCCAGCGCAGCGGACCGGCAGCCTGGGACTCGAGGCGGAATTCCTGTGTCAGCTGGCGGTGCCCCATCAGGGCGTCCGAGGTGTCCATCTGCCAGGTGGCCTCGCCCTGGGAGGGATAGGGCGCCGTCTTGGGGTCGCCCGAGAAGGGGTTGTGGTAGCGGTGGCCGCCATCCACGTCGCCACGGCTGAAGGGCTGGACCGTCTCGATGGCGCTGATGGAGTGCAGGGTCACGCCGTCCAGGGCCCACTTGAGGCGCAGGCTGGCGCCGGTGCTGTGCAGTCGCTGCTCGTTGGTCCCGTCGATGACCATCTTGGCCGGGTCGAAACCGTCGACCAGGTCGTTGCTGCCGGGCTTGATGATGGAGGCACGGAACAGGCGCGGGCTGCCCTTGAGCTCGCGGTTGTGCACATTGAACAGGGCGCTGAAGCCCTGGTTGGCCTCATACAGCGCCTGGATGCGCACGGCTCGGTCGTCGTAGCCCTCGGTGGACGAGGTCTTGGCATTGGGCAGCTCGTTCTTGACCCAGTTGCCGCGGTGCTGGTTCTGCGCCGAAATGCGCACTGCCCAGTCCCCGCCCACCGGCAGATTGGCTGCGCCTTCCAGGTTCACCATGCCCTGGCTGCCAAAGGAGGCGTTGAAGTAGGCATCCTGGCGCTTGGACGGCTTGACCGATTCGAACTTCACCACGCCGGCCGGGGTGTTGCGGCCGAACAAGGTGCCCTGGGGGCCGGCCAGCACTTCCACGTTCTTCACGTCAAAGGCCGGGAAGCCCTTGAGGATGGGGTTCTCCTGCACCACCTCGTCATAGATCAGCGAGACGGGCTGCGAGGCATTGAGCCGGAAGTCGGTGTTGCCGTAGCCGCGCAGGTAGAAGCGCGGGAAGGCACGGCCGAAGGAGGACTCGATGTTCAGGCTGGGCACACGGCCGGACAAGGCACGGATGTCCTGCCCGCTGGAATTGATGACGTCCAGCTTTTCGCCGCTGATGGCCGAGACCGCATTGGGCACGTCCTTGATGTTCTCCACGCGCCGCTCGGCGGTGATCACGACGGCCTCCAGCTGGTTGGTCTGGGGGCGTGCGGACTCGGTCTTGGGCGCTTCCTGCGCCAGCACCGGCGCGGCCGCTAGGGACTGCAGGGCCAGGGTCACGGCCAGCGCCAGCGGCGCACGGGAGAGGGGGGTGGAATGAATCATGGGGTACTCCTTGAGCTTGTCTGGATCCACGTGACGGAAAGAGAGAGGACGCCGGGGCCGCAGTTCGGCTTCCCGGTGCGCGCCTGCCGCAGCGCGAAAGGCGATCAGCAAACGTTTGCCGGTTAACGCGGGAGAATCTAGCAAGAGCAGCGGCCCCGCGTCACCCCTAGGCGGACCGACGGCCACAAACAGCCACTCGCTGTTGCGGACCGACATCAGACCAGTTCATCACCGCCTCGCTGCGATACTTCCCCCTCCCCTGTCCCCGCTGAGGAAACGACCGTGCGCTTCATCACCGCCAATCTCAATGGCATCCGCTCCGCCGCCACCAAGGGCTTCTTCGACTGGCTGCCCCAGCAGCAGGCCGATGCGGTCGGCGTCCAGGAGGTGAAAGCCCAGCATGAGCACGTCGACCAGATCTTCTGCAGCCCGGGCGGTCTCAAGGGGCACTTCCACTATGCCCAGAAGAAGGGCTACTCCGGCGTGGGCCTCTACACGCGCGACGAGCCCAGCGACATCATCATCGGCGTTGGCGTGCAGGAGTTCGACGACGAGGGCCGCTACATCGAGAAGCGCTTCGACAAGCCCGGCCGCAAGCTGAGCCTGATCAGTTGCTACTTCCCGAGCGGCTCCAGCGGCGAGGACCGCCAGCAGGCCAAATTCCGCTTCCTGGCAGCCATCTACCCCCACCTGATGGCGCTGAAGGGCCAGCGGGAGTTCATCCTGGTCGGTGACATCAACATCGCCCACAAGGAAGCCGACCTGAAGAACTGGAAGGGCAACCTCAAGAACAGCGGCTTCCTGCCCGAGGAGCGCGCCTGGGTAACCCAGCTGATCGACCCGACCCAGGGCGGCCTGGTGGACGTCTACCGCCAGCTGCAGCCCGATACCACCGAAACCTGCTACACGTGGTGGAGCAATCGGGGCCAAGCCTATGCCAAGAACGTGGGCTGGCGCCTGGACTACCACTTCGCCACGCCCAAGCTGGCCGCCCTGGCCCTGCGCGAGTCCATCTACAAGGACCAGAAGTTCAGCGACCACGCGCCGCTGACCATCGACTACGACTTCAAGCTCTAAGGACGCCACCGCCGGGTCGCAAGCCCCCTGCGCGCACGTGCTGGCGGGCCGGGCTCAGGCCCACTCCCGGCCAGACGGAGCCTCGCCGGCACCAGCCGGGGCGCATTCGGTGCGGTTGCGGCCGGCCTTCTTGGCGTTGTAGAGCGCCTGATCGGCGCGGTCCAGTGCGCTCAGGTACGCAGGATCCAGCGCCTGCAGCTCTGCCAGCCCCAGGCTGATGGTGAACCGGATCCGCTCGCCCGCGTGCATGGCCTGGCAGGCTTCCACGCGCAGGCGCAAGCGCTCGGCAAAGCCGCGGGCGCCCTGGATGCCAGTCTGGGGCAGGATGACCAGGAACTCCTCGCCGCCATAGCGGCTGGCAACATCCATCTCGCGCACCTCGTCCTTGAGGGCCTGGGCCAGAGTACGGATCACCATGTCACCCGCCAGATGACCATGGCGGTCGTTGATCTGCTTGAAGTGGTCGATGTCCAGCATCACCAGGCTGGCGCCGGAGCCGGTGCGCACCGTCCGGTGCCATTCGGCAAGCAGACGCTCGTCGGCCGCTCGGCGGTTCAGCAGGCCGGTCAGGGCATCCGTGAGGGCCAAGGTCTCCAGGCCACGGTTGGCGTGCTGCAACTCGGCCAGCAGTTGGTCCACCGAGCGCTGCCAGTGCACGAAGAGCCGGTAGCCGAAGAAGGCCATGAATATCACGATCAGCGAGAAGACGCCGAAGAAGACCCAGCTGCTCTCCAGCATCACCTCCAGCGCCGGGCCCAGCTCCGCGCCGGGCAGGCGGCGCAGGAGCTCCAGTTGGACGGAGGACAGGTGCAGTGTCAGGAAGCCATAGGCGATCACAGCCGCGGTGACGGCAGCCAGCAGACGCAGCACCGCACGGCGTGGGTCACGCGCCGGGGTGCTCATCAGGGCTGGATGGCGCGCCTGCCAGGCGTCGATGGCAGGCCAGGCCAGGACCATCAACGGGCCGACGATGAACAGGCTCTGCACAAAGGAGCCCATCCACCATCCCTGCCAGATGGCCAGCATGGCCGTGCGGTCGATGCCGTTCGTGTACCACCAGAGCAGCGCGCCGCTGGAACTGAAGATGCTCGCCACAAAGCTCAGCTGGACATAGAACAGCAGCGCGCTGAGCCCGCGGAGGTCGCGGCGCATGGCAATGGCCTGGTAGCCCATCACCATGATGGCAAAGCCCAGCGGGTTGGCGCAGGCGAAGAGCAAAGCCCAATACCAGGGCATGCCGGCATAGAGCGCCAGGCTCAGAGTGGCCAGATAGGCCGGCACAGCCCCCCAGAGCCAGCCCCAGCACAGGCTCAGCCACAGGCAGATCAGCAGGGGCGGATAGATGGTGATGTAGACCTGCACGCCGCCCAGCTGCAGCGGCAGGCCGGACCAGCGGCCGATCACCGAGGCCAGGCCCAGGGCGATGCTCAGCAGGAGCAGCAGGCCCCAGCCTCCCAGCAGCATTGCCCGCTCGCCCGGCGTGCCATGCCGCCAGAGCTTCCAGGGCGAGAGGGTGCGATAGCGAAGGGGCGGGTCTTGGCTGGCGACCATGAAACAGGAAAAGTACAGCAGCCCGAGCATAGGGCATGCAGCGGCGCATGGGGCCGCCGCGTTGGCATCGCCCGACGACCCGCCGGCCCTGCACGAGGCAGGGCGACAGCCTTCTGCAGCTCAGGCGGGCAGGGCTTGCTCCGGCGGGCGCATGAACAGTGCCGCCACCACGTCCGACTGCGTGATCATGCCCACCACCGGCAAAGCCTTGACCTTGTGGCGGGCCAGCAGGCCCCAGGCAGCGTCCAGCGGGGCCGCAGCACCGACGCAGACCACATCGCGCGCCATCACGTCGGTGCAGCGGATGGCCCCCCGTGGCGGCGCTGGGCATGCTGCTGGGCGCGAACGAGAATCTCCTCCAGATTCTGGCGGTCGATGTCCAGGATCTCGCCAAAGGAGGCCAGCGCCGCATCCACGTCCTCCTTCGCGAAGCCCGCACGGCGGCTGGGCAGGGGGTCGGCGATGCGGTGGATGCTGACCGGCTGGGCCAGCGGGCTGCCCGGCACGCTGAGCACCAGCACCGCCGAGGCGCCCATGGGCGCGACAAACCACAAAGCTTGACCGGGCAGCGCCTGGTGGCTGATCCATGCCGTGCACAGCAGGCCCACGCCCAGGGCACCTAGCAGCAACTCCCGCCAGGGCGCAGTGAGGAGCGCCGGCACCAAGGCGCGCAACCGGGCCAGCCAGCGGGCGCCGAAGTTGGCGGTGTTCATCGTCGGCGAGATCCCTCGTCCGACTTGTCGTGATGGCAGGCGCAGGCCTCGCCATGAGCGGCCGCCACCAGCTCGGTCAGGATGCCGCAGGCGTGCTGCTCATGCCGCGCGTCACAGCGGCTCTTGAGCGCCTGCAACTGCGCCTCCAGGGCCTGCATGCTCTTGAGCCGCGCCCGCACCCGGGCCAGTTGCGCGTCGACCAGGGCGTCCACGCTGGCCAGTTGCTGCGGATCGGCGCTCTGCAGGCTCTGCAGCAACTGGCCCACATCCGTCAGGGACATGTCCAGGGCCCGGCAGTGCCGGATGAAGGCCAGGCGTTCCAACTGGGGCTGGGCGTAGTCCCGATAGCCATTGCCACTGCGGGCAGGCGGAGGCAGGAGCCCGGATTTTTCATAGAAGCGGATGGTCTCGATGTCGACCCCCGTGGCCTTGCTGAGTTCACCGATGCGCATGCGCAACCACCTTCTGCCCCTGGGGCAAGCCCGCTGGAAAAGGCGCAGCATAGTCGCTTGACTCTGGAGTGGCTACAGGCTGTGAAATCCATCTCCATGGACACGACCCCCAGCACCTCCGCCTGCTCACCCGCCTGCTGCAGCCCCACGCCCGCAGCCCCACCGCCCGAGCCGACCTGCTGCGGCACCCCCACGGCCGCCACGGAGTCGAGCCAAGGCTGCGGCGGGCATGCGCATCAGCAGGGCCACGCCCATGGGCATGGGCATGACCACGACCACGGCCCCACCACCGCCAGCTGCGGCAGCGCGTGCCAGGCGACGCCACTGAGCATCCCACCCCTGGCCGGCCTGGCGCCAGGCCAGCAACGCCTGCGCCTGCACATCGCCGACATGGACTGCCCGACCGAGGAGGCGCTGCTGCGCAAGCACCTGGCTGGCGAGCCCGCGATCCGAGCCCTGCACTTCGACCTGCTGGGCCGGGTGCTCAGCATCGACCATGACGCCCCCGATCCCGCAGGCCTGGTCCAGGCTCTGCAGCAACGCATCCAGGCAGCGGGCTTGGCGGCCCTGCCGCTGGACGGGCAGCGCGCCGCCCCGGTCGCGCCCGCGGTGCCGGTGCCCCTGCGTTGGCGCATGGCGGCGGCCGGCGCGGCGGCGGTAGCCTCGGAGGCCCTGCATTACCTGGGCGTCGCGGAAGCCGCGGTGATTGCCTGCGCCTTGCTGGCCGTCACCTTGGGCGGCCTGCCCACTCTTCGGAAGGGCTGGGTGGCCCTGCGCAGCCTCACGCTCAACATCCACCTGCTGATGAGCCTGGCGGTGATCGGTGCCCTGGCCCTGGGCCAGTGGCCGGAAGCGGCCATGGTGGTCTGGCTATTCGGCCTGTCCGAGATGCTGGAAGCCCTGAGCCTGGCCCGGGCGCGCGACGCCATCCGTGCCCTGAGTGCCCTGGCACCCGAGACCGCCTGGCTGCGCCTGCCTGACGGCCAATGGACCGAGCGCCCCAGCGAGCAGGTCTCCCTGGGTGCCGTGCTGCGCATCCGGGCCGGCGAGCGTGTGCCGCTGGACGGGCAGGTGATCGAGGGCCAGTCCAGCGTCAACGAGGCCGCATTGACCGGCGAGAGCCTGCCCGTGCCCAAGCAGCCGGGCGACGCCCTGCTGGCGGGTTCCGTCAACGAGCTGGGCCTGCTGCTGATGACCGTGACCGCCGCCAAGGGCCACACCCTGCTGGACCGCATGGCGCAGGCCGTGCAGGAAGCGCAGGCGCAGCGCGCGCCCACGCAGCGCTTTGTGGACCGCTTTGCGCGGGTTTACACGCCCCTGGTCGTCGCAGCCGCGCTGCTGTTGGCCTTGCTGCCACCGCTGTGGCTGGGCGGCCCCTTCACGCCCTGGATCTACAAGGCCCTGGTGCTGATGGTGGTGGCCTGCCCCTGCGCCCTGGTGATCTCAACACCGGTGACCGTGGTCAGCGCCCTGACGGCAGGCGCCCGCCGCGGCCTGCTGATCAAGGGCGGCCTGTACCTCGAGCAGGCCCATCTGCTGAAGAGCGTCGCCCTGGACAAGACAGGCACTCTCACAGAGGGCCGGCCAGCCCTGGTCGGGCGCACGGTGCTGGGTACGCTGGACGAGGACGGGCTGCTACGCCACGCGGCCAGCCTGGACGCCGGCTCGCGCCACCCGCTGGCCCTGGCCCTGCTGGAGGCTGCAGCGGCGCAAGACCTGCCCCTCCTCCCCCTGCAGGAATTCGAGACCCTGCCCGGTCGCGGCGTGCGCGCCCGGCTGCACGGCCAGCCCTGGCACTTGGGCAACGAGACGCTGGCGCGAGAGCTGGGCGCCTTGAGCCCCGCTGCGCAGGATGCAGCGCGGCGCTGGAGCGAGTCCGGCTGCAGCGTGCTCTGGCTGCTGCAGGAGGGGCCACAGGGCTGGCACTGCGAAGGCCTGCTGGCACTGCGTGACCGGCTGCGGGCGCACAGCGCCGACGCCGTGGCCGCGCTGCAGGCTGCCGGCGTGCAGGTGCACATGCTCAGCGGAGACCAGCGCGGTGCCGCACTGGCCACCGCCCGCGAGCTGGGCCTGCCGCAGGCCCAGGTCCAGGCCCCGCTGCTGCCCGAGCAGAAATTGGCGGCCATCGCCCTTCTACGCAAACGCGGCCTGGTCGCCATGGTGGGAGATGGCGTCAATGACGCCCCGGCGCTGGCCCGCGCCGACATCGGCATCGCCATGGGCGCCGCCGGCACGGCCACCGCGCTGGAGACAGCCGACATCGCCCTGATGCAGGACGACCTGCGTCGTCTCCCTGAGCTGCTCGCCCTCTCGCGGGACTGCAACCGGGTGCTATGGCAAAACATCGCGCTCGCACTGGGCCTCAAGGCCTGCGTGCTGGCCCTGACCCTGGCCGGCTGGGGCAGCCTGTGGCTGGCCGTGCTGGCGGATGCAGGTGCCGCCCTGCTGGTCGTGCTGCTGGGGCTGCGCCTGCTGCGCTGGCAGCCGGGGGCGCAGACTGTTCCGGGGGCTAGCCGCCCCATCGCCGACGCCGCAGGCGGTGGCCGCTAAGGCGCTAGGTAACGATCAGGATGCGCCCGTCAGCGAGAACCGGCCCCGGGGACAGCCTGGGCAGGCCAGCCTGCCCTGCGTCGCAGCGCCTGCATCAGCAGGTCCAGATTGAGCACCAGCGTGGTGATGCCGACCGAAGCGAGCATCGCAAGATTCCAGTGGCCGCTCAGGCAGGAGTTCATCACGAAGGCCAGGACAGGAATCAGCGAGTTCATGATGGTGAAGGTCACCACCCCAACCAGCTGCAGACTGACCTGTGACAGGAAGGACGGCAGCACCATGTTGGCGACGATGAGGACCGCCAGGTCCAGCAGAGTCCCTCGCTCCAGCGCCAGCCCGCCGGCATCTCGATGGACCAGCAGGTAGGCTGCGCTGCAGAGAAACAGCAGATAGCAGCGCATGGACACCACGGAAATCGGCCCAAGACCCGAAGCCTGGCTGAATTTCAGCGAGCCGATGTAGTAGACATACATCGCCCCGCCAGCTGCCATGGCACTGGCCAGCAGCTGAATTTCAAAGCCGGAGAGCCACCAGACCGAAAGCAGGCCCAGCATGACGGCAGCGGCTTTCCAGAAGCGCCCGTCCCTGAGGCAGCTGCACAAGGCGGACGAGAGAAAGAAGACGGCGACGAAGAATTCCGCCGAGGTATGCGTGACGCTGAAATACGAAAGGATCCAATTCAGCACAAACGCCAAGGAGAAGGTCAGCCAGCTCCGCCAGTGCTGCAGCAGCGCCCGATGATTCGCCCGAAAGCGGCGCCACTCCCAGGCACCAAACACAAGACAGGCAGCGCCGGACATGTAGAAGAGCGCAACTTCTATCGGAATCCCGCCACCTACGTGGTTCAGGAACACCTGAGATCCCGCAGTCAGCGCGATGTACACCAAGGTCAGCACCTGGCCTCGCGCAAAAACGGTAGCCTTGTCTTGTTGACGCTCATCCATTCTTCACGCCTCCCTATTGACCCAGAGGGCTGAATACAGCGGCACGGGGCTGCAGCCGAGGCGCGCCTTGATCTTGGCATTGGTGCGGCCGGCTTCCAGCCGTCGCAAGCCCTGGGCGATGCCATGGCGAATGCTGGCGCCGATCATGATGGTGTAGGGGCTGTACTCGGTGACGGAGTAATCCGCCCCACCAGCCCACATGTGTAGACAGCCCGGCTCGTTCAGGCAGACCACCGCCCCCACCAGGCGGCCCTTCTGCTCGATTTGCACCACCGAGAGCAAGGCGCTGCAGGCTTGCAGAAAGTGGAAGAAGGCTTCCAGCGGGTAGTAGTGCGGCGTGCCATTCTTGGCGCTCGTTTGATTGCAGAGGGCCACCACGCTCCTGAGATCGGCCTCGTCCCCGTTCAGGACTCGGACCGTGCCCCCCTCGTCCTCGAACTTGCGCCATTGCCGATTCATTTCCTGCCGGCCATGCCGTGGCAGAGCTTGCAGATAGTCGGCAAATGTCTTCATGCCCGAGGCATCGACGCAGAAGCGGTCATGCATGAAGTTGCAGAGCAAGCCCGCCTGGCGCGCGGCGTCCAGGCTCGGGCCCTCAGCAATATTGACGAGGCCGCCCCCCGGGACTTGCTTCTTCTGCATGACTTCGATCAGCTTGCGCAGCACGGCCTGCGCCGCTTCCGAGTCGCCGTCGCGGTGAAGCACCCGCGTGTCGTAGCAATGAGCGACATGCCCGAGGATGCCTCCATGGGGCGGCGCGAACACCACCCCGGTGGAGCGTGCCAGGGTGCCAAAAGGATCGGGCTGCGTCTGGTGGTAGGCCACGGCAAAAGCAAGCAGCGCTTCGCCCTGCCAGACGGCGAGGTAATAGGCTTCGCCGATGGGCAGCAGCGGATGCTTTTGAGCGGCCCGAATGAGATCCGGGTGGTAGAAGGCCGGCGACCCGCAGTCCGTCCACAGGCTTTCATAACTCTTCAGCGAAATTTCATCGAAGCTGCTGTAGCAAATAATGTCTGACATTGATTTCACGCTTGCCGGATCGGCATTTGCAGGCCCTCAGGGCCCTACCCGCAGAGGGTGGAAGACATACGAGACGGCATCGTCAGCGGCCTGCAGCACCGGCACGGGCGGTAGGGCACGGGCGGCCACTTCATGGCGCGGCACTCAGGCGCTGGATTGCCTGGTTGAAGGCGCTGGCCTCGCCTCCCAGCGTCAATCTGATGTGCGCCTGCCCGGCCTCCCCATAAATCAGTCCCGGCACGGCAGCAACGCCACGTTCCCTGAGCAGCCACTGCACGACGTTGGAACCGGCGTCGGCCTGACGGTACTGCATCGGCAGTCGTTGTGCCAAGGCGCTGACTTCCGGAAACACAAACAGGCCACCCATGGTCGCTCGCTGGGCGCCAAGCTCCCAGTGCTGCTCGATAGCCGCCGTCAGGCGCCTGAGCCGGTCCGCCACATCGCTGCGCTGCTGTTCGATCCAATCCGACGGCGTCTGCCTCAACATGAGGCTGGCCAGTTGCTGGGCCTGCACATTGACGCTCAGACACAGGGCCTCGTGCGCCTTGGCTGCAGCATCGATGACCGCTGCATCAGCCACCACCCAGCCGATGCGCAGGCCGGGGACGCCAAACTTCTTGGAGCAACTGTTGACCAGGATGCTGCGCCCGGCCAACGCCGGCACCGAGCGCGCACTGCGGTGAGGGCGCGCCATGGCCAGCGTGTCATAGGCTTCGTCATGAATGATCCAGCTCTGCTGCGCGTGGGTCAGCTCCGCCAGGCAGTTCCAATCCTGGTCAGAGGCGACATAGCCCGTCGGGTTCTCGGGTGAGTTCACCAGCACGGCCGATGCCCCCCTCAGCAGCGGGGCGTCAATGCTCTCGAACTCGTGCACGAAGCGCTGGCGGCGAACGGGCAGCAGATGCCGGCCCAACAGCGTCAACATGCGCGTGTACATGGCATAGCCAGGGTCGAACACCGCCACCTGTTCCCCGGGATTGGTGGTGGCCAGGATGGCCACGTTGAGCGCCTCCATGCCGCCATGGGTGACCAGGATCTCCTTCTCGGGGTCGATCTGGAGTCCCTGCTGACTGGCGTACCAGGCGGCAATGGCCTGGCGCAGGTCCAGGCTTCCCCTTGAATGTTCATAGTGCTTCCAGGCGCTGGAGCTTGAGAACCCCTGCGCCTGCAGCACCGGCGGCGGACCGAAATGGGGCTCGCCGATGCTGAGGTCCACCACCTCCGGGTGTTCCCGCGCGTACTGGGAAATGGCCTTTGAAGAGAGGTGCTTGCCGCTGCTCAGATACTGGTTCAGACGCGGCATGACAGGTCCGTTTCGCTGGCAGCTGGAAGGACGGAAGACTGCCGGAGGTAGGCATCAATGGCGTCGATCAGTGCATCAATGTCGCCCAGGTGCAGCTCGCCGATCACCCCGACTCGGAAGGTGTTGGGGTGGGCGTGCTTGGTGGGATAGATGACGAGCCCACGCTCGGCCAGGAAGGACTCCATGCCGGCCACGTCCAGAGCCAGCCCTGCCCGGGGCTTGACGGTATAGATCAGCGGCGCGGTATGTGCCGGATCCAGCACCAGTTCCAGCCCGATGCGCCGCATACCCGCCATCAGTCGCGTCGAGCATTGCTCATAGCGCGCCAGCCGGCCAGGCTGGGCGCCTTGCTCGAAGTACTCGCCCAAGGCCACGTCCAGCGCACGCAGGATCTGCAGCGGAGGCGTGAACCGCCACTGCCCGGATCGCTCAAGCTCCCGGTGCTGCTCTGTGAGATCCAGAGCCAGCGTGCGAGGCCGCTGCAGGCGGCCCAGTGCCGCCTGTTGCACGATCACGAACGCCACACCCGGCAGCCCGTGCAGGCACTTGTTGGCGGACAGCGCCAGCGCTGCGAAGCTTTCATGGGCCAGCTCGAGGGGCAGGGCACCAAAGGAACTGATGGTGTCCAGCAGCAGCTTCTGGCCGCAGCGGCGCGCCAGTTGAGACAGGCCAGCGATGTCGTTGCGAACGCCAAGCGCGGTTTCGAAGTGCGTGGCGGCGATGTGGGTGATGCCCTCCTGGCGCTGCAGGGCCTGCTCCACACGCGCAAGGTCCAGACCCTGCTCATGCGACATCGACAGCACCGTGTGACGGATGCCGTAGCGCCTGCAGATCTCTGCCATGCGCGCGCTGTAGGCACCGTTTTCCACCACGAGGACATGGTCCTGCTCCGCGAGCAGGCTGCTCAACATGCTCTCCACGGCAAAGGTTCCGCTGCCCTGCATGGGCACGACGACCACCTCTGGCGGCAGGGAGACGATGCGGGCGAGCTGCTGCTGGATGCGCCGGATCATCACCTGCGACTCAGGCGTCCGGGACCCCATGTCAACGGCCGCAGCTGCACGCACGGCATCCGAGGTGTTCAGTGGCCCTGGCGTAAAAAGCTTGGGTGCACGCATGGCGTGTGACGGGTGGAGGGGAGGCAATCTGGACATGCTCAAAGCGCCGAATGGAAGGTCGGCGTCGAGACGTGGAAGATGGGGTTGTTGGGCGCCCGGCGCTTGGCTTCGTAGTAGCGCTCGTAGTGGTCACCTTCGCGTGCCAGGCTGAAGGTGAAGAACAGGATTCTTCGGGTCTTGGACGAGTTGTTCCTGGCAGACCGATGGGGCACGTAGGAGTCGAACAGCACGATGCTGCCGGCATTGGCCGTGATGAGCTCCCATTGCGCGTCCTGCAGGTACGCATCCCGGATGTCCCCATTGCGCGGACCGCCCTCTTCATAGGGCAGGACGGCCATCAAGCCGTTGGGGGTTGCCGTGCCTTCGGTTCCAGCGGGCAGCTTGTTCCAGTGGCGGGCCATCTCAAGCGCGCCGTTCTCGGCTGTTGCCGGATCCAGGACGACGGCTGCAGTGACATGAAAGGAGGTCCCGAAATGCAGATAGGCAGCGATGTCCTGGTGGGGCGCAAACTCGCCACCGCCTGGATGCTTCAGATTGCACTTGTCCTTGAAGAGCACCATGGGCTCGCCAGCCACGGCCGAGGCCAGCTGGGCCAGCCGGGGGACGAGATGCTCGCGCACCCATGCCGAGGCGCCGGCCAGGTACTCAAGGCGGCAGATCTGGCTGGGCTCGGAGGCTTCAGGAACAACGATCAGGCCAGCGTCACCTACACGGCTTGCGCTGCCGGCGCCTGGGGGGCGACTCTCGTGGGCACCTTGCACGAGGGTGTTCAGTTCCTGCTCCAGCCGCTTCAGGTCGGCGCCGGGCAGCGCGGGATACAGCACCATGTAGCTGCGATCCCGGAAGGCTTCATTGATGGTTTGCATACGCTCGGGGCCACGGCCCGCCTGGACAGATGGGGAGGGGTGAAGGGCCGGGCGCGGCCGGGACTTGCCCAGCGCGCGCCCGGCCCTCCACGCTGCGCTCAACGTGGCGCGAGCTTGTTCAACGCCTGCTCGAATTCAGCTTCAGGCGTGCACAGCACCATGCGCACATGGGACACACTCTGCGGTCCATAGACCGAGCCAGGCACGACGGCAACGCCTCGCTCCTCGAGCAGCCAGTTCGCCACCGCGTCGCCCACGGGCTGGCCAGGCACACGCCAGCGCTGCGGCATGGACTCGTAGCAGCCCGTCACCTCGGGGAACAGGAACATGGCGCCATGCGGCCGGCGCGGCCAGGCATAGCCTTGCTGCTCGGTCATGGCGGCCACCGCGCGCTCGCAACGCCCTTGCAGCATTTGCGCCACGTCATTGAGCCACGCCGCCTTGCGCGTATCCGAGAGCAGACGCGTCGCGACATGCTCCGCCTGCACATTCACCCCCAGGTAGAGGTAGTCATGCGTCTTGGCCGCCAGATCGATGATGTCCGGCGGTGCCACCAGCCAGCCGATGCGCAGGCCGGGCAGTCCGAACTTCTTGGAGAAGCTGTTGATCAGGATGGAGTTCGGTGCCAGCGACGCCATGGTCTTGGCAGGACGGTGCGCGCGGTCAAAGCTCATGACATCGTAGACCTCGTCATGAATGACCCAGGTCCCCGTCTTGGCGGCCACCTCGCCCACCCGCGTCCAGTCTTCCTGGCTCAGCACATAGCCGGTCGGGTTCTCAGGCGAGTTGATGATGATGGCGCGTGCCCCCTGGAGGGCGGACTCCTCATCCAGCATGCTGGCGTACTCATGCACGGCAGCCGGGCGGGTCATGCGGCGAACCGAGCGGCCGAGCGTCGCCAGGGTGCGGGCATAAAGCATGTAGGAGGGATCGCTGATGGCGATCTCCTCGTTCTGGTCGCTGGTGCTCAGGATGGCCAGGGTGATGGCCTCCACCCCGCCGTGGGTGACCATGATTTCGCGCTCGGGATCCAGCACCAGGCCATAGCGATCCCGGTACCAGCCGGCAATGGCCGTCCGCAGCGCCAGGCTGCCGCGCGGATTCTCATAGCGCTTGACGCCTTCCAGGAAGGTCTCGATGGAGAGGTCCTGTGCGGCGATTTCCTTCAGCAGGTGCTCGGGCGGGCCGAAGACCGGCTCACCGAAGCTCAGGTTGGCAATGGAAGGATCCGCCTTGGCACGCAGGGAAATGGCCTTGGAGGCATAGATGTCCATCGCGGACAGAACCGTGTTGCGATGGAAGGTGGGCTGAGCGTTCATGATGGCTTGAATGATGGTGAGTTGATGGTGAGTCAGGCGCAGGACATGCGTGCTGCGCTCAGAGCGCTTCTTAGGCTTCGATCCAGCCCTGTAGCCGCCGGGCCACGGCATGCGGGGTGAGCGTCGGGCGGCCCAGCTTGTCCATGGAGCCGCGACGGATGGGCATGTGGATCAGATGCGGGCCCGTCGTGGCAGACGCATGCGCCAGGGCTTCCGAGAATGCGCCCAGGTCCGCGCAACGCTGTGCGCCGGCATAGCCCGATGCCCGAGCCACCTGGGCAAAGTCGACCTCGGCCGAGGCCGTCGGCTGCCCGCCCGTGGAGTCATAGCTGCCGTTGTCCAGCACCAGATGCACCAGGCGCTCTGGGCGCGCCGCACCAATGCTGGACAGGTTGCCGAGGTGCATCAGCGCAGCACCGTCGCCGTCCACCACATAGACCGCCCGACTGGACGCCAGCGCCACACCATGTGCCAGCGCACTGGCATAGCCCATGGAGCCGACGCAGTAGAGGTGCGCGGGTCGATCGTCCAGCGTGAACAGCTCGCGCCCGGTCTTTCCAGTAGTGGCCACCACCACGGCGTCGCGCGGAACTGCCTCGAGGAAAGCGGACAACACTTCCGCTCGCGTGGGCAGCTGTGGCGCGTCATCGCCGAGCTGCAGGGGGGCCCCTGACTCGAAGATGTCGCCGGGCAGCACGATGGCAAAGGGCCGATGCTCGCGCGCCATGTATGCAAACGCACGCTCCACCAGTTCCTGCGCCGCACGGTCATCGTCCGGCAGCAACTCCCAGGGAATGCCCATGAGCGACAGCAACTCGGGCGTGATGCGCCCCATCAGCTGATGCTGAGGCTCATCCTTTTCGCCGGGGCGGCCGCGCCAGGTAACCAGCAGCAGCACCGGGATGCCGAAAGGCTCGTTGAGCGAGGTCAACGGGTTGACCATATTGCCCAGCCCCGAGTTCTGGCACAGCACCACCGCCGCCTTGCCCCCCAGCCACGCGCCGGCAGCGATGGACAGCGCATCACCCTCGCTGGAAGCCAGGACATAGCGCGTGTCCTCGCGAAGAATGACCTCGTTGATCAGAGGGGTCAGATACGAGCAGGGAACGCCGGTGAAGATGGAAACACCTTCACGCGCCAAACTGTCGATGAATCGTGATGTCTTAAGCATGGGCGAGCACAAGCGTGACTGACCTCAGAATCAAGGTCAGTCGTCAAGTGGCTGCCATTCGACGCAGGACCTGCGTCAAATGGCAGGACATATCAAGCCGGCAGGTAGCGCTTTTCGCGGACCTGAACGTCGAATTCCCTGGTCAGCTCGAATACCGACTCGAGGGAAGCCACTTCCGGCTCAATTCCCGCCACGGATTCCTCAGACTTGATTCTCCGCGTGACATCACGGATGGCATTGATGGACGCCCGCAGACTGTGGTTGGCCCAGATCACCGCAGAAATGCCGACGTCACGGAAAGCACGCGTAGGGGTCTTGTAGTACTTCGTCGGAACCACGACGACGGGCGTCTTGCCTCGCCAGGTTTTGCAGAATTCAAGGATTTCCGCGCCATCAGACTTCTTGGAGTGGATCAGCAGCGCATCCGCACCCGCCGCGCTGTAGGCATCCGCACGCCGGAGCGCCTCTTCCATGGGGCAGCCGCTGATCAGGGCCTCAATCCGCGCCACCACGCAAAAGTCTGGATCGTCCTGTGCGTCCTTGGCTGCCTTGATCTTGCCGCTGAATTCCTCGATCGATGCCAAATCCTGTCCGGCGCCGATGAATGAATTGGTCTTTGGGAACAGCTTGTCTTCGATGCAAACGCCAGCGATGCCTCGCTGACATAGCTTCTTCACCAGACGCTGGGCGTTATTGAAATTCCCATACCCCGTATCGCCATCCAACAGAATAGGAATGGAGGTATTTTCAGCCATGAATTCGACAACCTCGATCACCTGAGTCCAGGAGGCCTCATTGCGATCTGGCAAACCCATGGCTGCTGATATTGAAAGCCCCGATGCCCAAATGGCTTCGAAGCCGCTTTCCTCAGCAATTCTTGCGCTGAGTCCGCTGTGTGCCTCCATCAAGAAGGCAAGTTCCGGCCGCTCAAGCAATGCCTTGAGCCTGGTGGTCTTATTCATTCTCTTACTCCCTGTCTTTTAGCTTTTTCATGCTAGACGCGGCCTTTGTGTGAATAAATTGGTGAAATCACTAGCTCATTTGGATCATGCTTTTGTTGATCCATGGCAACAAAACCTTCACAAATCCACACATCGCCCATCCCGGTTCAATCCATGGTTACGGCAGTTCGCTGAGTGCCTGCACATTCTTTTGATTTGTACAATTTGCGAACTTCAATAGAAAACTCTTACATATTGCGCTCAGTCTAAATATTAGGCATGCCTCTGCCGCACTGAGGCGTGGCCTCGGCCAACACGCCTTGGCTGGCCTGCTTTTCATGGGGCGGGCCATCGGACGGGCTGGCGTAGCGAGCCTCCTGCGAGTCCTCAGACGCTCCGGCCCATGCGGGCGCCCCAGTGAAGCCCTGCTTTCCCTTGACTGGTTCGCAGTTCGCACAGATCGCAATTCAAGCGGGCTCGACCCATGCCGAATGGCATGGAGGCACGCGCGAAGCTCGGTAGGAACCCGCAGAAACACCCCGTAAGCACGCGGCGACAATCCCGCGACCGCGCGCAAGGCCGCTGCGGCCCCTTCTTGCAGGCACGTAGAGCACCGCTCGCGCACAGGCTTGGGCGGGCTGCGGCAGGTCGCCCCACGCGGCGTTGCTGCTGCCTTTAGTTGATGCGCCACCCGCGAATCGACCCAGACCCTGATACCCAAAGGTTTTGTATGAGTTCAAACGTCCCGGCCGGCACCCTGCTCGGCCATCCCAAGGGCCTGTTCCTGCTGTTCGCCACCGAAATGTGGGAGCGCTTCAGCTACTACGGCATGCGGGCCCTGCTGGTACTGACCATGGTCGCTGGCACAACAGCCGCGAATCCCGGCTTTGGCTGGAGCAATGCCGACGCCCTGAGCCTCTACGGCACCTTCACCGGCCTGTGCTACCTGACCCCGCTGTTCGGCGGCTGGATTGCTGACAATTTCCTGGGCCAGCGCAAATCCATCATCCTGGGTGGTCTGGTCATGGCAGCCGGCCAGTTCACGCTGTCGGCCTCCATTCCGGGCAACACCTCGCTCTTCTATGTGGGCCTGGGCCTGCTGATCGTCGGCAACGGTTTCTTCAAACCCAATATCTCGACCATGGTCGGCTCGTTGTATGAACCGGGTGACGCCCGGCGCGATGCGGCCTTCACCATCTTCTACATGGGCATCAATGTCGGCGCCTTCCTGGCACCGCTGGTGTGCTCCACCTTGGGCGAAAGCGCGCAGTGGGGCTGGAAGTACGGCTACCTGTCTGCGGGCATCGGCATGCTGCTGTCGGTCGTGACACAGCTGCTGCTGGCCCCGCGCCTGCTGGGGGACATCGGCAAGGAGCCCGGTGCAAAGCGTGCGCTTCAGGCCAGCGGTGGCAAGAAGGAGCCGCTGAGCCAGGTCGAATGGGACCGCATGCGCGTCGTGTTCGTGCTTTTCGCCTTCATCGTGATCTTCTGGACCGCCTTTGAGCAGGCCGGCGGCCTTCTGAACATCTATGCCTCTGAAAAGACCAACCGCTTCATCGGCGCCTTCGAAGTGCCGGCTGGCTGGTTCCAGTCGATCAATGCCTTCTTCATCGTGCTCCTGGGCCCGCTGTTCGCGATGCTCTGGAGCCGCCAGGGTCGCTCGGGCAAGAGCATGAGCACGCCCACCAAGATGATTCTGGGCCTGGTGTTCACCGCCCTGGGCTTCCTGTTCATGGTCGGCGCCTCCATGGAGCAGTCCGCCAACGGCAAGGCCAGCATGCACTGGCTGGTGCTGGCCTATCTGCTGCACACCATGGGAGAGCTGTGCATCTCGCCGGTGGGGCTGTCCATGGTGACCAAGCTGGCCCCGCTGCGTCTGGCCAGCCTCATGATGGGCGTCTGGTTCCTCATCAACGCCGTTGCCAACAAGCTGGCGGGCGTGGTGGGCGCCTACGCCGAGCATGCCGGCGAGCTGGCCATCTTTGGCGGCCTGACTGTCTTCTTGCTGGCCTTCGGCCTGGGCCTGTGGGCTATCTCCGGCAAGCTGGTGAGCTGGACCCACGGCGCAGAAGACACCAAGGCCTGACCCAGGCCTTCTCCCCGAAGACGCGCTACGGCGCGTCTTTTTTTGCCCGCGTCGCGCATCCTGGGATTCGCTCGCCGCACACCTGCCGATGGCACGCCTGCCGCGGTGGACGCCCCGCCCCTTGGACTGAGCCTGACTTCAGCGCGGCGTCGTCAGCCAGGTCACCAGGCGGCGCGTCAGCGGCGCCATCAGCAGCACGGCTGGAAAGGCCACCGGCCAGGCATGCAGCCAGGCCCTGCGCCAGGCCTCCAGCCATGGCCACGGATTCTCAATACTTGCCACCGATGCCCCCCAACTGGCGATGCCCGCCACCAGGGCAGACATCAGGCCCGAGAGGATCAGCGCGAACAGCACGCCGGCGAAGCGGGAAGGGATCATGGTCGTCTCCTGGCTGGCCTGCCACTCAGGCCGCGCCCAGGCGATGTAGGGTCTCGGCCATGTGGCGGCCGAACAGGCGGGCTGTCTTCACGTCGCCTGGTTCGAAGGCGTCGGCCGGCATGCCGTGACCTGACTGCGCCATCAGACCGGACCAGGAGCCCAGGCGATTGGCCGCCTCGCGCTCGGGAACACCTGCATGCTGTTCTGGCAGGATGGGATTGCCCACCCACACCATGCCGTGCTGCATGGCGAAGACGAAGAGAGACATCAGCGTGGACTGCTTGTCGCCAGAAGGCAGCGATGACACCGTGAAGGCGCCCGCCAGCTTGCCGCGCAGGCCCTGCTGGCGCCACAAGCGGCCGGTGGCATCCATGAAGCGCTTGAACACGCTGGAGACGCCGCCCAGGTAGGTGGGCGAGCCCATCAGCAGGCCGTCGTAGGCGGTGACGGCATCGGGAGCGTCCGCGAGGACTTCCGCCTGCAGCAGGTCCACCTCGATGCCGTCGACGCTGCGCGCGCCCTCGACGATGTGGCGGGCGATATGGGCCGTGTGCCCGTGGGCGCTGTGGTAGATGACGGCGAGTTTCTTCATGAGGGTCACTCCTTGGGTTGAGACAGGGATGGAAGCGCAACAGGCTCTCAGGCCGCCGCGCGTAGCAGCTGCAGCGCCAGCGCGCTGAGGTAGAGGCCGAAGCCGAAGACAAGGTGGTTAGCGGCGCTGCGCAGCACGTTCGGACCGACCGACCCCTTGCGGCGCCCCGCCAGGCCCGCACCCATGGCCGGCTGCATCAGCAGCAAGGGCGCCGCCGCAGTGGTCAGGCCCAGCAGCAGGGCCGGGGCGAGTCGCGGCGCCTCCAGCCAGGCCCATCCCTGCCAGGCCAGCAGCAGGGCCGCGAAGAGCAGGCCGACGGCGTAATGCACGAACCAGCCCAGGGCCCGCTCCCCGCGCACCGGCCTGGCCTTCGCGATGGCTTCATGGCGCCAGCATCCCTGCAACAGGTGGCCGGCCCAGCGGCCCAGCAGGGCAAAGTCCAGGGTCACCACGCCGACCCGGCGCAGTCCCATGAGCCACAGGTCCATCAGTGCCGTCGCGCCCAGCCCCAGGGCCAGCGTCTGGGCCAGCGCCTGGGCCAGCGCCTGGGCCAAGGCGGGCCCCATGTCCATCGATCCGTTCATCACTCACCTCCTGTTGACTGCATCAGCTGCCCGCAGGCGGCTTGACCTGCGAGCACTTGAAAGTCAGGATAGAAGTTGAAGTCAACTTCAAGTCAAGAGGTGTGTCGTGATGGATATCGCAGAAGTGGCCCGGCGTTCCGGCGTGGCTGCCTCGACCCTGCGCTACTACGAGCGGCGCGGCCTCATCGCCCCCATCGAGCGGGAAACGGCCGGCCGGCGGCGCTACCCGCCGGGCGTGATGAACCAGCTGGCGCTGATCGCACTGGGGCAGGCCGCCGGGCTGTCGCTGGACGAGATCCGCACCATGGTGCTGCCCAATGGCGAGGCCAGTGTGGACCGCGCCCTGCTGGCGGCCAAGGCGGATGAGATCGATGCCCAGGCGCTGCGCCTGCGCGCCATGAGCCGCGGCCTGCGGCACGCCGCCGCCTGCCCGGCGCCCAGCCATGCGCAGTGCCCGACCTTCCAGCGCCTGCTCAAGGCCGCAGCGGCGGGTGCGCTGACCGGGCCGCGTGAGGCTGATGCGGCCGCTCCGGCCCGCCGTGCCCGCGGCTCGGCCGCCTGAGGAGACGAGTGCCGCGCGGGTACCTTCATCGGCCCTCAGGCCTCAGGCCGCAGGCGCTCATGCCTCAGGCGCTCAGGCCTTCAGGCCCCGCCCCACCAGGCGCAGCCGCTGGCGAAACTCCTTCTTGAGCCGGTACAGCTGGGCCGGGCGGTGGGCGCCCTCGGCGCGCTTGGCGCCGACCACGGTGTCCAGGATGTCCAGTTCGTCCATCTTGCGACGAAAGCTCACGGCGTTCACCGATTCGCCCAGCACCGCCTGGTAGACCGCATGCAGCTCGGGCAGGGTGAAGGGCTCCGGGCACAGGTGGGCTGGCAGCGAGGAATAGAGGCTCTTGCTGCGCACCCGCGCCACCGCGGCCTCCACGACATGCCCGTGGTCGAAGGCCAGGGCGGGCAGGCGGTCCACGGGCAGCCAGCTGCAGCCCGGCAGAGGCGGCGCATGCCGGGCCAACCGGCCCGCATCCACCAGGGCCACATAGGCCACGGACACGCTCCAGCCGCGCGGATCCCGCCCCGGGCCGCTGAAGGTGGCCAGCTGCTCCAGGTAGAGACCGTTCAGGCCGGCCTTCTCGTGCAGCACGCGATGGGCGGCCTCCTCACAGCCCTGGTCCTGATCTGGCTGCACATAGCCGCCGGGCAGGGCCAGGGCGCCGGCATAGGGCTCGCGCTCGCGCTTGAGCAGCAGTACTTGCAGCTGCCCATCCCGCAGGGTCAGCAGCACGAGATCCACCGTGCAGATCAGGGGTGCCGGCGTGCGGCGGAAGTTTGTTGAAGTGCTCACCGAACAGAGGATAGCGCCGAAACATCCAGAGTCGCATCCCCAGGAGCATCGATCAGGACTGGCCTTTGGCTCATTCCCTGCACCGTCTTCCTTTCGCCAGTTAATTTCATAGTGCATTTAAGTGGGCGTATGATGGGTCCATGCGCCAGACCTGAACAGGAGGACCGCCATGAACACCCAGCTGCTGCTGATCGATCCCCAGAATGACTTCTGCGACCTGCCCGAGGACTGGCTGCCGCAGCACCCGACCCTGGGCGCTCCCATCCGCCCGGCACTGCCCGTGGCCGGCGCCCATGGCGACCTGCTGCGTGCCGCCGCGCTGGTGCAGCGCCTGGGCGCGGGCCTGCAGGGCATCACCGTGACCCTCGATTCGCACCACCGCATCGACGTCGCCCACCCCGGCTTCTGGCTGGAGGCGGCCACGCAGGCAGCCCCCGCCCCCTTCACCGCCATCAACGCCGCCGAGGTGCGCGCCGGCGCCTTCCGCCCGCGCGAGGCCGCCGCCCTGCCGCGCGTGCTGGACTACCTCGACGCCTTGGAAGCCACCGGCCGCTACACGCTGATGGTCTGGCCCGTGCACTGCCAGATGGGCAGCTGGGGGCAGACCGTGCATGCCGGTCTGCAGGCCGCACTGGACCGCTGGGCCGATGCCCAGGGCCGCTCGGTGCAGGTCGTCACCAAGGGCGAGAACCCCTGGACCGAGCACTACAGCGCCCTGCAGGCCGAGGTGCCGGATGCGCAGGACGCCCGCACCCAGCTCAACCGCCCGCTGCTGGCCGCGCTGGACGCTGCAGACCAGCTGCTGATCGCCGGTGAGGCCGGCAGCCACTGCGTGCGGGCCACGGTCGAGCATCTGGTCGAGCACCTGCCTGCAGGCTCGCGTGGCAAGCTGGTGCTGCTACGCGACTGCATCAGCCCAGTAGCCGGCTTCGAGGCCGCGCAGGCCGCCTTCTTCACGGCCATGCAGGCACGCGGCGTGCGCCTGGCCCTGAGCACCGAATTCTGAAGGACCGCCCCATGAGCGCCCTGACCCACCCGCCCGTGATCCGCAGCCTGCTGGACACAGACCTCTACAAGTTCACGATGTGGCAGGCCCTGCTGCACCGCCACCCACAGACCCAGGCGGAGTACCGCTTCGTCTGCCGCAACACGCCGGCCTTTCCCCTGAGCCAGCTGAAGGACGAGGTGGAGCGCGAGCTCGACGCCCTGTGCGCCCTGAGCCTGTCGGACGAGGAGCTGGCCTATCTGCGCAGCCTGCGCTTCATCAAGAGCGACTTCATCGACTTCCTACGCCTCTTCCGCTTCCAGCGCGCCTTCATCGAGGTCAGCACCGAGGGCGACACCCTGCACATCGTCGCGCGCGGCCCGCAGGTGCATGTGATGGGCTTCGAGATCCCGGTGCTGGCCATCGTCAACGAACTCTATTTCCGCCGCCTGGACACCCCCGCCGTGCGCGCCGAGGGACAGCGCCGCCTGGACGCCAAGATCGCCACGCTGCAGGCCTTCGCGCAGGAGACCGAGGGCTTGCGCCATCCCTTCGAGCTCTTCGACTTCGGCCTGCGCCGCCGCTACTCGGGCGACTGGCAGCGCGAGGTCGTGCGCCAGCTGCGCGACGCCCTCCCGCAGCACTTCAAGGGCAGCTCCAATGTGAAGCTGGCGCTCGAGCTGGGCCTGGTGCCCATCGGCACCATGGCGCACGAGTACCTGCAGACCTTCCAGGCCCTGGGCACGGTGCGCCTGCGCGACCACCAGAAGGCGGCGCTGGAGGACTGGGTGCAGGAGTACCGCGGCGACCTGGGCATAGCCCTGACCGACGTGGTGGGCATGGACGCCTTCCTGGCCGACTTCGACCTCTACTTCGCCAAGCTCTTCGACGGCCTGCGCCACGACAGCGGCGATCCCGTCATCTGGGGCGAAAAGGCCCTGGCCCATTACGCCAAGCTGCGCATCGACGCCCACACCAAGCGCCTGGTCTTCAGCGACGGCCTGACCGTGGACAAAGCCATCGCCCTGTACCGCCACTTCGCCGACCGGGTGCAGCTGGGCTTCGGCATTGGCACCCACCTGAGCAACGACCTGGGCCTGACACCGCTGAACATCGTGATGAAGCTGACCCACGCCAATGGCCAGCCCGTGGCCAAGCTCAGCGACAGCCCTGGCAAGACCCTCTGCGACGACGAGACCTTCCTGGCCTATCTGCGCCAGGTCTTCCAGGTCCAGCCTCTGTAGACCCAGGCCAGCAGGCGCCCCGCCCACCCCGGCGTCAGCGCAGCAGCACCGGCCCCTGCAGCGGATTCGCCGTCACCCACTGGCTGCCATCCCCACGCACACTGAGCGGCAGGGCCGCACCGGCCTGCCAGGCCTGCAGCGTGCCGCTGGCGCCGTCCACCCGCAGACTCAGAGGCGTGGCGTGACGCTGGCAGGCCTCGCCCCGGTTGTCGAAGCTGATCAGGAGGCCGGTCGCCACCCGCTCCGCAGCCAGCGCGCAGGCCTCGCGCGCCACGCGGTAGCGCAGGATCTCGGAGACGCCGGCCACCCACAGCCGCCCGGCCTGCACGGCCTGCTGCAGGGCATCCAGGTGCGCCTGGTAGGCGGGCAGGGGCACGGACTCGAAGTAGCCGTCATTCACGGAATGGAAGACGCGCAGCCCCCAGCCGCCCTGCGCCAGCGTGTCGCGCAGGAAATTGGGCAGCGAAGCCGGGTTGTCCGCCCCCTGGTCAGCATTGGCGTAGACCTGGAATCGCAGCCGGAAGGGGTCGCTGAAGCTGGCCGCGTTCACGCCGTTGGCCTGCCAGTAGTTGGGCGTGCGCGTGCCCAGGTACTGCGGCATGGACTTCAGGAAGGCCAGCTGCTCATCCGTGGCCACGTCGAAGGGGAAGCTGAAGAACTGCATCTGGTAGCCGTCCAGCATCTCGGCCACCTTCTGCGTGGACTGGCGGATCTCCAGCTCGTTGCCCCCCCATTTCCGGTAGGCCCAGTCGGCATCCATCGGATGGCCGTGGTCCCAGGAATGGTTGAAGACCTCGTGCCCCCTCGACACAAAGCCCTTCAGCCGCGACCAATGGGGTGACCAGGCCGGATCGCCGCAACTGCCCGGCATCACGCCGAAGGCCGCCACCAGGCCACGCCGGGCCAGCTCCTGCTCGCCCAGCACCTGACCGTCATCGTTGCTCCAGCCACAGTAGTCGTCAAACAGCACGCTGTAGGCCGCCTGGGCCCCGCCCCGCCAGGTGCTGACCCCGACCTGCGCACCCTGGGTCCGTGCATTGGCCAGCAACTGCCAGGCTTCGCGGTCCTGTCCGGGCTGCGCGCCCCTGGACCAGTAACGCGCCTCGTAGATCCGCCCCTCCCATTGCACGCGCGCCCCTTTGACATAGGTCGCGCCGGCCAGCCAATCCGCCGCCGCCGCCTGCGGCACCACCGCGGGCAGGCTCACCCGGCGCACCGGGCCGTCGCTACAGTCGCTCCCCTGGCACAGGCGCAGCTGTAGGCGGTTCTCGCCGGCCCCCAGCGGCGTGCTGCAGCCGCCTTGCTGGGCCTGGCGCCACTGCGTCCAGCTGGCGGCGTCCAGACGTCCCTGGCAGACGATGGCGCCATTGCGCAGCAACTGCCAGCGATCGGCGGCCGGCCCCCACCATTTGGCCCACGCCAGCTGCAGGGGCTGACCGCTGTCCACGCCCGTGATGTCCGGCGCCAACACCTCGCCGGTACCGGGCACCGCCGCCGCCGCGCCCAGGGACAGCAGCCAGCCGGCCAGGCTCGCTCCCAGGAAGCGCCCTGCGCGAAGGCACCGCGCGCCTTGCCGCTCAAGCTCCAGATGGACCATCTCGTGTCTCCATGATCAATGCCGGCCCGCGCCCGCCACCCTGGCAGCGCCATCGCCGACGGTCAGTGAAAGGGACTGCTTCGCCCATCCGGACGCCGCAGCGACCAGACGCCAGCGCACCCTAACGCCTTCAGGTCGCAGACACAATTGGTACTACTTTGGTATTTACCCTTGCACTCGCCAGGAAGGCGCGTGACGCCCCCCGGATCGGGTAACAGATCCACCGCCGCAGCGATCCAAGCCGGGCCCCGCCGGCAGCAGACGGAGGGGGTCAGGTCTTGCCCGGCGACTGGACTTGGACGCTGGGGAGCGAAGACCAGGACCCGCGGCGCATCGAGCAGGCTCCCCTCAGGAAGCTGGGGCGGCTGAGGCCGCCTTGACGGCCTGCGCCGGTGCGCTGCGATAGGCCCAGAAGCGCGGCAAGACGAAGCCTGTCGCGATGACGCCGGCGAGGCAGATGGCGCCACCGAGCCAGACGGCGGTGGAGACGCCCCAGGCATCAGCCATGAAGCCCGCGCGGACGTTGCCGATCAGCGGGCCGGTCAGGTAGCTGATCATCTCGATGCCGGCCAGGCGGCCGCGCAGCTCATTGGGAATGGTTTCATTCCAGATGGTGCCGCGAAACACGCCGCTGACCATATCCGCCGCGCCGGCAACCACCAGGCAGGCCAGGCCCAGCATCAGGCCGGGCGCGAAGCCCAGGGCCACGATGCCCAGGGCCCACACGGCCGCCGCGATGATGACGGCCCGCCCGTGCCGTCTCACCCGCCCCGTCCAGCCGCTGAAGACACCGACGATCAGCGCGCCGACCGACATCGCCGACAGCAGCCAGCCCACGGACTCGGTGCGCCCGTCCGCCGCGGCCATGGCCGGAAACAGGGCCACCGGGAAGGCGAAGGCCATGGCGACGATGTCGACGATGTAGGTGCCCATCAGCTCCGGGCGCCGCCAGGCGAAGCGAAGACCCTCGGCCAGATCGGCCAGCAGGTGCGGTCGTTCCGGGAGCGAGACCGGCGTGCCGATCGCCGCCTTCGGGATGCGGGCGATGAAGAACAGCGCGGCCAGGAAGGTGCAGAAGTCGAAGGCATAGGCGCCCACCGCACCCCAGCGTGCCAGCAGCAGCCCCGCCAGGGCCGGGCCGGCCACCATGCCCACCGTGCCCCGCACGGAGGACAACGCCGCCACGGCCGCGAACTCCTCGGGCCGCGCCAGCTTCTGCGTCAGGGCCTCCAACGCAGGGCGGTGGAAGCCACTGGCGCCCTGCAGCACCGCCACCAGGGCGTAGATCGCCAGCACGCTGGGGGCGGCACTCATGGCATTGGCCAGCAGGCCGGCCAGGCACAGGGCCATCAGCGCCTCGGAACCGATCAGCAGACGCTTGCGGTCCATGCGGTCCGCCACCGCGCCACCCAGCAGGCCGCACAGCAACACAGGCAGCAGCTGCACCAGGCCCAGCAGGCCGACCTGGGCGTTGGAGTGCGTCTGCTCGTAAAGCTGCCAGGGCACGGCCACATAGCTGACCATGGTGCCCAGCCCGGAAATGAACTGGCTGGCGAAGAGCCGGCGAAAGGCGGTGTTGTGGCGCAGAGGGCCGAGGTCGAGAAGCATGCGGAGCGTCGGCACTGCTGCCCGCAGGCACTCGGCCGCTCAGGAGGCAGCGGCGGTGCAGGCAGCAGGATCGAAGGTGAGGGGGAACCGCGAGCATAGCGGTCCCGCCTGCCATCACCCGCCGCGCAACGCCCGCTCAGCACCCTTCGATCGAATGGCCGATCACCTGCCTGGCCGGCGCGTCGACCAGGTAGCGCACGGTGCAGCTGAAGGCCGGACGGCCCTCCGGACCCGCGCGGGTGGACTTGGAGTAGCGGTAGTCATAGGTGCCGTCCGCCCGCCGCGTGATCGCCTCGGGCTTGCCCATCTTGCGCAGCAGCTCCTGCACGGTCGCGCCGTGCCAGCTGTCCAGCGCCTTGTCGAACTCGCCACGGCGCTGCTGGTCGGCTGCGCTCGGCGCCGCGGTCAGAGGTGGAGCCGCGGCGGGGGGCGTGGACGGCGTCGGCGCGGGCGGCACTGTCGAGGCACAGCCGGCGAGCACGGCGGCGCCCACAAGAGGCACGCAGAGAAGGGCCCTCGACACGGGCCAGCGCAGCGGCCGGCGCACGGGCGTGGGCAGGAGGAGGGAGCGGGGGTACGTGGTGTTCACGAGGCCCAGACTAAGGCGGAGGCAGGTCCCCTGTGGTTGCCAGACGTAATTTGCGTGTGAGCGCGCTGCAATACCGCCGCCCCAGCCGCCCATGAGACGCACTCGCTTACAGCCGCAGTCGTCGCCCCCGCGCAGCATCACCGCCGCGGCCTACCATCCCTGAGCACATCGCGAACCACCGTGCGCGGCCCGCTCAGCCAGCCTGGCGCCCGACAACTTCACCGGAGGTGATCATGCTCAAGTTCCTGCCTTTGCAAGGGCGCCGGATCGGCGTTCCTGCCTTTCTGGGCGCGATGGCGCTGTCCGTGTTGACGGCATGTGGTGGTGGCGGAGGCAGCAGCGGTACGCCGGTGAGCAACAACGGCACCCTGCAGCTGGCACTGACCGACGCGCCCGCCTGCGGCTTCGACAAGGTCTTTGTCACGCTGCAGAAGGTGCGCGTCCACCAGAGCAGCACAGCCGCGGACACCGATGCCGGCTGGTCCGAGATCAGCCTCAATCCCGCCTTGCGCGTGGACCTGCTCACCTTGCGCAACGGCGTGCTGGCCACAATCGGCTCCACGCCGCTGCCTGCGGGGCGCTACACACAGATGCGCCTGCTGCTGGCCAGCAATGGCGGCAGCACGCCCCTGGCCAACTCGGTCGTGCCAACCGGCGGCGCCGAGGTCGGGCTCACCACGCCCAGTGCGACGCAGTCGGGCCTGAAGCTGAACGTGGATATCACCGTCAAGGCCAGCGAGCTGGCCGACTTCGTGCTGGACTTCGACGCCTGCAAGTCCATCGTGAGCGCCGGCAACTCGGGCCAGTTCCTGCTCAAGCCGGTCGTGTCGGTGGTCCCGCGCCTGGTCTCGGGTGTGCGCGGCAGCGTGGACAACAGCCTTGCCGCCGGAACGACGCTGGTGGCGCTGCAACAGGGTGGCGTGGTCGTGAAGACCACGACGCCTGACAGCACCGGCATGTACCTGCTGCAGCCCGTCGCGCCCGGCAGCTATGACCTGGTCGTGAGCGCCCCTGGACGCGCCACCGCCGTCGTGACCGGCGTGAGTGTTGCCAGCAGCACGGTGACCTCGATCGCCACCGGCACCAGCGGCCTGAACCCCCCCGCCTCCGCAAGCGGCCTGCTGGTCGGGACGGTGGCCACGGGCAGCGTGCCCGTCGATGCCGCGGTCCAGGTCACGCAGACGCTGAGCATGGGCCACTCCATTACCGTGGCTCAGGGCGGCGCGAATGCCAGCACCGGCGCCTATGCCTACACGGTGCCCGTCGGCGCCCCCTGGGTGGCGGCCTATGTTGCCGCGCCGACCGTCCTGAGCTTCTCGGCAGACACCGCGGCGGCGGGCCGCTACAGCCTCGGCGCCGTCAATGCGGGCGGCACGGCCAAGAACGCCGGGCCGTTCCTGCTGGGCGCAGGCGCCAGCCTCAGCACCAACTTCAGCTTCCCCTGAGTGAAGCCGGCCGGGCCTGCACAGGGTCCCGGCTGTCGTCACAGGCCCTCACTGCGGCCCTTCCGTCACAAGGCTTCGCGCAAGGCCTGTCGCAAGAGCGCCAGCCCGGTGTCGACTTCTTCCTCGCTGATGTTCAGCGCCGGCATGAAGCGCAGCAGATGCGGTCGTGGCGCGTTGAGCAGCAGCCCCACTGGCGTCAGGGCCCTCGCCGCCTCGACCACCGCTTCCGCGCGGTCGACAGGCAAGGCCAGGGCACGCAGCAGCCCGGCACCGCGCTCGCCGGGCAGGCCATGCTCCTGCGCGATCTCCGCCAGGCCGCGGGACAGCTGCTCGCCACGCCGCCGGACTTCCGCCAGAAAGCCGGGCCTGCAGACCTCGTTCACCACGGCCAGCCCGGCCGCCGCCATCAGCGGATTGCCGCAGAAGGTGCCGCCCTGGTCACCGGGCTCGAAGCAGTTGAAGCGCTCCTTGCACAGCAGGGCGGACAGCGGCACGCCGCCGCCAATGCCTTTGGCCAGGGTCATCAGGTCCGGCTCGACGCCATGCAGCTCGTAGGCAAAGGCATGGCCGCAGCGGCCCACGCCGGTCTGCACCTCGTCCGCAATCAGCAGCAGCCGGCGCTCGGTGCACAGGGCCCGCAGCTCCCGCACAAAGCCAGTGTCAGCCAGGTTGACGCCGGCCTCACCCTGCACGAACTCGATCATCACGGCCACGCTGTCGGGCGTGATGGCGCGCTCAACCGAGGTGATGTCGTTGAGCCGCGCCTTGGCGAAGCCCTTCGGCATGGGTGCATAGAGCCGGTCCCAGCCGGGCTTGCCGGAGGCGCTCATCATGGCGAGGGTCCGGCCGTGGAAGCCCTGCTCGAAGCTGATGATCTCGTGCGCCCCGCCGCGTTCCCTGCGGCCCCAGCGGCGTGCGAGCTTGACGGCGCCCTCGTTGGCCTCAGCGCCTGAGCTGGCAAGGAAGACGCGGTCGAAGCAGCTCAGCTCGGCCAGGCGCCGCGCCAGGTCCAGCATCGGGCGGTTGTAGAAGCCCGGACTGGGGTTCACCAGCCGGCCGGCCTGCTCGGTCAGAGCCTGCGCAAGCAGCGCCGGGCTGTGCCCCAGGCTGTTGACGGCCCAGCCTTGCACGAGATCGAGATAGCGCTTGCCCATCTCGTCGAGCAGCCAGGAACCCTGGCCCTCGATGAAGACGATGTCCGGGCGACGGGTGATGGTGATGAGGTCGCTGCCGGTGTTGCCTGCGAACTTGTTGTCGATGTCGCTCATGCCGCCTCCGTCCAGTCAAACGCCAGCTGGCGCGCGGTGCGCAGCGCCAGCGTGCGGCTGTGCAGACGCTCGACCAGGTGCAGGCTCATGTCGATACCGGCCGAGATGCCGGCCGAGGTGACGATGCCGCCGGCATCGACCCAGCGCAGGCCCTCCCGCACGCGCAGGCCTGGCCGCAAGGCGCGCAGGGCGTCCACGTCCTCCCAGTGCGTCGTGGCCTCCAGTCCATCCAGCACGCCCGCCTGCGCCAGCAGCAGGGCACCGGTGCAGACCGAAGCCAGGATGCGAGCCCTGCCGGCCTGCGCTGCGATCCAGCCCATCAGCGCCGCCTGCCCCAGCTCGGCGTCGACCACACCACCGGGCACCAGGGCGCAGTCCAGCGAGGGGTGCTCGTCCAGCGTGAAATCCGGCTGCAGGCGCAGGCCGGCGCGGGCCCGCACCGGCGCTGCGCTGCGGGCCAGCGTGAAGACATTGAAGAGCGGCGGTGCACCCGCAGGCTGGCTGCGGCCGTGCATCCGGGCCGCGGTGGTGAACACCTCGTAGGGACCGGCCATGTCCAGCAGCTCCACCTCGTCGAAGATCAGGATGCCCACATTCATCTGTTTGCACCTCCCAGGCGTGCGTTGAGTCAAGACGAGTCAGTGTGCGCAAGGACGGCATTGACTGCCATGACGCTGTTCCCACCTTTTCTGCCATCACGGACCCAGCCCCTGCCTGCCACAATGGGTCATGGCCTGCCGCATCGTCTTCGTCCTGTTCCCCGGCTTCCAGCAGCTGGACCTGGCCGGTCCCATGGCGGTGTTCGAGGTCGCGCGGCTGCAGCAGCCGGGCAGCTACACCTGGCGCCTCTCGGCGAACGCGGACGGCGCGGTGCGCAGCTCGGCCGGCGTGCCGTGGCCGGTGCAGCCGCTGCCGCGCGCCTGCAGCGCGGACGACCTGGTGATGGTGATAGGCGGCGACGGCGTCGATGCAGCCAGCCGCGATGCGCGCCTGGTCGCCTGGCTGCAACGCGCCAGCCGCAGCGGTGCCCGCGTGGCCAGCATCTGCAGCGGCAGCCTGCTGCTCGCAGCCGCCGGCCTGCTGGACCACCGCGCCGCGACCACGCACTGGTCCCGCAGCCGGCAGTTCGAGACCGCCTACCCCGCCGTCCGCCTGCAGCCGGATCGCATCTTCGTGCGCGAGCCCGCCCAGCGCAGCCGCAAGGTCCGCCGGCCCGAGCTCTGGACCAGCGCCGGCATGACCGCCGGCATCGACCTGTGTCTGGCCCTGGTCGCACACGACTGTGGCGAGGACGTGGCCCGCGAGGCAGCGCGCCAGTTGGTGGTGGAACGGCGGCGCCCGGGCGGACAGTCGCAGTTCTCGCCCCTGCTGGACCTGCAGCGGCCGGAAGGGCGCTTCGGTGAGCTGCTGCAGCACATCCGGCTGCACCTCAAGCAGGACCATCGCGTGGACGAACTGGCGGCGCTCGCCTGCATGAGCCCACGCCACTTCGCCCGCTGCTTCCGTGCCGAGACCGGCGCCACGCCCGCCCATGTGGTGGAGCGCCTGCGCGTGGAGGCCGCCCGCGCCGCACTGGAGGGCGGCCAGCCCTCGGTCCAGCGCATCGCCGAGGACTGCGGTTTCGGCAGCACCGAGCGCATGCGACGCGCCTTCCAGCGCCTGCTGGGGCGGCCGCCAGCTGCGTTTCGCAAGGCGCAGACGACGAAACGGCGCGGGTGATCGCTCGCCGCCAGGGCGTTCTGCGCCTCAGGCTTGATGCGGGCCGCGGCCTCGCGCCGCTACTGCGGTCATCCGCAGCCGGCGTCACCCGATGCTGGCTCTAAGCCCTGGGGCCGGCCGGACTCTGCAGCATCGTCCGGCGCAGCAGGCCCGGGCAAGACGGCTGGCCCCATCCGGCCGAGGCAGAGATTCCCGAGTGATGCCAGTCTGGGCGCTTTGAGCGCCTTAATCCATGCACGCTTCATGAACAATCTGCTAGCGCTGACAGGGAGATAGGCGGCCGTGGCTCCTTACCATCGGTCGGCCATTCAGTCACCGGGCAGCGCCCATGGGCCAGAAGCGAGGGATCGTGCTGACACTGCCATTCGAGGATTCGCTCCCGCCCGATGATCCGGACCTGCTGCCAGGCCTGGCGCAGTTGGGTCTGAGTGCGCGGCCCTGCCGCCCTGCGGACCGGGACTTTCTGCTCGCGCTCTATGCTGGCACGAGGGCCTCCGAGCTGGCCCAGACTGGCTGGCCGGCTGAACAGGTCCAGACCTTCCTGGCTGGGCAGTTCGAACACCAGCAACGCCACTTCGAGACGCACTTCCCCGGCGCCCTGTTCCTGCTGCTGATGCGCAAGGGCATGCCGGTCGGCCGCCTGTACTGGTGGGAGGGCAGGGAGCAGTCCGTGCTGGTGGACGTGATTCTCCTTCCGGCGCTGCGCGGCCAGGGTCTGGGCACGGCCCTGCTGACGGCATTGCTGGACCGCGCTGACGCGCGCGGCCTGCCCATCGAACTGCACGTGGCGGCCGGCAACCCGGCCCATCGCCTCTACCGCCGCCTGGGCTTCGTGCCGCTAGCCGACAAAGGCTTCCACACCCACATGCGCCGACCTGTTCCTCAAGAAGCCGTGCCGAACGGCTGATCCACCCACCTCAAGGAGATACACATCATGAGCGAACCGTTCATTGGCGAGATCCGCATGGTCGGATTCAACTACGCCCCCAACGGCTGGGCCCCCTGCGACGGCCGCCTGCTGCCCATTGCACAGAACTCGGCGCTGTTCGCCCTGCTGGGGACCACCTTTGGCGGCGATGGCATCGTCAACTTCGGCCTGCCGGACCTGCGCGGCCGGGTCGCCGTGGGCATGGGCAATGGGCCTGGACTCACGCCCATCGTGCAGGGCCAGCGCAGCGGCACAGAGTCCGTGACCCTGACCAGCGGGCAGATGCCGCAGCACGCGCATCCAGCCTCCTTCGTCGGGCAGGCCAGCGGGGTGTCCGGATCGCTGAGCACTTCGGTGAGCGTGGACGTCGGGACCAGCACGGCCAACCCCATGGTGCCGCCCACTGCGGGGGCCACCACCTTCCTGTCCGCGGCCGCTGGCAAGGTGGGCCTGAACAGCGTGGCCTTCAGCGGGCTCTACACGAATACCGCCCCTGACGCGAGCAAGGCGCAGTTGGGCGGTATCACCGCATCGACCAGTGCCGGCTCGATGTCCGCCACCGCCGCAGGCACCGTAACGGTGGGCCCGGCGGGGGGCAGCCAGCCGGTGCCGCTTCGCAACCCCTACCTGGGCAGCAACTTCATCATTGCCCTGGAAGGCATCTTCCCCTCGCGGCCTTGAGCGCCGGCTCCGGGTCGCATGGCAGGGGGCTGGCCCCCCTGTGTCGGAAAAGATACGCGGCCGATCGGCGCTGTGCAGGGTGCGCAGGTCGACTGCCCAGCACATCTGGGCAATGGAAAAGGGAAGGGCTGGGCGTCAAGAAGATCGCAAATGTGCCTATTTCCGACTGACAGCGATTTTCCGCGGCCTGGCCTCCCGCATCCTGGCCCAGCGTCAGCAGGGGGCGGGAACGGCGCCCTGCTGAACCGGCAGAGTCAAGCCTGATATGGCCTGGATGTAGGTAGGATGAGCCTGCCTCACGCCCTGGCTCCCTCAGGCCTGCGGCACCGAGAGATGGTGGTACTGCCGGACGCTTCCCACTTGGATGCGCCGGCCTGGACGGACAAGCTGGAGACAGTCATGCGGATACTCAGGCAGCTCAAGCAGCAGCTCACTCCTGGACGCACTGGGCGCGCAAGTCCGCAGTCACCGACTCGCACCGCGCCACCGCAGCCCCCCCTCCTGCTGGCGCTGGAGCCGCGCGTCATGTTCGACGCAGCGGCCCTGAGCACCGCGGCCGAGGTGGCGGCTGTGCACCGTGAACCCTCGCAGGTGGCTGATGCCGACGCCG
This sequence comes from Roseateles sp. DB2, assembly GCF_051857535.1. NCBI lineage: Bacteria > Pseudomonadati > Pseudomonadota > Betaproteobacteria > Burkholderiales > Sphaerotilaceae > Roseateles > Roseateles sp. DB2. Next base: position 4,511 of record NZ_JBPZGY010000018.1, on the reverse strand, counting down.
CGCTGCTGCGGCACTTCGGGTCGGCAGCGGCCACCGGCCCCGTCCAACGGGAGCTTGTATTCCTCTCGGGTCAGGTAGATGACGCGGCCACCCTGCGCCTGGCGACACGACCGGGGATGGAGGTCGTGAACCTCGATCCCTCGCGCAATGGTCTGGACCAGATCGCCGACTACCTGGCTCAGCACCGTGGCGTGACGGCGGTGCACATCGTCTCGCACGGCCGGGACGGCGCCGTGGAGCTCGGCAATCTCTGGCTGGACAGCAGCACTGTGTCCCAGTACGCCCCCACGCTGGCGCGCATCGGCAGTGCCATGGCGCCGGGCGGGGACCTTCTGCTGTATGGCTGCAACGTAGCCGCCGACAGCCAGGGCCGGGACTTCGTCCAGCAGCTGGCGCAAGCGACCGGTCGCGACGTGGCAGCCTCTGACGATGCCACGGGCGCCAGCCGATCCGGCGGGGACTGGACGTTGGAGGCGCGCGTGGGCAGTGTCGAGGCGGCCATCGCCTTTGGAGGGCAGGCCCTGGGTGCCTATCAGGGGCTGCTGGCGGTTTCCAGCGAGAACTTTAATGGCGTGGGCCTGATCTACCAGACCTCGGTCACCAGCGTCAACGTGGGCAGCTGGACGTTCACCTCGGCCGCCAGCAACGACTTCGCCACCCCGGATTCCAGCGACCAGTCCTTCAACACCAATCTGGACGGTGGCGGCGGCGACCGGAACTTCGTCTGGAACCTGGGCGGCAGCCTCATCTCTGACTTCACCATGAAGTCGGCCGATGGCACGGACTTCAAGCTCAACTCCTTCGTGCTGGGCTCCTCCGCCGGCGCGACCTCGGTGACGGTCAGCGCCTACCGGGACGGCAACCTCGTGGTCAGCGGCGAAGTCGTGAACCTGACGACCGGAGACTCCGCGGGCCACATCACCTACAACTTCGCCGGCACGACGGCCGGGGGCAGCTATGGGCAGTTGGTCTTCGACAGCCTCTATGCCAATGTGGACGAGATCCGCTTCAGCTGGTCCGGCGCGGTCACGCCCGAGATCGATGACATCAGCATCTCTGCTGCCGTGGTCCCGGCCAGTGTCACCAGCGCCACCTATGACGCCAGCACCGGCGTCCTGGCCGTCACCGGCGCCAACATGGTCAGCGGGGACACCATCGATCCCAGCAAGCTCACGCTGACCGGACAGGGCGGTGCAACCTACACGCTCACCTCGGCCAGCACCACCGCCAGCAGCAGCACGGCCTTCTCGATCACGCTCAATGCCGCCGACCGGCTGGCCATCAACGGCCTGCTCAACCAGAACGGCACCAGCGCCGTGGGCGGCACCACTTTCAATCTGGCCGCCGCCGCAAACTGGGACGCCACCGCCAGCGCGCCAGCCGATCTCACCGGCAATGGCGTGACGGTGAGCAATGTCACATCCCCAGCCATCACCTCGGCCACCTATGACGCCAGCACCCATGTGCTCACCGTCACGGGCACCAATATGGTGGGCGTGTCCGGGGCGACCAATGACATCACGGTGTCCAAGCTCACGCTGGTGGGAGAAGGCGGCAGCAGCTACACGCTGACTTCGTCCAATGTCGAGGTGACATCCGCCACCAGCTTCTCGGTCACGCTCAACGCGACGGATCGGGCGCAGGTGGAGCTGATGTTCAACCGCAATGGCACGGCCTCCACCGGCGGCACCACTTACAACCTGCAGGCAGCAGACGACTGGAACAGCGTCGTGACGGGCGGCGACATCGCTGACACCACCAACGGCGTGACCGTCAGCAATGTGGCGGTGCCAGCGATCACCAGCGCCACCTACGACAGCACGAGTGGCCAGTTGGTGATCACGGGCACCGGCTTCTTGTCTCTGAGCGGGATTGGCAACGACATCATTGCCAGCAAGCTCACGCTGACCGGCGAAGGCGGCGCCACCTATACGCTCACCGACACCGCCGACGTGGACCTCAGCTCCGGTACGAGCGCCACCCTGACCCTGAGCGCCACCGACAAGGCCGCCGTCAACGCCCTGCTGAACAAGAACGGAAGCAGCTCCACCGACAGCACCACCTACAACCTGGGCGCTGCCGAGGACTGGAACGCCGGGGCCGCTGCCGCGATCATGATTGCCGACCTGACGGGCAATGGCGTCACGGTGAGCGGTCACAACAGCACGCCGCAGACGGGCAGCCTGCAGGGCGATTCGGTCGCCTGGGCGGGCGTGGGCGGCACAGTGGTCCTGGATGCCGGGGGCAATGCCACGGTGCTGGATGCCGAGTTCGCCGCCCTCAACGGCGGCCTGGGCGACTGGGCTGGCGGCAGCCTGACGGTGCAGCGCCAGGGCACGGCCTGGTCCGCGGACACCCTGGGTTTCAATGCGGCCGGCTTCACGGTCAGCGGCGGCAATCTGCAGTCCGGTGGCCTGACCTTCGCCACCTTCACCAATTCGAGCGGCGTGTTGAGCATCAGCTTCACCAGCTCCGGGACCGCGGCCACCAATGCCCTGGTGCAGGCCGTGCTGCGTGGCATCACCTACCGCAATGACACACCGGCCGGGAACGAGACCGTGCGCTTCACGCTGTCGGATGGCACGAGCAGCGCCACGGCCGACGTCAGCGTGACCAGCAGCAGCATCTACGTGACCAACACCACGGACACGAGCACGGCTGACTTGAGCGATGGCGTGAGCTTCAGCGAGGCCATGGCCATTGCCAATGCGCAGTCGGGGGCGAACACCCTGGTGCTGTCCAGCAGCTTCACCGGGGCGATGACGCTGGCCGGCGGCCTTTCGGTCAGCGACAACGCCACGGTCGACGCCGATCTGGGCAACGGCTTCAACCTGAGCGGCAGCACGCTCACGCTGGACGCGGGCAAGACACTGACGATCTCCAATGGCTCGGGCAAGACCGCCACGATTTCCAGCCAACTGGCAGGTTCGGGCACCCTGGGCAAGAGTGGCGCCGGTACCCTGGTGCTGAGCAACACCGGCAACTACGCAGGCATGAGCGGTGACATCACCGTGGGCGGCGGCACGCTGCGCATCTCGGACGCCAACCACCTGTCCTCCGGCACGCTGACGCTGAATGGCGCCACCCTGGCCGACACCAACGGGGCCGCCCACACCGTGTCGAATGCCGTGGTGGTGGGCAGCGGCGGCGCCGTCTTCACCAAGACCGGCAGCGGCACCCTGACCCTGTCGGGATCGCTGGATGGCGGCGGCTCGATCACCAACACCGCCGCCGCACTCAACCACACCGGGGGCGGCACGCTGACCCTGGACGGCGCCACGGTGGAAAGCGCCACGGGCGGCAGCCAGATCACGCTGAGCAGCCAGGTGGTGATCGGCAGTGGCGGGGCCACCTTCAACACCGTGTCCGGGGACATCAATCTCAAGGGCAATGTCAGCGGATCGGGTGCCATCACGAAGAATGGCTCGAGCTATTTCCTGTCCCTGTTCGGCAACAACACCCAGAGCGGCACGCAGACCGTCAACGCCGGCTACCTCGTGGTCAACGGCTCGGCGACAGCGCTGGGGACGGGCCAGATCGTGCTGGCCGGCGGCGCCTCCCTGGGCTTCCTCGGCGTCGGAACGATGACGGCCACGAACGACATCGTGCTGGCCGGCAACGCCACGGTCATCAATGGGGTGGCGGGCAACTGCATCGTCACCTTCAGCGGCAACATCACCGAGAGCGGCGGCAGCCGAAACCTGGCCATCACGCCCAACTCGGGGGCCAACAGCCGGATGATCTTCACCGGGACCAACACCTACACGGGGACGAGCACCCTCAGCGGGGGGGTGGTGGAAGTCAACAACGGCAGCAACCTGGGTTCGGGAGCGCTGACCCTGTCCAGCACCACCCTGCAGATCAACGGCAGCGGCGTGACACTGAGCCAGAACATCAACCTCAGTGGCTCGTCGACCATCAGCAATACCAATGGCGTTGGCCTGTCCGGCATCCTGGCGGGTAGTGGCTCCCTGGCCAAGGCGGGCGTGGGCACCCTGACGCTCTCGGGCACCAACACCAACACCGGGGCCATCACGGTGTCAGCCGGCACCTTGGCGCTCAGCGGCGGCGCAGCTGTGGCCAACAGCACGGCAGTGACGGTCGCCAGCGGTGCGACCCTGGCCCTCAACGCGAGCGAGACCATCGCTTCCCTGGCGGGGAGCGGTGCAGTCAGCTTGGGGGCCAACACCCTCACCACCAGCGGCAACGCCAGCACCACCTTCTCCGGCGCCATCAACGGCACAGGCGGGCTCACCAAGCAGGGCAGCGGCACCCTGAGCCTCTCCGGCACCAACACCTACACCGGCAGCACGACCCTGAGCGCGGGCGCCCTGACTCTCAGCGGCGGGGCCGCGCTGTCGGACAGCTCCGCCCTGACCCTGGGCGCAGGCGGCGTGCTGAACCTGTCCGCCGACGAGACCATAGGCTCGCTGGCGGGCGCGGGTACGGTCAATCTCGGCGCCAACACGCTCAGTGCGGGTGGAGACAACAGCAGCACCACCTTCTCCGGC
>NZ_JBPZGY010000017.1:0-92255 GCF_051857535.1 Roseateles sp. DB2 | reverse complement strand
ATCTTCTTGAGTTCCCGGCTGCGCATCTCTGGCTCCTTGCGCCCCACCGCAGGGGCTTACGAGCCAATATCTCCTTCGCGTGGCTCACCAGATGAGCCATCACGAAGCAATGCGCAAAGAGCCAAAAAGAAAAGGCCCGCTGCGCAGCAGCCGGGCCTTTTCGTCCCGCACGGAGGGCGCTGATCCGGCTTTGCCGGTCAGCCGCCCTCGCCCCCCTGGGGGGGCTGGCGAAGCCAGTAGGGGGGGGTCAGACCAGCACTCTTTCGATGCCACCGGCGTTCGCCTGCGCGACGTAGTCCGGCATCCACTGCTCGCCCAGGATCTGGCGGGCCATCTCGACGACGATGTAGTCGGCCTCCAGCAGGCCGTTCTGCAGATCATTGCCGTAGCGGCTCAGGCCCTGCAGGCAGCTGGGGCAGCTGGTGAGGATCTTGAGGTCCTCCTGGGTGCCGACCTTGCCGGCATCGCGCAGCTGCGTCTCGACCTTGCGCAGCTCCTCCTCCTTGCGGAAGCGGATCTGGGTGGAGATGTCCGGCCGGGTCACGCCCAGGGTACCGGACTCGCCGCAGCAGCGCTCGCTCTTGACCACCTCGGGGCCCACCAGGGCCTGCACCGTCTTCATCGGGTCCTGCTGCTTCATGGGCGAGTGGCAGGGGTCGTGGTAGAGGTAGGCCTTCTTGGAATCGAGGGTGATGCCGCGCTCCAGCAAATACTCGTGGATGTCCACGATGCGGCAGCCTGGGAAGATGTCCTCGAACTTGTAGCCCTGCAGCTGGTCGAAGCAGGTGCCGCAGGACACGACCACGGTCTTGATGTCCAGGTAGTTCAGCGTGTTGGCGACGCGATGGAACAGCACCCGGTTGTCGGTGATCATCTTGTCGGCCTTGTCGAACTGGCCGGAGCCGCGCTGCGGGTAGCCGCAGCACAGATAGCCCGGCGGCAGCACGGTCTGCACCCCCGCATGCCACAGCATGGCCTGCGTGGCCAGGCCCACCTGGCTGAAGAGGCGCTCGGATCCGCAGCCGGGGAAGTAGAAGACCGCCTCCGAGTCGACCGTGGTCTTGGCCGGGTCCCGGATGATGGGCACGTAGGCCTTGTCCTCGATGTCCAGCAGGGCCCGGGCGGTCTTCTTGGGCAGGCCGCCGGGCAGCTTCTTGTTGATGAAGTGGATCACCTGCTCCTTCATCGGCGCTGCGCCCACGGTCGCGCGCGGCGCCTCGGTCTGCTTGCGGGCCAGGCCCTTGAGCAGGTCGTGCGCGAAGCGCTGCGCCTTGAAGCCCACGCCCACCATGGCCGTGCGGGCCATCTTGATGGTCTCGGGGTTGGTGGCGTTGAGCATGAACATGGCCGCAGCATTGCCGGGGCGGAAGCTCTTCTGGCCCATCTTGCGCAGCAGGTTGCGCATGTTCATGGTGACGTCGCCGAAGTCGATCTTCACCGGGCAGGGCGTGGCGCACTTGTGGCAGACCGTGCAGTGGTCGGCCACGTCCTCGAACTCCTCCCAGTGCTTGATGGAGACACCGCGGCGGGTCTGCTCCTCGTACAGGAAGGCCTCGACCAGCAGCGAAGTGGCCAGGATCTTGTTGCGCGGGCTGTAGAGCAGATTGGCGCGCGGCACATGCGTGGCGCACACGGGCTTGCACTTGCCGCAGCGCAGGCAGTCCTTGACGCTCTCGCTGATGGCGCCGATGTCGCTCTGCTGCATGATCAGCGACTCATGCCCCATCAGCCCGAAGCTGGGCGTGTAGGCGTTGGTCAGGTCCGCGAAGGTGCCATGCGTGCTGGCATTGGGCCTCAGCAGCTTGCCCTTGTTGAAGCGACCCTCGGGGTCGACATCGGCCTTGTACTGGGCGAAGTCGGCCAGCTCCTCGTCGGTGAGGAACTCCAGCTTGGTGATGCCAATGCCGTGCTCGCCAGAGATCACGCCATCCAGCGAGCGCGCCAGCTTCATGATGCGGCCCACCGCCTCGTGCGCGGTCTGCAGCATCTCGTAGTTGTCGGAGTTCACCGGGATGTTGGTGTGCACATTGCCGTCGCCGGCGTGCATGTGCAGGGCCACCCAGACGCGGCCCTTGAGCACTTCCTGGTGGATGCGCTTGCACTCGGCCAGGATGTCGGCAAAGGCCGCACCGGCAAAGACGGACTGGAGGGGCTTGAAGATCTGTGCCTTCCAGGAGGCGCGCAGGCTCTTGTCCTGGAGCTGGTCGAAGAAGCTGCGGCCGGTGTCCGGCTGGACGATGTCCAGGCCGTCCTTCCAGCCCTGCCACAGCGCGCCGACCTCGTCCAGCAGGGCCAGGGCCTGCTGCACGCGGTCCTCCAGCAGCTCGGCGCTGGGGATCTCGCTGGCGTCATCGGTCTTGCCCAGGGGCAGACGCTCCTGGCGGAAGAAGGCCTTCAGCCGCTCGACCAGGGCCAGCTTGTTGCGCAGCGAGAGCTCGATGTTGATGCGCTCGATGCCCAGGGTGTACTCGCCCATGCGGGGCAGCGGGATCACCACGTCCTCGTTCACCTTGAAGGCATTGGTGTGCTTGGAGATGGCGGCGGTGCGCTTGCGGTCCAGCCAGAACTTCTTGCGCGCATCGGCCGACACGGCCACGAAGCCCTCGCCCGAACGGCCGTTGGCCAGGCGCACGACCTCGCTGGTGGCGCGGGCCACGCGGTCCTCGTCGTCGCCAACGATGTCGCCGATCAGCACCATCTTGGGCAGGCCGCCGCGCTTGCTCTTGGTCGAGTAGCCCACGGCCTTGAGATAGCGGTCATCCAGGTGTTCAAGGCCCGCGAGGATGGCGCCGCCTTCGTTCCGGGCCTCAGTGAACATGAAGTCCTTGATGTCCACGATGGAGGGCACACAGTCCTTGGGGTTGCCGAAGAACTCCAGGCAGACCGTGCGCACATGCTTGGGCATGCGGTGCACCACCCAGCGGCAGCTGGTGATCAGGCCGTCGCAGCCTTCCTTCTGGACGCCAGGCAGGCCGGCCAGGAACTTGTCGGTGACGTCCTTGCCCAGGCCCTCCTTGCGGAAGGTACGGCCGGGGATGTCCAGGCGCTCGGTACGCTCCAGCTTCTTGCCCGAGGCGTCGTAGTAGCGCAGCTCGAAACTGGCGGTCTCGACGTCATGGATCTTGCCCAGGTTGTGCTTGAGGCGGATCACCTCCAGCCACTTGGCCTCGGGCGTCACCATCTTCCAGCTGGCGAGGTTGTCCAGCGCGGTGCCCCACAGCACGGCCTTCTTGCCGCCGGCATTCATCGCGATATTGCCGCCCACGCAGGAGGCCTCGGCGCTGGTGGGGTCCACGGCAAAGACGAAGCCGTGCTGCTCGGCGAGGTCGGACACGCGCTGGGTGACCACGCCGGCCTCGCTGAAGATGGTGGCCACCGGCCGGTCCAGGCCCGGCAGCTGGACCATCTCGACGCCGCGCAAGGCCTCCAGCTTCTCGGTGTTGATGACCGCGCTCTTCCAGACCAGGGGCACGGCGCCGCCGGTGTAGCCGGTGCCGCCTCCGCGCGGAATGATGGTCAGGCCCAGCTCGATGCAGGCCTTGACCAGGCGGGCCATCTCGGCCTCGGTGTCCGGCGTCAGCACGACAAAGGGGTACTCGACGCGCCAGTCGGTCGCGTCCGTCACATGGGCCACGCGGGAGAGGCCGTCGAACTTGATGTTGTCCTTCGCGGTGTGGCGGCCCAGGGTCTTGGTCGCGCGGCGGCGCAACTCGGCCACCTCCTCGAACTGGTCCGAGAACTGGCGCACGGCCTGGCCAGCCAGTTGCAGCAGCTCGCCCACGGAGGCATCGCGCTGGGGGTCGGCCTCGGGCTTGCGTCGGCGTTCGACCTCATGCAGGCGGTGGTGCAGGGCCTCGATCAGCTGGCCGCGGCGCCTGGGGTTGTCCAGCAGGTCGTCCTGCAGGTAGGGATTGCGCTGCACCACCCAGACGTCACCCAGCACTTCGTAGAGCATGCGGGCGGAGCGGCCCGTCTGGCGCTCCTCGCGCAGCGAGTTCAACAGCTCCCAGGCGCGGGCGCCCAGGATGCGGATCACGATCTCGCGGTCGGAGAAGGAGGTGTAGTTGTAGGGAATCTCACGCAGACGGGGCGCCTCGTGCGCGGCCTCGTGCGTGGTCACAGGGTCCAGGATCTGGGGCATCAGCGGATGCGGTGCATTCATGGCGTCCGGGCCCCCGGGGGCCCTGGGTTGTCCGCGGCGGCTGCGGGCCGCCCCGGGCGTGGCTGGAACTTGGGAGTCAGGCCTGGCCAGGTGCCGTTGCCGACGCCTGCCGGGGCCTGCGCCCCTTCCCGACCCACCCCGCCGAGGCCCCGGGCGGATCACGCCCGGCAGCCCGGCGCCGGTGCAGGGGCGGCCGCTCCGCATGGGAGCCGCGCGTCCTGACTTGGCATCGGGCCTGAATCCTACCGCAGTGCACCATGCGCGCAGCGGCCTCTGGAGGCATCGCCCCAGGAGACACGGGGCTGTTCAGCCGCAGCGATGCGCCTGCAGAATGGGCTAGCCCATCAAGCCCACGCCATCATGACTCCTGCCTCGACCCCCTGGCCCCTGCCCTTCTGGATTGCCCACCGCGGTGCCGGTCGCCTGGCTCCGGAAAACACCCTGGCCGCCTTCCGGGCCGGCGCCGGCTTCGGCTACCGGGCCTTCGAGTGCGACCTCAAGCTTTCGCGGGACGGCGTGCCCTTCTTGCTGCATGACGATGACTTGGACCGCACCAGCAACGGCCGCGGGCCCGCCAGGGCGCTCGATTGGAGCCAGCTCTCCAGGCTGGACGCCGGCGGCTGGCACAGCCTGCACCATGCGGGCGAGCCCATCGCCTCGCTGGAGGGCATCGCGGCCTTCCTGATCGCCAACCAGCTCGCCCTCAACATCGAGCTCAAGCCCAATCCCGGCCAGGCCCGCGAGACCGGCGAGGTGCTGGGCCGCGAAGTGACGCGGCTGTGGGCCGGCCAGCGCCTGCGGCCTGTCTTCAGTTCCTTCCAGCCCGAGGCCCTCGAGGGCGTGCGAACCAGCGCGCCTGACGAGCGCCGCGCCCTGCTGCTGGACAAGCACCGCGACAGCTGGCTGGAAGAGGCCAAGGCCCTGGGCTGCTGCGCCGCCATCACCAACTACCGGTTGATGGACCGGGCCCGCATCGAGGCCATCCATGCCGCCGGCATGCGGGCCCTGGTCTACACGGTCAACGACGAAGCCACGGCCGCGCGCCTGCGCAGCGAAGGACTGGACGGACTGATCACCGACGCGGTGGACCGGCTGGACCCGGCCCGCTGAAGCTCAGGGCCAGCGCGTGTAGAGGCACTGGTCGGCCGGCTCGCCGTCCACACCCAGCATGGCGTGTCGCAGCACCGCCTCCAGCGCGAAGCCGTTGCGCTCGGCCACGGCCCGGCTGCGGGCATTGCGGGCGTCGCAGCGGATCTCCAGGCGCCGCGCCCGCAGCTGCTCGAAGGCCAGGCGGCTCAGCAGCTGCACCATCTCGCTGACATAGCCCTGCCCCTGGGCCGAGCTGCGCACCCAGTAGCCGATCTCGAAGCGGCGCAGGTCCCAGTCCATGCGGTGCAGGCCACAACCGCCGAGCAGCCGTCCATGGCGGCCGTCCTCGCCGCGGCGGAAGAAGTAGTAGCAGAGGTCCTCGCGCAGGATGAAACGGGCCTGCATCTGCCGCATCACCGCTTCCGTGCCCTCGACGGTGGGCATCTCCTGGCACCAGGGCATCCAGGGTCTGAGCTGCTCGAAGGACTCCGACACCGCGGCACACACCGCCTGACCAAAGCCCGCACGGGCGGACAGCAGGACCAGGCGCTCGCTGCTGAGCTCCTCGGGCACCTTGAGCAAGACGCGGGGCGGCACTGGCGGAACAGCGGGAGCGCTCATTTGGCCGAGACACCTTGCGCACCGACCTCAGGCAGCAGGCCCGGCTGGGCCTCGGCGCCGAGGGTGGACTCGGTGCCCAGATCCTGCAGCACCGGCAGCACGGCAACGCCGCGGATGGTGCCCAGGCGCCAGACCACGGCGCTCAGCAGCAAGGCACCCGCGCCGGCGAACAGCAGCGATGCACGCAGGTCCACATGCTCGCCCAGCCAGCCGCCCAGCATGGCGCCCGGGCCGGCGGGGATGAGGATCAGCCAGCGCATGGTGCTGGTCATGCGGCCCAGCAGCGGTGCGGGCGTGACCGCCTGACGCAGCGAGAGGAAATTGATGAAGATGAGCACAGCACCGACGCCAAAGGCGAAGAGCATGGCCGCGAAGGCCGCCACGCCCAGCGGCCCGACCGGTGCCAGGCCCAGGGTCAGCCAGCCCAGGCCGCAGACCGCGAAGCCACCGATGAGGCTGGGGCCGGGGCCCAGGCGCTTGCTGATGCGGTGGCCCAGCACGCTGGTGATCACCGTACCCGCGCCCAGGGCCACGTAGCACAGGCCCACCGTCTCGCCGGACAGGGCCAGGGTGCGGGTGGCAAAGAGGATCTGCACCACCAGGGCCGCGTTGTAGAAGAACTGCCAGCCGCCCACCGCGCAGGCCAGGGCCACCAACAGCTGCTGGTGGCTCACGAAGCGCACGCCGGCCTTGAGGTCGCGCCAGAAATCAGCTCCCGAGACATGGTGCAACTCCTCGCGCACACGGATGCCGCGCAGGATCAGGGTCGAGACCATCAGCAGGCAGGCATCCGCCGCCAGCGCCATGGGCGCGCCCAGCAGCTTGATCAGCGCCCCCGCGATGCCCGGCCCCACCACCTCGGCGCCGGACGAGGCCAGTGCGTTCTTGGCATGGGCCTCCACGAGTCGGTCGCGGGTGACGACCTGGGTCAGCACAATCTGCGCCGCGCTGCCGGCGATGGTGTAGATCGTCCCGAGGATGAAGCCGACCACGTACAGCCAGCCCATGGTGAGCCAGCCCATCCAGGCGGCCACGGGCACGGTGCCCACAGCCAGGCCCAGCACGGCCTCGCCGACGATGTAGACCGGCAGCTTGCGCACCCGGTCCAGCCAAACGCCGCCCGGCAACGAGAAGAGCACGAAGGGCACGATCTCCATGGAGGTCAGCAGCCCCATCTGCGTGGGCGTGGCATCGAGCATCACGGCCGCCGTCAGCGGCAAGGCCAGCAGGGTGATCTGCCCGCCGAGCGAGCTGATGAGAATCGAGGTCCAGAGCCGGCGGTACACCCGGTCGCGCAGCAGGTCACCCTCGGGGAGGGTCAGGGCTTGCTTGATCCGGTCCAGCCAGCCAGTGGCTTGGGCTTGCATGAAAATCTCCGAATGCCGGCTCTTGAGGAGGCGGCGTCTGCCCACGGACAGGCGGGCTTGCAGGAAAGGAAAGCGGGTGCGCGAAAGGCCGAGTCAGACCGGCGCGCAACCTCGCCCCGGCGCGCACGGACGCGCCAGGACGGCACGGCGGGTGCAGCGTCTGGTGCGATCGAGCAGCTTGGTCATGGGGCGTCCTGCTGGAGGTGTGAAGAGTCCCTGGATGCTAGCAGCGGCCTTCGGCCCGCCACAAGCGTGGCGGCGCCAAGCTTCGCACAATGTCCCCTGTTCCTGCAGTGCCGATGGTCAGGGGCCTGCAGACAGGCCGCAGGTGCCGAGCGCTTCAGAAGCCAACCGCCGCGCCGTCACGCCGCGGGTCACTGGCGGCCGCATAGCCCTCCACAGCAGGATCGCCCAGACGCCAGATGAACTGGCCGGCCCCGAAGTCCTGGTAGCTGTCGTGGATGTCGCCGATCTCATGGCCGCGCCCGGCCAGCGCGGCGATGGTGGCGGCCGGCATGTGCGCCTCCACGTTGATGGAGCGGCCGGCATTGAAGCGCCAGCGCGGTGCGTCGCAGGCGGTCTGCGGCTGCTGGCCGTGGTCCAGCATGCGGACCAGGGTCTGCAGATGGCCCTGGGGCTGCATGTTCCCGCCCATGACGCCGAAGCTCATCTGCGCCTGCCCCTCGCGGGTCAGGAAGGCAGGAATGATGGTGTGAAAAGGGCGCTTGCCTGGCGCCACCTGATTGGGATGGCCGCCCGCCAGGGTGAAGCAATGCCCGCGGTTCTGCAGCGAGACGCCATAGCCCGGCAGCACCAGCCCCGAGCCGAAGCCCATGTAGTTGCTCTGGATGAAGCTGACCATCAGGCCGCGCTCGTCGGCCGCGGTCAGGTAGATGGTGCCGCCCTTGACCGGATTGCCCGGCTTGAAGTCCTGGGCCTGCTTCGGGTCGATCTGCGCCGCGCGGCCGGCGAGGTAGCGATCATCCAGCAGGGCCTCGACGCTGCGGTCCATGGCCGCGGGCTCGGCCACGTAGCGGTAGACGTCGGCGAAGGCCAGCTTCATGGCCTCGATCTGCAGATGCAGGCCGGCGGCGTCGTCGGGGCCATGGTCGCGATAGCCGGTGTGGCGCAGGATGCCCAGCGCGATCAGGGCCGCGATGCCCTGGCCGTTGGGCGGGATCTCGTGCAGTTCGTGGCCGGCATGCCGCTGCTGGATCGGGTCGACCCACTGCGGCCGGTAGGCGGCGAGATCCGCCTCGCTCAGATCGCCCCCGGTCCGGCGCGCGAAGGCGGCGAGTGCGGCGGCGATCTCTCCGCGGTAGAAGGCCTCGCCCTTCGTCTGGGCGATCAGGCGCAGGCTGCGGGCGGCGTCGGGAAAGCGAAACAGCTCGCCCACCGTCGGCGCTCGGCCACGCGGCAGGAAGGCGTCGGCAAAGCCGGGCTGCGTCGTCAGTTCCTCCAGGGCCGCGGCCAAGGCCCACTTGCCCTGCACGATCACGGGCACGGCATAGCCGCGCTCGGCGATGTCGATGGCCGGCGCCATCAGGTCCTCGAAAGGCAGGCGGCCGAAGCGCTCGCTCAGCGCCATCCAGGCGCCCACCGCACCGGGCACGGTCACGCCGCCCCAGCCGCGCTTGGGCATGCTGTCATCGGTGCGGCCGTACTTGCGCCTGATGTGTTCGGGCGTCCAGGCCTGAGGTGCAGGCCCCGAGGCGTTGAGTCCGTGAAGGCGCTGGCCGTCCCAGAGGATGCAGAAGGCATCCGAGCCCAGGCCGTTGCTGCAGGGCTCCACCAGGGTCATCACCGCGGCGCAGGCCACGGCGGCATCCACCGCATTGCCTCCGGCCGCCAGCATGCGCAGGCCGGCCTGTGCAGCCAGCGGATGGGAAGTCGACACCACATTGCGCGCAAACACGGGGCTGCGGGTGCTGGCGTAGGGGTTGTGCCAATCGAAGGAATGCGTCATGCCGGTCTCCTGTGCTGGAGACGATTCTGGCATCCATGGCCGAGGCCGGGAAAAGGCAAGACCTGACCCTTGTTGCACCGTCTCAGATCGCCCTGCAGCGAACTCGCAACAGAGTTGTAACGCTTTGAAATTGCACCGAGGCAGGTCAACTGCCTCCGTCCAGGCCTCGTTGTGGAGGCACAAGTTCACCAACCCTGGAGCCCCCAGATGAAAGCACTGAAGACTGCACTGATCCCCTCGATGCTGGCCCTGATCGCCGCCGTCGCGACGGCCCAGCAAGCACCAGGGACGAGCGCAGCAACGGCTGCCAACAGCAGCAATAACACCAAAATGGCGCAGCCAGAAAGCAAGGCCCCCACGGCCTCTGGCAAGGTCGGCACCGCGACGGCGAGCACCCCCGCCGCGACTGCCGCAACTGCCGTGACGCCGACGCCGGCTCCCGCCGCGCAGGCCCTGCCCACCAAGCCCACGAGCACGCAGGCAAGCCCCACGGCCAGCCCCGCACCGACGGCGGCCACGCCGACCCAGCCTGCTCCGACCAAGCCCCAGGCCTGAATCTGACACACAGCCCCTGACACCCACGCTCTCTCACTCACGACAAGGACCTGACCATGAACACCAAGACCACCCTGATCGCTTCCCTGCTGGCCCTGAGCGGTGCCGCTTTCGCCCAGGCTCCCGCCACCAGCGCGGCACCGGCAGCTCCGGCCACGAAGCCTGCCGCCACCAGCCCCGCCGCCGCGCCGGCCACGGCAGCTCCGATGACCAAGCCCGTCGCCACCGCCAGCGCCGCGACGCCCGCCACGGCGGCAGCCGAGAAGGCCCCCGAAGCGAAGCCCATGCACAAGGACGGGCACAAGGACGGACAAAAGGAAGGGCACAAGGCAAGCCACAAGGATGGGCACAAGATGAGCCACAAGGACGGCGCCAAGGAAGCCGCCCCTGCCGCGGAAGCCAAGCCCGCCGCCACGCCGGCTCCGACCGCCGCGCCGGCAACCGCTGCCAAGGCTGAAGCCAAGACCGACAACAAGACCGAGGCTGCCAAGAAGTAAGCCTCATCCCTGAACCCTGCGAAATGTCCCGGCGGCTCGCGCCGCCTTCAGCCGGCCCCTGTGCCGGCTTTTTTCTTGTGCATCTCGCGCCGCCTGGCCTGCATTTCGCGGCGTGCCATGCACATCCGTCGCGGCACCATCGCGCCAGGGCTGACGTCTGCCTACGCTGCGTCCCATGTTCAAACACTGACATGAGGACGCCATGAAACCCACCCTGATCCGTACCGCACTGAGCCTCTGCCTTGCCGGCTTTTGCCTGAACTCGGCCCACGCGCTGCCGGAACCGGCCATGCAGGCCGCCGTCGGGCAGTTTGTCGCTGCCACCAAGGGGAAGTCCGAGGCGACTGATCCAGCCATCGAGCAGTTCCAGGCGATGCTCAAGGCTGAACCCGGCCATCCCCTGTTGATGAGCTATCTGGGCGCCGCCACGACGCTCAAGGCCCGCGACGCCTGGGCGCCATGGAAGAAGATGAGCCATGCAGAGGACGGCCTCGCCCAGATCGACAAGGCCCTGGGCCTGCTGGCACCGTCGCATGATGAAGCGCTGTACCAGGGCACTGCGGTGAGCTTGCAGACACGCTTTGTTGCGGCCAACACCTTCCTGGGCCTGCCCGACATGTTCAACCGGGGCCCGCGGGGCAGGCAGTTGCTGGAAGAGATCCAGGCCAGCCCGCTCTTCGCAAAGGCTCCCGCGGGCTTCCAGGGCGCGGTGCTGATGCGTGCGGCTCGCGAGGCCGAACAAGCCAAGCAGGGCGAGCGGGCCCGCACCCTGTTTCAGCAGGTCGTCAGCCGCCAACTGCCCCAGGCCGCTGAGGCGCAGGCTGCACTGAAGGGCGGGCAATGATGCCCACCTCCGTCATGGCCCTTCGTGGCGTTCGCAAGACCTACCGGCTCGGCGAGCACGTGGTGCCGGCCCTGCAGGGCGTGGACCTGGAGGTGCGAGCCGGCGAACTGCTGGCCTTGACCGGGCCCTCGGGCAGCGGCAAGAGCACCATCCTCAACCTCTGCGGCCTGATCGACAGTCCGGATGAGGGTCAGGTCTTGCTGCATGGCAAGGCGGTCGATGCCCGCCAGGAGCTGGCCTCCACGCTGCTGCGCCGCGATGCCATCGGCTTTGTGTTCCAGAGCTTCAACCTGGTGCCGGTGATGACGGTGGCCGAGAACGTCGACTATCCCCTGTTCCTGGCCGGCGTCCCGGTGGCAGAGCGACAACACCGCGTCGCCGAAGCGCTCGTGCAGGTGGGGCTGAGCGAGCACGCCGCGCACCGGCCGGATGCGCTGTCCGGTGGACAGCGCCAGCGCGTGGCCATGGCGCGGGCCCTGGTCAAGCGCCCCAGCCTGGTGATCGCCGATGAGCCCACGGCCAGCCTGGACTCGCACACTGCCGAGCAGGTGCTGGGCCTGATGCGCAGCCTGGCGCATGAGGCTGGCGCGGCCTTTCTCATCGCCACACACGACGAAAGGCTGACGCGGCGCTGCGACCGCGTGATCAGCCTGCTGGACGGCCGCATCGTCCCCTCGGCCCCGGTCGAGGCCCTGACTTCCGAGGAGCTTGCCGCATGAGCGCGCTGATGAAATGGATGCACTTCGCCTGGCTCAACGCCCTGCGCAACAAGCGGCGCTCCGCCGTGACCCTGGCCATCGCCGCCCTGGGCACGGCCGGGCTGCTGCTGGCCGGGGGCTTTGCCCTCTTCACCTATGAGAGCCTGGCACAGTCCGCCGCGCGCAGCACCGGCCATCTGGTCCTGGGCACGCCGGCCCAGTTCAGCCAGGACGAGGACACGCCGCTGCAGCATGGCCTGGACGACTGGCAGGCGCTGCGCAAGACCGTGCTGCTGGAGCCCGAGGTCCGCCAGGTGCTGCCGCGCGTGGAGTTCACGGGGCTGATCTCCAACGGCGAGAAGTCCACGGTGATGGTGGCCAACGGCATCGACGCCGACGCGGAGTTCGCCGTCAAGGGCCCCTTCCTGCAGCTGAAGTCCGGCGAGGTCATCATGAGCCGCGAACGCCTGGTGGTGATGCTGGGTGAAGGACTGGCCAAGAGTCTCAAGGCCGAGCCCGGCAGCAACCTGACCCTCCTGGCCAGCACCACGGCAGGCGCGCTCAATGCGGTGGACGTCACCGTGCGCGGCGTGGTGTCCACCGGCATCGCCGAGCTGGACAAGCGCCTGGTCTACGTGGACCTGCCCAGCGCCCAGGCTCTGCTGGCCACCGAGCGCGTCTCCACGCTGGGTGTCTTCCTCAAGGACATGGCCAGCACCGGGCCGCTGCAGCAGCGCCTGCAGTCGGCACACTCATCGCTGCAGATCAAGACCTGGCTGGACCTGGCCACCTTCTACAAGGCCGTGCGCGACCTCTACAACCGCATCTTCGGCGCCCTGGGGCTGATCATTGCGCTGATCGTGCTCTTCGTCGTGGCCAATGCCATGGCCATGGCCATCATCGAGCGCACCCGCGAGATCGGCACGCTGCGTGCGCTGGGCACCACACCGCGCCAACTGCTGACCACACTGTCCCTGGAGGGCCTGGTGCTGGGCGGTGGAGGTGCGCTGCTCGGCGCCCTGCTGGCCCTGGGGATCAGCGTCCTGTTGCTGGTCGTGCCGGTGAACATGCCGCCCCCGCCCGGCTCCACCAAGGGCTATCCGCTGAACATCGCCATCGATGGCTCTCTCTATGCCTGGACCCTGCTGGCCATGCTGCTGCTGACCGGCCTCAGCGCGGCCCTCGTCGCACGCCGGACGGTGCACCAGCCCGTGGTCCAGGCCCTGGCCCATGTCTGAACCAACAGCAAAGGAATCCGCCATGAAGACACCGGCCCTGATCGCCGTCGTGCTGGGCACCCTGCTCATCACGCCCCTGGCCCAAGCACTGGACGCCGCCAGCGTTCTGAAGACTGCTGATGCCTTCCGCAGCGGCGGCGCCAAGCAGCAGCAGGTCGACACCGAGGTCCGCGTCCTGAACGCCGACGGCACCCTGGACAAGGAACGCCGCTACACCGTGCTGACCCAGACCGATCACCGCTCCCTGGTGCTCATGCAGAGCCCGGCCGAGAAGGGCCAGAAGGTGCTGATGCTGGGGGACGATTTCTGGCTGCTGATGCCCTCCAGCCAGCGCCCCCTGCGCATCACGCCGTTGCAGAAGCTGCTGGGCGATGCCTCCACGGGCGACGTGGCCACGCTGTCCTGGAGCGAGGACTACAGCGGCGAGCTGCAGGGCGAGGAGCGCTGCGGCGACCAGCCTTGCCTCAAGCTGGCACTGCAGGCCCTGCGCAAGGGCGTGAGCTACCAGCGCATCCTGCTGTGGGTGGGCAAGACCCGGCACGAGCCGCTGCGGGCCGAGCTCTACGTGCAGTCCGACAAACTCGCCAAGACCGCCGAGTTCCGCTACGAGAAGAACGGCCAGCTCATCAGCGAGATGCTGCTGCAGGACGCGCTCTCGCAGCGCAAGCTGACCCAGGTGCGCTACCTCGCCCGCAAGAACCGGGAAGCACCGCAAGCCTGGTTCAACCCCATGTTCCTGGCGCGCAGCCCCAGCCTGGAGTGATGCGCATGCAGCTTCGCCGCCTTCTTTGGACGCTGGCCCTGGCCGCGTCCGGTACCCAGGCCCAGGCGCTGGACGAGAGCAGCCTGCAACTGCGCAGCCAGGTCCAATCCCAGCAGCGCAGCACGCAGGGCCCGCTGGCCCAGGCCGATGCCCTGCAGCCCGGCCTCGATGGCGCCGCCCGGCAGAGCCTGCTGCTGGAGGCTGAATGGAAGGCCCGCAGCGGACCCGTCAATGCCTCGCTGTATGCCCAGCACCTGCAGCGGGACCATGCAGCGGCCAGCAGCCACGCCGCGGTCAACGAGCTCTATGCCTCGGGCGACTGGGGCGGCGCGGCGGGCCTGCAGTACAGCCTGGGCCGCAAGCTCGTCAGCTGGGACGTGGGCTATGCCTTCCGTCCCAACGACATGGTGGCGCAGGAGGAACGCCGCACCCTGGTGGGCAGTTACAACCGGGGTCGCCCGCTGCTGCAGTTGGAGCACTTCAGCGCCGAGACGGCCTGGAGCCTTGTGTGGGTCAACCCGGCCCGCAAGGACGGCCAGGGCGGCGACGAGGAAGCGCTGGCCCTGCGGCTCTACCAGCGCGCAGGCGCCTGGGACTGGCATGGCTTCGCACGCCTCGGCCGCGAGCAGCATGCCAGCCTGGGGGCGGCCTTTTCCGTCGTTGCCAGCGATGCACTGGAGCTGCACGCCTCGGCCCGCATCAACCAGCGCAGCCGGGTCTGGCGGGCCGATCCTCAGGCTACGCTGCCCAGCGCCACCCTCCCCTGGCAGCGCGAGCTGCGCAAGGGCAGCAGCCAGCTGCTGCTGGGCGGCACCTGGACGACTGAGGCGCAGCTGAGCCTGCTGCTGGAGTACTGGTGGGACTCGCAGGCCCTGTCGCGCGCGGACTGGGCGGGCTGGCGTGAGCGCGGCGCGCAACTGGCGCAGCGAGCCCTCGCGGCGCCAGCAGCGCTGCGCCCGGCCCTGGCCGGCAACCTGGCCTGGCAGGCCCAGGGATTTGCCAACAGCAGCCTGCAGCAGCACAACGTCTTCGCGCGCCTCAGCTGGACGCAGGGCGCCTGGACCTGGGCCGCCGACACGCTGTGGTCACCACAGGACGGCGGGCGCATCATCACCGGCTCCGTTGCCTGGCAAGGAGACCGCTGGAACCTGCAGGCGGGCCTGCGTCAGTGGTCGGGGCCGGGGGACAGCGTCATCGCCCAGTTGCCCACGCGGCGCCTGGCCTATGCAGCCGCAGCCTGGGCGTTCTGAACCCTGGCGGGGCGTGCCCGGCCCCCGGCGCCCCGGCCAGCAGGGCGCGAAACAAAAAAGCCGGACCAGGGTCCGGCTTCCTCGTGCACGAGACGAAGTCCCGGGGCTCAGGCGGCCACGCTGGCCAACTGGATCACCCGGCGGGTCTGGGCCAGCGGTTCCATCATCTGCACCGGCAGCGCAAGGTGAGTGGACACGGCTTCGTTGAAGACCTCACGGGCGCAGTCATGGCAGGCTCCGCAGGCGGAGGCCGCCCGGGTTTCGTCCTGCAGCACCTCGAAGTTGCGGGTGCCTTCAGCCACGGCACGGCGGATATCGCGGTCAGAGACTCGGTGGCAGAGACAGACGATCATGGTGGCTCGGCAGGGCAGTGGCGAAGCGTTGGAAGCATCGTAACGCAAACGCGAACGTTTCTCAATTACAAACCACCAAGCGGCCTGGGGCCTTTCCCTGCCTGCCCCGCCCTGCCCCGGAGAGCACGTCGCCTCAACCCATCTGCGACTGCAGCCAGTTCTGCTCGCCCAGCTGGGCGACAAGCTCGATCTGCGTTTCCAAATGGTCGATATGGCCTTCGGTATCGGCCAGGATCTCCTCCAGCACCTGGCGCGAAACATAGTCGCGCACGCTCTCGCAGTAGGCGATGGCTTCTTTCAGCAAGGGGTGGGAGCCGGTCTCTATCTTGAGGTCACAGTGCAGCACCTCCACGGCGTTCTCGCCGATGTAGAGCTTGCCCAGGTCCTGCAGATTGGGCAGGCCTTCCAGCGTCAGGATGCGGTCCATCAGCTTGTCGGCATGCTTCATCTCCTCAATGGACTCCTCGTACTCGTGCTTGGCCAGGCGCTCCAGGCCCCAGTTCTTCAGCATGCGGTAATGCAGGAAGTACTGGTTGATGGCGGTCAGCTCGTTCTTCAGCTGGGCGTTGAGGTACTCGATGACCTTGGCATCACCTTTCATGGCGGACTCCTGTGCAAGTGTTCTGGGGCAGCCGGCCCTGGAGACCGACGCGAAGGCCGATTGTGGCCCCAGTAGCGGGCTGGCGCATGCGGCTTCCTGCAAACCTTGACAGCTTGCAATTGCGAATTATTCGCATTTATCATGCTCGCATGGACAAGCCATCCCCCACCCCATCGTCCCTGGTGACGCCCCCGCTGCCGCCCCAAGCCTGCGCCCCCCGGGCCACGCCAGGCTCGGCCCCCCGCCGCCTGCAGAGCCGGGACCTGCTGGGGCAGGACCGCGAGCTCGAGATCGAGCATGCCGGCCAGCTCTACCGGCTGCGCCTCACGCAGTTGGGCAAGCTGATCCTGACCAAGTGAAGCACTGAACCCTGCGGTCGGCCCCGCCGACCCCGCCCTTCGCCGCCAGCTGCCGCCAGCCTGTCTCCCTTTCGCACCTCTGCGGCCACAGCCCGAATGGTGCGCCCCGACTGGAGCCTCGCATGCCGACGCCTGAACGCCTGGCCACTGATGGCCTGCTCCCGCCTTACCTGGCCCCCACCTGGGAGGACTGCCATGTGTGAACACCGTAGCGAGCACAGGCTGGCAACGGCCACCGAGCCGCAGATCGCGCCCCACGGAAGCAGCCCTCAACCACGACCCCAAGCGCCCGGTACAGATGGTGGCGCCGAGGCCACGGCAACGCTGGCCGCCGCCCCTCCCGAACTGGCCGTGCCCAGCCATCTGTTGGGCTCGCGACGCCGGCGCCTCTGGGAGCTGCCTTCGCAGGCCCTGTGCCCCGTGATCGGCGCCTGCCTGCCCCTGGCGGTGCTGCGCAAGCGCGTCGGCAAGGCCTTGGGAGGAGAGGCCATGGTGCAGGACTACGAACTGCACTGCGGAGCCATCCACGAATGCCGCCAGCGCGGTCGGATCGCCGAGCTGCTGCACCGCGAGCTGGACCAGCGTTATGCCCTCGCCGTACGCCAGGCCAGCCGGCTCAAGACCACACTGCAGCTGCGCGACTGGTGGCGCGAAGCCTCGGCGAGCGCGGAAGTGGCCGGCGCCCTGTGGGCCACGCTCAGCCATCCGCGCTGCGACAGCCTGCTGCAGGATGAGGTGCTGCAGGACATCCACATGATCCAGCACCAGGTGGGCAGCTCGCACCGGGCAGACCTGCAGCGCATCCAGGCCCTGACCCATGAGAACGGCGTACTCGCGGCCGAGCTGGGCCGAGCCCAGCAGCGCAGCACCCAGCTGATCGCCGAGCGGGACCGTCGGATCGAGGAGCTGCTGGCCCAGCAGATGCGGCACCGGGCCGAGCTGGTCCTGCGCGACAGCCGCCTCGCCGCCGTGCAGGCTGAGTTGGACACCCTGCACGCGACGCAACCCGCCCTGCGCCAGGCACTGGTCCGCGAACGCCAACTGCTGGAGGGCCAGGCCCGCATCCATCAGCTGGAGCAGACCGTGCAAGGCCTGCGCCGCGAACTGCGCCAGGCGCAGCAGGCCCCCGCCCGCCTGCCTCCCCCTGCCCCGGCCGATCCGGCCCAGGGCGGCCCGGAGTCCCCCGGCGCCGCCTCGGCCGCCGTGCCTGTCCCCCTGGAGGATCAGTCCGTTCTTTGCGTCGGCGGGCGTGCGGCCACCGTGCCGGTCTACCGTCGCCTGATCGAGGCGCGCGGCGCCCGCTTCCTGCATCACGACGGCGGCGAGGAACATGCCGTCACCCAGCTCGACGCCACGCTGGCAGCGGCAGACCTGGTGATCTGCCAGACCGCCTGCATCAGCCACGATGCCTATTGGAGGGTCAAGGAGCACTGCAAGCGCCATGGCAAGCGCTGCATCTTCGTGGACCAGCCCAGCCGCAGCGGGCTGGTGCGCGCCCTGTCCGAACTCGCCGGGTCGGCAGCCTCCAAGGCCAAGCAGCCGCTCAGCCCCGCCCAGTCCTGAGGGCCTGAGGGCCTGCAGCGCCAGCGCCCATGAGATCTGCGCAGGGCTTGATCCGGCGAGCTGGCGTTCACAAGCCAGGATCTGCATGATGGGAGACTCCGTGCTCCAATAGATATATCTACAATATCCGCACCCAGACCTTGCGAGACAAACCCATGAGCGCTCCCCTGCACCCTCTTTACATCGGCGGCGAATGGCTGGACGGCCCACGCCTGCGTGACAACCTCAACCCCTCGGACACCCGCGACGTGATCGGCCGTTACGCGCAGGCCGATGCCACCCTGGCCGAGCGCGCCATCGCCGCCGCAGCTGAAGCCGCGCCGGCCTGGGGCCTCTCCAGCCCGCAGGTCCGTGCGGATGCCCTGGACCGCATCGGCGGCGAGATCCTGGCCCGCAAGGAGGAGCTGGGCACCCTGCTGTCCCGCGAGGAAGGTAAGACCCGGCCCGAGGGCATTGGCGAGGTGGCGCGGGCCGGCGCCATCTTCAAGTTCTTCGCCCAGGAGGCCTTGCGCCTGCGCGGTGAGAAGCTGGCCTCGGTGCGCCCCGGCGTCGAGGTTGAGATCACCCGCGAGCCCGTGGGCGTGGTGGGCCTGATCACGCCCTGGAACTTTCCCGCCGCCATCCCGGCCTGGAAGCTCGCGCCGGCACTGGCCTTCGGCAACACGGTGGTGCTCAAGCCTGCCGACCTGGTCCCCGGTTCTGCCTGGGCGCTGGCCGAGATCATCAGCCGCGCCGGGCTGCCCGCCGGTGTCTTCAACCTGGTGATGGGTCCGGGCTCGCAGGTAGGCCAGGCCCTGCTGGACGACCGCCGCGTGGCTGCCATCAGCTTCACCGGCTCGGTGGGCACGGGCCAGCGCGTGGCGCAGGCCGCGGTGGCGCGCGGTGCCCGCTTCCAGCTGGAAATGGGCGGCAAGAACCCCTGCATCGTGCTGGACGATGCAGACCTGGACGTGGCCGTGAACTCGGTGCTGCAGAGCGCTTTCTTCTCGACGGGCCAGCGCTGCACGGCCTCCTCACGCATCATCGTGCAGAAGGGCATCTACCCCCGCTTCGTGCAGGCCCTGGGCGAGGCCGCCCGCGCCTTGCGCGTGGGCGACGCCCTGGACCCGCAGACCCAGATCGGCCCGGTGGTCGACGAAGCCCAACTGGCGCAGGACCTGAAGTACATCGACATTGCCAAGGCCGAGGGCGCGCGACTGGTCTGCGGCGGCGAACGCCTGCAACTGGACAAGCCCGGCTTCTACCTCCAGCCCGCGCTCTTCGCCGACTGCGACAACAGCATGCAGCACTGCCGCGAGGAGATCTTCGGCCCCGTAGCCAGCGTGCTGCCGGCAGACAGCTACGAGCACGCCCTGGCCCTGGCCAACGACACCCCCTTCGGTCTGGCGGCGGGCATCTGCACCACCTCGTTGAAGTACGCCAGCCACTTCAAGCGCCACGCCCAGGCCGGCATGGTCATGGTCAATGTGCCGACGGCAGGCGTGGACTACCACGTGCCCTTCGGGGGCCGCAAGGGTTCCAGCATGGGCCCGCGCGAGCAGGGCAGCTACGCGGCGGAGTTCTACACCACCGTGAAGACGGCCTATGTGCAGCCCTGAGGGACGCCGCTGAAACACAGGCCGGGCGCGCGATGCATCCCGGCTGCTGAAGCCGTGAACCGTGCAAAAAGCACAAACCAATTGCATACCACCTCAATCGCGGGGGTGGTAGGTAACAGCCTGCTTCCTAGAATCCGCCGCAATTCACAAGGCATTGAATGCCAAGGACGTCTGGGAAAAACATGCACAGCAAGCAAGGAAGAGCAGCGCTGCCGCGCAGGATTGGGGCCTTGGCCGCCGGCCTGACTGGTCTGGCATTGGCACAGGCGGCAGGCGCCGCACCGCTCATCGACCTGGGCGTGGCCGCCCAGTACAGCGCCTTCATCTTCGGCGACGTCAAGGCGGCCAATGACGTGGAAGGCCGGCTGGCGGTCGGAGGCTCACTGACAGCCAACGGTCTCAGCGTGGGCTACCGTGCGCCGGCCGGCAGCAGCGGCCCGGCCCTGGTGGTAGGCGGTGACGTGAGCTTCACCAACGGCCGCATCTATTCCGCGGCGCCGGCTTCGGTGAAGGACAGCAGCGCCGGTGAAGGCAATCTGGTTCCCTGGGACCCGGCCCTCGCCCACTATGGCAACAGCTATGGCGTCTTCGGCGGCCAGAACAAGGGTTCCTCCAGCTACCTGGACCTGCGCACCGAACCCAAGATCAGCGGCCTGGTGGACTTCAAGGCCGCCCAGAACCAGCTGACGACACTGTCCGGCTCGCTGGCCGCCCTGGCCAGCACCGGCACCGTGACCCAGCCCTGGAGCGATATCAAGCTGAGCGGCAGCGGCAAGGCTGGCGCGGTGGAAGTTTTCGACATTCTGCTGGGCAGCAAGAACAAGCTGGGCGGCAGCTGGGTGATGCCCAGCCTCACCCTCAGCAATGTGGCGGCAGACGCCTGGGTGGTGGTCAACATCCTCAACGCGGGCGATGTGCAGCTGACCGGCGCCTTCAGCGGCTTCAAGCCCGTGCAGGAGGCCCAGGGCAAGGTGCTGTTCAACCTGGCCAATGCCAACCGTGTGAAGCTGGGCTGGGTGGATGGCAGCGTGCTGGCCCCCAAGGCTGACCTCTACGGCCAGGGCCATGTGGAAGGCACGGTGATCGGCGCCTCGATCTCGCAGGCTTTCGAGATCGGCTGGGAGCCCTTGACTCCCACCCCGCGGCCGCCCGAGACCAGCCAGGTGCCCGAGCCGCAGATCGGCTGGCTTGCCGGACTGGCCCTGGCCGCTGCAGCACTGGCCTCGCGCCGTCGCAGCAAGACCTGACCCCAGGTCCCCGCAAACGCGAAGGCCCTCCGCTGGAGGGCCTTTTCGATGGAGGCGTCACGACGCCTCAGTGGATGGCGGGCAGCTGCCGCATCGCCTTCACAGCGCCCTCGCCCAGGGCTGCGCCGAAGCGCTTGGCCAGGCGTTCGGCGACGTTGTCCCGCGGGGTGTAGTCGATGACCTCCTCGGCCTTCACCACCTCTCGCGCCACAAAATCCAGGTTGCCCAGTCCGTCCGCCAGGCCCAGCTTGACGGCTTCCTCGCCGTTCCAGAACAGGCCGGAGAACATCTCGGGTGTTTCCTTGAGGCGCTGGCCGCGGCCCTCGCGCACCACGGCGATGAACTGGCGATGGATCTGGTCCAGCATGGCCTGGGCATAGGCCTTCTGGCGCGGGTTCTCCTTGCTGTAGGGGTCCAGCATGCCCTTGTTCTCGCCAGCGGTGAGCAGGCGACGCTCGATGCCCAGCTTGTCCATCAGTCCGGTGAAGCCAAAGCCGTCCATCAGCACGCCGATGGAGCCGACGATGCTGGCCTTGTCCACGAAAATCTCGTCGGCCGCAGCAGCGATGTAGTAGGCCCCCGACGCGCAGATCTCCTCGACCACCGCATAGACCTTCTTGCCGTGCTTGGCCTTGAGGCGCCGGATCTCGTCATAGACGATGCCCGCCTGCACCGGGCTGCCACCGGGCGAGTTGATGCGCAGCACCACGGCTTGTGCGCCCTGGTCCTCGAAGGCACTGCGCAGGGCGGAGAGCATCAGCTCGGCGCTGGCTTCGGTATCGGCCGCGATCTCGCCGCGCACCTCGACCAGGGCCGTGTGCGGCGTATTGGGCGCGGTCACATGATGGGGCTGGTAGAACAAGGCCCAGACCAGGAAGAAAACCAGGCCCAGCCACAGCAGCCGGAAGAAGGAGCGCCAGCGGCGCTCGGCCCGGCGGTCACGCAGAAAGTCCTGGGCGAACTGGGCCAGCAGCGGTTCGTAGCCGGCGGCCGGCGCAGATGGTGCAGATGGTGCAGATGGTGCAGATGGTGCAGATGGTGCAGATGGCGCAGATGGTGCAGATGGTGCAGATGGTGCAGATGGTGCAGATGGTGCAGACGGCGCAGAGGGTGCAAGGGGGTCCGGCTCCGGCATGGCGGCCTTGAGCATGTCTTCGGGGCGGGCCGTGGCGTCCGGCAGGATGCGCGGCTGTTCGTCGTTGGGATTCATGTCGGGTGTTTGCTGCAAGGGCCTGGGCAGGCTGCCGGCCCCGGGGGGGGGTGTGGAGGGCGGGCTCAGTCCTCGAAAGCAGGCTTGGTGTCGCGGCTAGGATACCAATACACCCTGCCCTCGCGCTCCTGCACCTCGATCTTGTGCAGACCGGTGCGGCCGCACATGCCGGTCATGCAGCGGCCGCTCAGCGGGTCGTAGACGGCGCCATGGATGGAGCAGATGATGTAGCGCTTGTCGCTGTCCAGGAACTCGCCTTCCTGCCAGTCCATCTCGGTGGGCACATGGGCGCAGCGGTTCAGATAGGCCACCGCCTGGCCCTCGAAGCGCAGGGCAAAGGCGCCAGCCGGCTGGCCGTACTGAAGCACCTCGAAGCAGTGCGCCTTGCCGCGCTCCTGCAGCTCGGCCGACTCGCACAGGAGCAGGCCATCACCTTGGGGGATCGTGTCGTTGGCATTCATGGCAGGGTCAGGTCTTGTCAGGCGTGCTTGAGCAGCCAGTCGTGAAGATCGGGCACTGAATGGGCGATATGCACCGGCTCGAAGGCCTCGAAATGCTCGGGATCGTGGGCGCCATAGCTGACGCCCAGCGCCGCGCAGCCGGCGTTGCGGGCCAGCTGCAGATCATGCGTGGTGTCCCCGATCATCAGCGTGCGCTCAGGCTCCACAGCGAACTCGCGCATCAGCTCCTCCAGCATGAGGGGATGCGGCTTGCTCTGGGTCTCGTCGGCCGTGCGGCTGGCATCGAAGACGCCATGCAGGGCGACATGGCGCAGCGCCTCGTCCAGGCCGCTGCGGCTTTTCCCCGTGGCGATGGCCAGCCAGTGGTGCCGCGCCTTGAGCGCCTGCAGCAGGGGCTCGACGCCGCCGAACAGGCACAGGGCCTCGTGCTGGGCGAAGTAGTGCTTGCGGTAGGCCTGGCCCATCTCGGCGTAGCGCTCGCGCGGTAGCTCGGGCGTGGCAATGGCCAGGGCCTCGTAGAGCCCCAGGCCGATCACGTGCGCGGCGCGTTCGCGCGGCGGCACGGGCAGGCCCAGGTCGGCGGCAGCGCCCTGGATGGCCTGCACGATGAGGGCGGTGGAGTCGAACAGGGTGCCATCCCAGTCGAAGACGATGAGGTCGTAGCGTTGGGGTCGAGTGGCGTTCATCAAACGTGGCCTTGGCGCGGCGGGTGGCGCAGTTGACGCAACAGGGAATCACATTCGTCGGGCAAGGGTGCCGTCAATTCGATCTCCTGGCCGCCGGCAGGGTGGATGAAACGCAGCCGGCGGGCGTGCAGGAACATGCGGTCGAAGCGCAGCCCCGGCACGGTCTCGCCGCGAGCCAGGGCCTTGTTGGCTTCGAAGTCCCCGTACTTCGGATCACCGACGATGGCATGGCCCGCCTGGGCCAGGTGCACGCGGATCTGGTGGGTGCGGCCGGTCTTGATGGTCACATCAACCAGACTGAAGCCCGGCAGCCCTTCCGCCAGCTTCACCAGGCTGATGGAGCGCTTGGCGTGCTCGGCACTCGGGTCGTGCGAGGACGTCACCGCGCGCACCCAGCGTTCGCCGTCGCTGCCGACGAACTTCAGCAGGGGCACGTCGATCACGGTCTGCCCCTTGGGCCAGGCGCCCCATACCAGGGCAGCGTAGGTCTTGCCGGTCTCGCGGTCACGGAACTGGTCCTGCAGGGCGTTGAGGGCGCTGCGCTTCTTGGCAATCAGCAGCAGGCCGGAGGTTTCCTTGTCCAGGCGATGCACCAGCTCCAGGAACTTGGCCTGCGGGCGGGCCTGGCGCAGCTGCTCTATCACCCCGAAGCTCACGCCCGAACCGCCGTGCACAGCCACGCCGGCTGGCTTGTTGATGGCCATCAGGTGCTCGTCCTCGAAGACCACGGGAAACTCACGTGCAGGCACGGGAGCCTGGGCCGCCGTGCTGCGCTCGGGCAGGCGCACCGGTGGCACGCGTACGAGATCCCCCAGCTCCAGGCGGGTGTCGGCCTGGGCCCGGCCCTTGTTGACGCGCACCTCACCAGCCCGGATCACCCGGTAGACGTGGGTCTTGGGCACGCCCTTGAGTACTTTCAGCAGAAAGTTGTCCAGGCGCTGGCCGGCGGAGCCTTCGTCAATGGTGAGCAGTTGCACCGCCGGTGCTGCCCTGGGAGGGACGGCTGTCCCCTGCGCCTGGGACGGCGGGCGGGCCACACCCGGGCCGGACGCAGCCGGCGCGGCCGCCGAACGAGGCGTTTCGCCCCGTTTCATCGTGGTGGACGCCTTCTTGCGGCCGGGCTGGGCGGGCGCTGCCGGGCGCCTGGCGCTGTGGTCGCTTCCCGAACTCGGGCTGCGACCTTTAGCCCCTATAATCTTCCGTACCACGATTGCGTTCTAAGTATTTGATTTTTCTGATTTTACCTGCGGGTGAGCCGCGGGGATGCAAAGAACGCAGGGGTGGTAGGGCCTGGAACAGGTGGTCTGCGGCGCAAGCCGCGTCCCCGTTCAAGGCCCTCACAATTTGGTGAAGCAACGTGTCTGCCTGCCCGGCGGGCCCTGTCCCCAAGTGACAGCGGCGGTCGGAAAGCGGGCACGGAAGAGCGACGCAGTACGGACCACGCCTGATCGAGGGGCTATCACCCCACGATCGGCACGAATAAGGTTTTTCATCGTGTGAGGCCGCCCGGTCAAGAGCCGGAGGCCTCATGCCAGCGCCCAGCAGTTCCCCGCGGATGAATCCCAGCAATCCCCCCACCCCCCGCCGCATGCGCGCGCAGCCCCGGTCGCTGACCGGCTGCCTGCCCCGCATCAGCCGCGGCCGGGTCGCGCCAACGATGGTGGCGCGTTCACGGGAGGGAGGCTCCGCGCCCCCTGTTGAAGCGCACGCGCCAACGCTGCCGGCTTGATCGCGAGTTTCGCGATCTCCAGCAGTCCAGGGCGATTCCTTCCTCGGTTCCACCGCGTTTCTCGTGCTGATGTCGGTCGCCCGCGGGTTCACGCCCCGTGCGATGTGGTGCTGCGCGCCGTGCAGCCTGGTCTTGGCCAGTGTGAACGGCGTGTAAGGAGAAACGATGAAACGCATGCTGATCAATGCGACGCAGCCGGAAGAGCGGCGCCTCGCAATCGTCGATGGCCAGAAACTGCTGGACTTCGAAACCGAAATCGAAGGGCGCGAACAGCGCAAGGGCAATATCTACAAGGCCGTCGTGACGCGGGTCGAGCCCTCGCTCGAAGCCTGCTTCGTGGACTACGGCGAAGACCGCCACGGCTTCCTCCCGTTCAAGGAAATCTCCCGCCAGTACTTCCGTGAAGGCACGGACGTCCGCTCGGCCAAGATCCAGGACGCCATCAAGGAGGGCCAGGAACTGCTGGTCCAGGTCGAGAAGGAAGAGCGCGGCAACAAGGGCGCTGCCCTGACCACCTTCATCTCCCTGGCCGGCCGCTACCTCGTGCTGATGCCGAACAACCCCCGCGGCGGTGGCGTCTCGCGCCGCATCGAGGGCGAGGATCGCGAGGAGCTCAAGGAGAACCTCGACCAGCTCGACTACCCCAAGGGTATGTCCCTGATCGCCCGCACCGCCGGCATCGGCCGCACCGCCGCCGAGCTGCAGTGGGACCTCAACTACATGCTCAAGCTCTGGACGGCGATCGACGACGCCTCCCGGGGCGGCAAGGGCGCCTACCTGATCTACCAGGAAAGCTCCCTGGTCATCCGAGCGATCCGCGACTACTTCACCGCCGACATCGGTGAGATCCTGATCGACACGGACGACATCTACGAGCAGGCTCACCAGTTCATGAACCACGTGATGCCGGACAACGCGCATCGCGTGAAGCGTTACCGTGACGACGCGCCGCTGTTCAGCCGCTTCCAGATCGAGCACCAGATCGAGACGGCCTTCAGCCGCACGGTGAACCTGCCCTCGGGCGGCGCCATCGTGATCGACCACACCGAGGCTCTGGTCTCGGTGGACGTCAACTCCGCCCGCGCCACCCGCGGCGGTGACATCGAGGAAACCGCGACCCGCACCAATCTGGAAGCGGCCGACGAGATCGCCCGCCAGATGCGCCTGCGCGACCTGGGCGGCCTGATCGTCGTGGACTTCATCGACATGGAGGAGTCCAAGAACCGCCGCGAGGTCGAGCAGCGCCTGCGCGACGCCCTGCGCCAGGACCGCGCCCGCGTGCAGTTCAGCTCCATCAGCAAGTTCGGCCTGCTGGAACTGAGCCGCCAGCGCCTGCGCCCGGCGCTGAGCGAAGGCAGCCACATCACCTGCCCGCGCTGCAATGGCACCGGTCACATCCGTGACACGGAAAGCTCGGCCCTGCAGATCCTGCGCATGGTCCAGGAAGAGTCCATGAAGGACAACACCGCCGCCGTGCACGTGCAGGTGCCGGTGGAGGTGACCAGCTTCCTGCTGAACGAGAAGCGCACCGAGATCACCAAGATCGAGCTCAAGCAGCGCGTGACCGTTCTGCTGGTGCCCAACAAGCACCTGGAGACACCCAACTACAAGCTGGAGCGCCTGCGCCACGACGATCCGCGCCTGGAGAATCTGCAGGCCAGCTACACCATGATCGAGGAGCCGCAGGACGAGGTGGGCATCACCCGCCGCGGCGGCGACGACAAGGGCAAGAGCAAGCAGGAACCGGTGATCAAGGGCATCCTGCCCGAGCAGCCCGCCCCCGTGGTGCCGCCCAAGCCCGTGGCTGCGCCCGCGGCGCCGGCCGCCGCCGCACCTGCGACGGCTGCTGCCTCGGCCGCCACCAGCACCGGATTCTTCGGCTGGCTCAAGAAGATCTTCGGCAATGGCGAGACGCCGGCCGAGGAAGCCAAGCCCGCTGAAACCGAACGCAAGGACAGCGCCAAGCGTGAAGGCCGCGACGGTAGCCGTGACGGCCGCCGCCGCGACCGTGGCGACCGTGGCGACCGTGGCGACCGTGGCGAGCGCAAGGACGGCAAGGGCCGCGGCGAAGGCAAGGACGGCCAGCGTGCGGAGCGCGGCGACCGTGCTGAACGCGGCGAGCGCAGCGAACGTACTGATCGCAATGGCGAACGTGCCGAACGTGGCGAACGCGGCGAGCGTCAGGAGCGTGGCCGCCGCAATGAGCGCAGCGAGCGCAATGAGGCCGCCACGCCGGAAGGTGGTCGCCCTGAACGCAGTGAGCGCGGTGAGCGAGCCGAGCGCGGCGAAGGACGCCGCAATCGCGGTGAGCGTGGCGAGCGCCAGGAACGCCCGGCCGCCGAGGTCCAGGCCTTGGCCGAAACCACGGGCGCCGAGTCCCCGACCGCCTTCCAGGACACCATCCCTGATGGCATGCCCCCCGAGGCCGCCGGTGAAGAGCGCCAGGGCCGCCGCCGCCGCCGCCGTGGTGGCCGTGACCGTGAGGACCGCGCCCCCGAAGCCGGCAGCGACACGCTGAATGGCGCTGACGCTGAGCCGTCCGCCGAAGCCGAGGCCGCCGAGGCCCCTGCCCAGGAGCTCACTGCAGCCGACACTCAAGGCGAAGCGCCGAGCGACGCGTCCCAGGGCGAGGAAGGCCGGGATGGCCGTCGCCGCCGCAGCCGTGACCGTTACCGCCGCGACCGCCGCGAAGGCCAGTCTGGCGAGGGCACAGAAGGCAGCGAAGGCGCCGAGCCGGCGGCTCCGCAGCAGCTGGAGCTGGTGGGTGAGCCCGCCGAATCCGCCGCTGTCGCCCCGGTCGTCCAGGAGCCGGCTGCCCCCGCCCAGGTTCCGGCCGCTCCGGTGGTGGCCGAAGCGCCGGTGCAATCCCCTGCCGTCGTGGTGCCGGCCTACAGCCTGCCCATGAGCGACCTTCACGGCATTGCCGAAGCCGCTGGTCTGCAATGGGTGAACTCGGACGCCGACAAGGTGGCCGCCGCCCAGGCCGCCATCGCCGCCGAGCCCAAGCCTGTGCGCATGCCGCGCGAGCGCCCGCCCGTGCTGCAACTGGACGAAGGCCCGCTGGTGCTGGTCGAGACCCGCAAGGACCTGGCCCAGGTCAAGCTGCCCTTCGAGCTGCAGGGCTGAAACCCTGAGCGCCGGCCCTGAGCCGGCCCCGATCACGCCGCCGTGGCTCGCGCCCGGCGGCGTGATTCATTTCCGGCTCGCTCCTCTCGGCATGGAGGCGGCCAGCACACCCCCGGCCTGCGGCGATGCCTCCACCGGCGCATCGAATGGACAGGCCCGCTGCCTAGGGTTGGCACCCTTTCCCGGCACGCCTTTTCGCCTACAGTGGCAGCCCTGCTTCACCCAGCATTGCCGCCGCCGTGGGCAACCCGCCTGCGCTCCGACACAAGGACTTACCGTGACCCAGACAGCCAGCACCGCGGCGCCCAAGATGCCGCCGCAGATCCCCTACATCATTGGCAACGAAGGATGCGAGCGCTTCAGCTTCTACGGCATGCGCAACATCCTGACGGTCTTCCTGATGACCAGCCTGCTGATGGCCATCCCGGAAGACCTGCGCAAGGCCGAGGCCAAGGAGGTCTTCCACACCTTCGTGATCGGTGTCTATTTCTTTCCGCTGCTGGGCGGCTGGATCGCAGACCGCTTCTTCGGCAAGTACAACACCATCTTCTGGCTGAGCCTGCTGTACTGCTGCGGCCATGCCTGCCTGGCCATCTTCGAGAAGAACATCACCGGCTTCTACACCGGCCTCTTCCTCATCTCGCTCGGCTCGGGCGGCATCAAGCCGCTGGTGAGCTCCTTCGTGGGCGACCAGTTCGACAGCAGCAACCGCAGCCTGGCCCAGAAGGTCTATGACGCCTTCTACTGGATCATCAACTTCGGCTCCTTCTTCGCCTCGCTGCTGATGCCCATCTTCCTGAAGCAGTTCGGCGCCAGCGTGGCCTTTGGCATTCCCGGCATCCTGATGGCCATCGCCACGCTGATCTTCTGGAGCGGCCGCAAGAAGTACGTCCACACGCCGCCCGTGGCGCATGACCCTCACAGCTTCCTCAAGGTCGTGATCAGCGCGCTGAAGACCGGCGGTCCTGGCCTCGTCGTGGCGCTCATCGGCCTGGCCGGCGCCGTGGGCAGCTTCCTGCTGATGAAGCAGATCGGCTTCGTGGCCAGCTTCTGCCTGGCCCTGGTGCTGCTGATGGGATTTGGCGGCGCGGGGGCGGCATTGCAGCTGGGCAAGGCCTCGAATGTGCACCCGCCCGAGGCCGTTGAGGGCGTGCGTGCCGTGCTGCGCCTGCTGGTGCTGTTTGCACTGGTGACCCCCTTCTGGTCCCTCTTCGACCAGAAGGCCTCGACCTGGATTCTGCAGGCCGACCAGATGAGCAAGCCCGAGTGGTTCCAGTCCTCCATGATGCAGGCGCTGAATCCCGCCCTGGTGATGATCCTCATCCCCTTCAACAACCTGGTGCTCTACCCCATGCTCGAGCGCATGGGCCTGCGCATCACGGCCTTGCGCCGCATGGGTGCGGGCATCGCGCTGTCGGGCGTGGCCTGGATCGTGGTGGGTGGCCTGCAGCTGTGGCTGGATGACGGCCACACCGTGAGCATCGTCTGGCAGATCCTGCCCTACGCCATCCTGACCCTGGGCGAGGTGCTGGTCTCTGCCACCGGCCTGGAGTTCGCGTACAGCCAGGCGCCCCTGCCCATGAAGGGCGTGATCACCAGCTTCTGGAACCTCTCGGTTACCGTCGGCAACCTCTGGGTGCTGCTGGCCAACAGCAGCGTCAAGAGCGAAGGGGTGACCAGCTACATCAAGTCCACAGGCACCAGCGTCACCGCCTTCCAGATGTTCTTCTTCGCTGGCTTCGCGTTGCTGGCGGCCCTGCTGTTCGGGCTGTATGCACGGGGCTATCGGATGCTGGACAACTACCGCAAGTAGACGGCCAGCCTCCCTGACGACTTCACCTAAGATGCCACCGGCCTGCCCCCCCCAGAGGGGCAGGCCGGTTTTGTTTTACCTACAGATTCAACAGGGAGGGATTCATGTCCAAGATCTTGCGCCGGCTGCTGCCGCTGGCTGTCATCGGCCTCGCCACAGCCCCCGGGCTCAGCCTGGCGGAGGAGAGCCCCATCACCTTGTCGCTGCTGCCGCTGGCCCAGTCGCAGCAGGTGCAGGATGTCCGCGTGAAGATGGTCACCGACATGAAGCTCAAGCCCCGGCCAGGCGCCAGCGACGAAGAGGTGCAGCAACTGCGCGGCAAGCTGGGGGCCATCAAGATGCCCTTGACTGTCAGCATGCAGCTGCACCAACGCCTGCAGACGGGTGCCGCCGATGCCCAGCAGCGCATCCCCGTGACTGCGCGGATCGAGTCTTCGAAGATGGAGCTGCGCAATAGCGATGGCGACCTACTGCCCGGGGCTCCGGCCAAAGGCATGCCCGAGATGCAGTTCAGCGCCCTGCTCGTCGACGGCCGCTACGAGAACATTCGCTGGTCGGGCGCCGCCGAGATCAAGATGCCCCCGGACTTGCTGGAGAAGGCCTTCCGCAAGACCTTCGACGCTCTCGCCAAGTTCGAAGGCGCCCAGCTCCGCGTGGGCGAGTCGCTGGAGATGCCGCTGGAGCTGAACCTGCCGCTGCCCAACACCCCTGCCGGCAGCAATGCGGGCAAGGTGAACGCGCGCTACACCCTGGTCAAGGTCGAGTCCGGCGTGGCCTTCTTCGACATCGCTGCCGCGATGGACTTCAAGATGGATTTGCCACTGCCGCCGTCCGCCGCCAGCGCCGCCGCCAGCGCCGATGGCGCGCAGGCCCCACGCTCGCTGAGCATGGTGCTCAACGGCACCGGCTCCGGCCGCCTGCATCTGCGCCTGGCCGACCGCCTCCCGCTGCGCAATGACCTGGACATGAGCGTGCAGATGCAGATGCCCCTGCCCGAAGGTCATCGCATGGACATGGACATGCAGGTCCAGGTGAACTCCGAGGGCCGCTCGGAGCCCGCCGCCCGGGCCAAGGGGGCGGGCCCCAAGGCCAAGCCGGCCACGCCAACCAAGACGGGCAAGGCCGCGGCCTGAGGTCAGGCTGGCGCGCGCTGCACGGCCATTGCGCGCCGGCCGCCTAGAAGTTCAACTGCTGCAAGGCCAGGTGATAGCCCGGCTCATGCATCAGTTCGTCCCAGCTGAGCGGGGCGTGCTGCGAGAGCAGGCGCTGGCGCCGCCCCTCGCTTTCCATGCTGGGCTGCCAGCGCCCCTGCAGGGCAGCATCCTCCAGGGACTGCAGCACCTCGTCCAGCACGCGACCGCCCTCCTCCATTGACTGGTTGCACAGCAGGGCGATGTCACAGCCTGCATGCAGGGCCGTGATGGCAGCTTCGGCAAAGCCAATCTCGCGGCCTTCCAGTACGCGTGCGCCACGCATGCCCAGGTCGTCGCTGAAGACGAGGCCGGCGAAGCCCAGGCGCTCGCGCAAGATCTCCTGCAGCCAGCGTGAGGAGAAGCCCGCCGGCCTTGCATCGACCTTGGGATAGATCACATGGGCCGGCATCACCGCGGCCAGACTCAGGTGCAGCCATTCGAAGGGCTTGGCGTCCTCGGCGAGGATGGCTCTGAGGCTTCGCTTGTCAACGGGCACGTCCACGTGCGAATCGGCCTTCACGAAGCCATGGCCGGGAAAGTGCTTGCCGCAGGCACCCATGCCGGCGATCAGCTGGCCCTGGGCGACGCTCTTGGCCAGCATCGCGACCACACGCGGGTCACGATGGAAGCTGCGATCACCGATCACGGAGCTCTCGCCGTAGTCGAGGTCCAGCACCGGCGCGAAGCTCAGGTCCACGCCGCAGGCCCGCAGCTCCATGGCCATGACATAGCCCAGGGCCGTGGCGACCTGCGTGGCACGCAGGGCGTCCTTCATCCACAACTCGCCCAGAGCACGCATGGCCGGCAAGGGCGTGAAGCCATCGCTGCGCAAGCGCTGGACACGGCCGCCCTCCTGATCCACTGCAATGAGCAGGTCGGGCCGCAGGGACTTGAGCTCGCCACACAAGGCCGTCAGCTGAGCCCGGCTCTCGAAGTTGCGGGCGAAGAGGATGAGCCCACCCACCAGCGGGTGGCTCAGGCGCTCACGCTCATGCGGGCTCAAGGCGGTGCCGGCGATGTCCAGCATGAGGGGGGCGTGATGCAGCATGTCCATCGGTTCAGCTCCTGGAAGAAGACTCGGGGCGCGTCTCAACGACGACGAAGGAGGTGGCGTAGTCCGATTCGTCGCTGACGCTCACATGGGCCTGCAGGCCGCGCGCCTCGAACCAGCCCTTGAGGGCGCCATGCAGGCGGATCTCGGGCTTGCCGCTGGCGGCCTTGACGATTTCGCAGTCGCGCCAGTTCATGGGCATGCGCATGCCCAGGCCAATCGCCTTGGAGAAGGCCTCCTTGGCGGAAAAGCGGGTGGCCAGATAGGCGATGCCGCGGGCCTCGACACGGGCGCTGCGATCGCGGAAGACCTCGATCTCATGCGGCCCCAGCACTTTCTCAGCGAAGCGCGGGCCGCGGCGCTGCAGGGTGTCGGCGATGCGACGGATGTCGCAGACGTCAGTACCGATGCCGTAGATCATGTCGAGGCTCCCTCGTCCAGGTTCGGGCCCAAGGCAACGCGCGACCGACCCGCTGCGAGTGCGTCGCCAGGTCTGCCGCCCGCGCCTCGCGAAGCTCAGGCATAGGCGCGCTGGATGCTGCGCTGGTAGTCGCGCACGGTCTCGGCATAGCCCAGCTCCAGGGCATCGGCGATCAGGGCATGGCCGATGGAAACTTCCATCACGCCCGGCACGGCCTTGAGGAAGGCGGTCAGATTGGGGCGATTGAGGTCATGGCCGGCATTGATGCCCAGGCCCACGGCCAGCGCGGCTTCGGCGGTTGCGGTGAACCCGGCCAGCACCTCGGCCTCCCGTGCCGTGCCGAAGGCGCTGGCGAAGGTCTCGGTGTAGAGCTCGATGCGGTCAGCGCCAAGCGCCGCGACATGGGCCATGGCCGCCGGGATCGGGTCCATGAAGAGGCTCACCCGCACGCCCAGGGCCTTGCATTCGGCAATCAGTGGGCGCAGGCGATCCATGTCGGCCGGCAGGTTCCAGCCATGGTCCGAGGTGAACTGATCCTCGGCGTCAGGGACGAAGGTGACCTGGTCCGGCCGCAGCTGGCGCACGAAGTCCATCAGGTTCTGGGTGGGGTTGCCCTCGATGTTGTACTCGGCCTGGGGCCAGCCCTTCATCAGGGCAGCCAGCTCGTGGACGTCTTCGGTGCGGATGTGGCGACCATCCGGCCGGGGATGCACGGTGATGCCCTGGGCGCCGGCCTGCAGGCACAGCTCGGCGGCACGGGTCACGCTGGGAATGCCCAGGTGCCGGGTGTTGCGCAGCAGCGCCACCTTGTTGACGTTGACGGACAGGGCGCAACGGCCGTCGTGGCGCAGGGCTTCGGGAGCGACCAGGGGATTCATGACATCAGTCCAGCAGTTTTTGCAGATCCAGCATCACCGCCCGCGTTCGCAGCGGCTTGTGGCCCAGATGATAGTGAAGCAGGCCGCGCAGGCAGGCCTTGAGCGAGGGCAGGCAGTCGAAGCAGGCCTGCTGCAGGGCGGCCTGCGAACCATGCAGCAAGGCCGCTTGCAGCTGCACCAGCTGCATCGCACCGAAGGCCGGGGCCTCGTGGCTCAGGCTGCAGACGCCCATCTCGGCGCTCAGCATGTAGAGCCGCTCCGGCTCCAGCGCGCGCTGTGTCTGCGTGACCATGCTCAAGTCGGGCAGCAGGCCCAGGTCGGCCAGCAATCGCAGCTCAAAGGCACGCAGGGCGGCCTGGCTGCGCTGGTCCTCGTCCTCGCGCAGCAGCGGCAGGGTGGCCGCGTAGGCGTCGAAGATCCGCGGATGCGGGTCCTGCCGGGCCATCAGCTTCAGCAGCAACTCGTTGAGGTAATAGCCGGCGAACAGGGCCGCACCGCCCGGCAGCGTATGGCCCCCAGCCCATTCGGCACTGCGCAAGGTCTGGACCTCAGTCTCGCTGCGCTCGTCCCGCGCGGCCTTGCCGAGACCCACCAGCAGGCGCTGGAATGGCAGCAGCACGGATCGGAGCTGGGAATAAGGCCGCTTCGCACCCTTGGCGACCACGGCCAGCCGCCCCTGCTCACGGGTGAAGAGGTCCAGGATGAGACTGGTCTCGCTCCAGTCGTAGTGATGCAGCACGAAAGCTGGCTGCGTGCTGGCCTGTCGAGGAGCGCGGATGACCATTCAGGGCCGCCGCAGCCGCTCACTCGTAGCCATAGGTGCGCAGGTGCTCTTCGTTGTCCGCCCAACCAGAGCGGACCTTGACCCACAGCTCCAGGAAGACCCGGCCATCCATCAGGTGCTCCAGCTCCTGGCGGGCCTCGGAACCTATGCGCTTCAGACGCTCACCGCCCTGGCCGATGATCATGCCCTTGTGCGCGTCGCGCTCGACCACGATGGAGGCCGAGATCCGGCGCAACTCACCCTCGTCTTCCCACTTGTCGATGACGACGGTGGAGGTGTAGGGCAGTTCATCGCCGGTCAGGCGGA
The DNA here is from genome assembly GCF_051857535.1 of Roseateles sp. DB2. NCBI lineage: Bacteria > Pseudomonadati > Pseudomonadota > Betaproteobacteria > Burkholderiales > Sphaerotilaceae > Roseateles > Roseateles sp. DB2. Next base: position 57,826 of record NZ_JBPZGY010000017.1, on the reverse strand, counting down.
AGAGCTTCTCGCGGATGATCTCGGTGGCCAGGAAGCGCTCCGAGCGGTCGGTCAGCGCGTCCTCGTCATAGAACCAGCCCTGCTCCGGCAGGTAGGGCTTGAGGATCTTGAACAGGCGCGTGACGTCGGCTTCCTTGCGGGCCGACAGGGGCACGAACTCCGCAAAATTGCGGCGCTCGGCCATGCTCTTGAGCCAGGGCGCCAGCTCGGCGCGGCGGTGCACGGCATCCAGCTTGTTGGCGATCAGCACCACCGGCTTGTTCTCGGGCAGCAGGGCCAGGACCTTGGCATCATCCAGGCCGAAGCGACCGGCTTCGACGACAAAGAGCACCAGGTCCACATCGGCCAGCACACCATGGACCGTGCGGTTCAGGTTGCGGTTCAGCGCCGCGTTGTGCTTGGTCTGGAAACCTGGGGTGTCCACGAACACGAACTGCGCTTCATCCAGCGTGCGTACGCCGGTGATGCGATGGCGTGTGGTCTGGGCCTTGTCCGAGGTGATGCTGACCTTCTGGCCCACGAGCGCATTCAGAAGGGTGGACTTGCCCACATTGGGGCGGCCCACGATGGCGATGAGGCCGCAGCGTTGCGGCAGCCCGGACTCAGGCGCGGTGTCGTTCATGTCAATGACCTTTGGTGCGCCCGCTGGGCGGCGCATGGGAATGTCGCGGGCCGTGGCCCGCTTGGGGACTGGTGGTGGATGGCTGCGGCACGCGGTGTCGGTGCGTCAAGGCTCTGAGCCCTCAGGATGACAGCGCGGACCCGGGCTTGTCTCGCGCCACCAGTTCCGCAAGCATACGCTTGGCAGCGTCCTGTTCGGCAGTACGGCGCGAGCGACCTTCACCGCGCTTGGCCAGACCCAGGGCAGGCACGGCACACTCGACTTCGAAGGTCTGGTTGTGCGCCTGGCCGCGGGTCTCGATGATGCGGTAGCTGGGTACGGCCAGGCGACGCGCCTGCAGCCACTCCTGCAGCGCCGTCTTGGCGTCCTTGGCCCAGGTATCGCTGGCCGAGGTGTTGATCAGCTCACCCAACAGGCGACGCACGATTTCCCGGGCCGCTGCATAGCCGCCGTCCACGAAGGCCGCGCCGATGATGGCCTCGGTGGCATCGGCAAGGATGGAAGCACGCTGTGCACCGCCGCCCCGGGCCTCGCCCTCGCTCATGCGCAGCACCTGGGGCAGCTCCAGGCCCAGCGCCAGCTTGTGCAGGCTCTCCTCGCGCACCAGGTGGGCACGGATGCGAGTGAGGTCGCCCTCGTCCGAGCCGGCATAGCGCTCGTAAAGCAGGCTGGACACGGCCAGGCTCAGCACCGCGTCACCCAGGAACTCCAGGCGTTCGTTGTGGTCGGTGCCGAAGCTGCGGTGGGTCACGGCCCGCTGCAGCAGACCGCTGTCCTTGAATTGGTAGCCCAGCCTCGACTGCAGGGCATCCATGGGATGGCTCATGACGCTGGCAGCGGACTCAGCGAGACCGCCCCTCGTACTTGATCAGCAGGGACACCGAGCCGAACAGTTCCACCTGCTTGTCGTAGGCGAAGCTGATGCGGACCTTCTCGTCTTCCTTGGTGATCACCAGGTCCTCAGGACCGATGCTGGTGATGGAGTATTCGACCTGCTTGATGCGTTCGAACTCCGCCCGGGCCAGAGGCACGGTGGCCGGATTGCCGCGCGCGATCTTGTCCACCGCGTGCTGGATCGTGTAGTACTCCATCACGGTCGGGATGGTGCGGGCTGCAATCAGGCCCGTGAAGGACAGTACCACGGCCCAGAACAGCAGGCCCATCAAGCTCACGCCAGACTGGTGACGGTGCGCACGCCTCATTGCCTCTCCTCGCAGAACAGAAAGCCCCGCAGTATCCGCGAACGGCTCAGTCAAAGAAACCAATGCGTTTGGGATTGCTGAAGTTCATCCAGACGGCAAAGGCCTTGCCGACGATGTTCTCATCCGGCACGAAACCCCAGAAACGCGAGTCGCGGGAATTGTCCCGGTTGTCCCCCAGCATGAAGTAGTGTCCCGCCGGCACCTTGCAAGTCAAGCCCTCGGCGTTGTAGGTGCAGTGATCCTGGTAGGGAAAAGGCCCGTCCTTGCGATCCGGCCGGAAGAACTGCTGTCGGTTCAGGTCGACCAGCAGCTTGTGCGGTCTCTCCCCCAGCTTTTCCTCGAAGCGGTTGCGCATCTGCATGCTGTCTTCGTCGTAGTAGGCGTCCACCGGCTTCACATCCACCAACTGGCCATTGAGGTAGAGGTGCTGGTTGCGGTAGCTGATCTCGTCGCCAGGCAGTCCCACCACGCGCTTGATGAAGTCCATGCGCGGATCCTCCGGGTAGCGGAAGACCATGACGTCACCCCGCTGCACCTCGTGATTGCTGATGATCTTCTTGTTGATCACCGGCAGCCGGATGCCGTAATGGAACTTGTTGACCAGGATGAGGTCACCCACCAGCAACGTCGGAACCATGGACCCGGAAGGGATCTTGAAGGGTTCGAACAGGAAGGAACGCAGCACGAAGACGATGAGGATCACCGGGAACAGGCCGGCCGTCCAGTCCAGCCACCAGGGCTGGCGCAGCACCTCCTCCTTGGCGCTGACGATATCGCCGTCCACCCGGGCAATGCCCTGCGCTGCCAGCGCCTCGCGGCGCTTCAGGTCGGCGGCTTCCAGGTCGGCGGCCGCCTTCTCCCGGGCCGGACGGAAATGAAAACGCTCGGCCAGCCAGTACAGGCCGGTTACCGAGGTGAGGATCAGCAGCAGCAGGGCGAAATTCCCCGTCCATTGCCCCGCATACCAGCCGCCGCCATAGACGATCAGCGCCGCGAAGAGAATCCCGGTCAGTGCACTCATGTAGGTGTGGTTCAGTCTTCGACTTGGAGGATGGCCAGGAAGGCCTCTTGCGGCACCTCCACACTGCCGATCTGTTTCATGCGCTTCTTGCCCGCCTTCTGCTTTTCCAGCAGCTTGCGCTTGCGGGTGATGTCACCGCCGTAGCATTTTGCCAGCACGTTCTTGCGCAGGGCCTTGATGTCTTCGCGGGCGATGATCTTGGCGCCGATGGCGGCCTGCAGCGACACGTCATACATCTGGCGCGGGATGATCTCGCGCATCTTCGCGCAGACCTGGCGGCCGCGGTACTGGCTCTGGCTGCGGTGCACGATCAGCGAGAGCGCGTCGATGCGGTCGCTGTTGATCAGCATATCCACCTTGACGACATCGGAGGCACGGTACTCCTTGAACTCGTAGTCCATGGAAGCGTAGCCCCGCGACACCGACTTCAGCTTGTCGAAGAAGTCCAGCACGATCTCGGCCAAGGGGATCTCGTAGGTGAGCATGACCTGCCGGCCGTGGTAAGCCATGTTGATCTGCACGCCGCGCTTCACGTTGGCCAGCGTCATCACCGGGCCCACGTATTCCTGCGGCATGTAGAGATGCACGGTCACGATGGGCTCGCGGATCTCCTGGATCTTGCCGATCTCGGGCATCTTGGAGGGGTTCTCCACCTCGATGACCTCGCCGTCGCCCAACTGCACCTCGTAGACCACGCTGGGAGCCGTGGTGATCAGGTCCTGGTCGAACTCGCGCTCCAGTCGCTCCTGGACGATCTCCATGTGCAGCAGGCCCAGGAAGCCGCAGCGGAAGCCGAAGCCCAAGGCCTGCGAGACTTCCGGCTCGAAGCGCAGCGAGGAGTCGTTCAACTTGAGCTTCTCCAGGGCGTCGCGCAGTTGGTCGTACTCGCTGGCTTCCGTCGGGTAGAGGCCGGCGAAGACCTGGGGCTGAATCTCCTTGAAGCCCGGCAGGGCCTGCTCGGCAGGGCCCAGGTTGTTGGGCAGCTTCTTTTCCAGGGTGATGGTGTCGCCCACCTTGGCGGCAGCCAGCTCCTTGATGCCTGCGATGATGAAGCCCACCTCGCCTGCATTGAGCTGCTCGCGCGACTCGCTCTTGGGCGTGAACACGCCGAGCTGATCTGCCGGATAGACGGCGTTGGTGGCCATCATGCGGATGCGCTCGCCCTTCTTGAGCGTACCGTCCACCACGCGGACCAGCATCACCACGCCGACGTAGTTGTCGAACCAGGAATCGATGATCATGGCGCGCAACGGGGCTTGCACGATGCCCTTGGGCGGCGGCATGCGGGTGATCACGGCCTCCAGGATGTCGTCAATGCCCATGCCTGTCTTGGCCGAGCAAGGGATGCCGTCGGTGGCATCGATGCCGATCACGTCCTCGATCTCGGCCTTGGCACGATCCGGGTCGGCCTGCGGCAGATCCATCTTGTTCAGGACGGGCACCACCTCCACGCCCAGTTCCAGGGCGGTGTAGCAGTTGGCCACGGTCTGAGCTTCCACGCCCTGCGAAGCATCGACCACCAGCAATGCGCCCTCGCAGGCGGACAGCGAGCGGCTCACCTCATAGGAGAAGTCCACATGCCCCGGGGTGTCGATGAGGTTCAGGTTGTAGACCTGGCCATCACGCGCCTTGTATTGCAGCGCCGCGGTCTGCGCCTTGATGGTGATGCCACGCTCGCGCTCGATGTCCATCGAGTCCAGGACCTGCGCCTCCATCTCCCGGTCCGACAGGCCGCCGCAGCGCTGGATGATGCGGTCTGCCAGCGTGCTCTTGCCGTGGTCGATGTGGGCGATGATGGAGAAATTGCGGATGTGATTCATGCTCTGTCGTGCGTCACTCGCCGGCTGCCACGGCATGGGCCGTCGCAAAAGAAGCTTGTGTCACGCAGCGATGTGAAGGCCTCTTCTGAGGCGGTGCCGGACATAAAAAAAAGGCACGTCGAAACGGTGACGCGCCTTCCAACAAAAACGTATGGCAACTGCTTGTTGGGCTTCCATTGTAGCCGAGCGCCCGCCTGGAAACCGCACCGTCATTGGCTTTCCGGCCGTTGCGACCCGCCAACAAGGATTTTTATGCACAAGTTATCAACAGGCTCCTGTGAGCATCCTGGGGACAGCTTGGGCGACCTCGCCACTCATGCGGACAGCACGCTCAAACAAACGTTTGATGGCGTGCATTCTATCCTACAAGCATCGCAATCCCCGCCCCAGCGCCCTATGTGAGCGAGCGCAAACCTCGCTGCTCGCCTGCAGACTCGTCAGGGGACATTTCATCTGCCGAAAAGACCCACGGAAGCATCCGGGATGGAGCCTGCAGCGCCAACGCTGCCAGACGAGCCCCACCCTCTCCGGGCAAGCAGCGCCCCCCTCTCAGCGATTGCCCGGCTTGACCAGCACGAAGCTCACAGCATCACCCCGGCGCACCAGGAGGTTGATGAGCTTGGCCTTGTCCAGCTTGGCCAGTTGGGCTTGCAGTTGCTTGATGCTGGCCACCTCGACGTTGTCCACCGACAGGATGATGTCTCCTTCGCGCAGGCCGGCGCGTGCCGCTGCGCCTTCGGCGCTCTCGACCAGCACGCCGCCACGCAGCTTCAGTTCCTTGCGCTGGGCATCGCTGATCTCGGCCAGGCTCAGGCCCAGGGCTGCGGCGGCGCCAGGAGCCGGCTTGGCCTCCGGCTCAGCACTCTTGGCCGGCTTGTCGGCCTCCAGCTCGGCCACCGTCAGGGTCAGGTCCTTGGTGGCCCCGCGACGGAAGACCTGCACCGTGGCCTTGCTGCCCGGCTTGATGGCCGCGATGGAGCGCCGCAGCTCGGCCGCGTTCTGGATGGCCTTGCCCTCGACCTTGGTGATGACATCACCTCCTTCGATGCCCGCCTTCTCGGCCGGAGAGCCACCTTCCACGCGCTGCACCAGCGCGCCGACGGGCTTGCCCAGGCCGATGGCCTCGGCCACGTCCTTGGACAGATCCACGATGCCCACACCGATGCGGCCCCGCTGCACCCGGCCACCCGCACGCAGTTGCTCGGACACACGAATGGCCTCGTCGATGGGGATCGCGAAAGAGATGCCCATGAAGCCGCCGGACTGGCTGTAGATCTGCGAATTGATGCCCACCACCTCCCCGCGCATATTGAGCAGCGGGCCGCCTGAGTTGCCCGGGTTGATGGCCACATCGGTCTGGATGAAGGTGAGGAAGTCGCCGGTATCCCGCTGCTTGGCACTGACGATGCCGGCCGTCACGCTGTTGTCGAAGCCGAAGGGCGAGCCAATGGCCATGACCCATTCGCCCACCTTGAGCCGCGCGCTGTCACCGATCTTCACCTGCGGCAGGCCGCTGGCCTCGATCTTCACCACGGCCACGTCCGTGCGCTTGTCCAGGCCGATCACCTTGGCCTTGAATTCACGCTTGTCGGTCAGCGTCACCAGCACCTCGTCGGCGCCATCGACGACGTGAGCGTTGGTCATCACGAAGCCATCCGCACTGAGGATGAAGCCCGAACCCAGGCCTCGCCGCGTGGGAGCGTCCTCGTCGCCATTGCGCGGCGCACCACGGCGCGGCACGGGGATGCCAAAGCGACGCAGGAATTCCTGCATCTGCTCGTCCATGACCGGGTTCTCGGCGGGCTTGGCCTTTTCGGAGGTCTTGATGTTGACCACCGCCGGCCCCACCCGCTCCACGAGTTCGGTGAAATCCGGCAGCTCCCGCGCCTGCGCCTGACTCAGGGCCGGCGCCAGGGAGAGACCCAGGCCAAGACACAAGGCCAGGGCGCTGATGACGCCGGGGAGCGGCCGGTGTTGGGCAGCGTGTCGCGAAGAAGCTTTGTTCATGGTTGGGTTCGGCTCAGGTTCAGGCCCAAGGGAAGCACTTCCGGGCCGACGTCATTGTGCAATGCCTTCTGGCAGGCCTGCAGGGGCCATAGACTGCGCCCGACTATCTTTGCGCGCCAGACATGTATCAAAGCATGTGCACGGTCCAGCAGCCCAAGGTCATGGCGCCAGTCCGCCGATCAACCCGACCCAGGAGGCAATCCTCGTGCCGAGAACAGCGCCCATCGCAAAGGCAGCCAGAGCCCAGGATGCTGCCGCTTCGACAAGGGCAGGAAGGCCACGGCCGGGCGCCCCGCATCCTCGGCTGGGCGACAGCGCAGCAGAAGGAAGTTGCCCAGGTCCATCGACACCTGCAGCTCGACGGCCTGCCGGGCGGCATCCGCGTCGGCCGCCGTCCGGGCATCACCAGAGCGCAGGGCCCAGCACTGGCCGTCCCACACCAACTGCCAGACCTTGTCTGCCTCGATGCGCCAGGCCCGCCTGCATGCAAAGGGAAGCAGCAGCAGCGTCAGCAGCCCGCAGGCTGCCACTGCCGTCGGCCCCTGCCGCTGGCCGAGCTGGGCCATGACGGCCGCTCCACTGGCGCATAAGGCCAGAGCCCACAGCGCTGCGGCGCTTGCGCGCCAAAGAAAAGGCGCCCGCACTTCCAGCTGGAAGGCGGGCGCCTGACGTTGACGAGCGTTCATTGCGGCGTGGTGAGGGCCGCGCAGACTTCAGGCGCGCTTGAAGATCAGCGTGCCATTGGTGCCACCGAAACCGAAGTTGTTCTTGGCGGCGTACTCGATCTTCATTTCACGGGCCACATTGGCGCAGTAGTCCAGGTCACACTCGGGGTCCTGGTTGAAGATGTTGATGGTCGGGGGCGCGACCTGGTTGTGAACCGCCAGCACGGTGAACACCGACTCGATGCCGCCAGCACCACCCAGCAGATGGCCGGTCATGGACTTGGTCGAGGAGATGACCAGCTGCTTGGCGTGGTCACCAAAAGCCAGCTTCGTGGCATTGGTCTCGTTGACATCACCCAGCGGCGTCGAGGTGCCGTGCGCGTTCATGTACTGGACCTGGTCCGGGTTGATACCGGCATTGCGCAGGGCCGCGCGCATGGAGCGCTTGGGGCCGTCCACGTTCGGGGCGGTCATGTGATAGGCGTCGGCGCCCATGCCAAAACCGGCCAGCTCGCAGTAGATCTTGGCGCCGCGCTTCTTGGCGTGCTCGTACTCTTCCAGCACCAGCACGCCGGCCCCCTCGCCCAGCACGAAGCCGTCGCGGTCCTTGTCCCAGGGGCGGGACGCAGTCTTGGGGTCGTCATTGCGAGTGGACAGTGCACGGGCTGCTGCAAAGCCGCCCACGCCCAGGGGCGAGACGGTGGACTCGGCACCGCCGGCGATCATGACGTCGGCATCGCCGTACTCGATCAGGCGGCCGGCCTCCCCGATGCTGTGCAGGCCGGTGGTGCAGGCGGTCACGATCCCCAGGTTCGGACCCTGGAAACCGTACTTGATGGAGACGTGCCCCGAGATCATGTTGATGATCGAGGCAGGCACGAAGAAGGGTGAGATGCGGCGCGGTCCGCGCGCCGTCAGCTCAGCATGGGTTTCCTCGATCATCGGTAGGCCACCGATTCCCGAGCCCACGAGCACGCCGACACGCTCGGCCTGCTCTTCAGTCAGCTGATCATTGGTCGCAAGGCCGGCATCCTGCACAGCCTGGATGGACGCCGCCAGGCCGAAGTGGATGAAGCGGTCCATGGTCCGCGCTTCCTTGGTCGACATGTAGTCGCCAACCTCGAAGCCCTTGACCTCACCCGCGAACTGGCAGGCGAAGTTGCTGGCATCGAAACGGGTGATGCGATCAATGCCGGATTGACCGGCGAGGATGTTGGTCCAACCCTCAGCCACCGTGTTGCCCACGGGGCTGATCAGGCCAAGACCGGTGACGACAACGCGACGACGGCTCATGCGATCAGCAGATTCTTTGAAGACACACCGCGGGGCACGATGGCCCCGTGGTCCAGAGGGCGCGAGGCCCCGTGGCCCTTAGGCCTTCTGGTTCTTGACAGCGTAGTCGATCGCCAACTGGACGGTGGTGATCTTCTCGGCTTCTTCGTCGGGGATCTCGATGCCGAACTCGTCTTCGAGTGCCATCACCAGTTCCACGGTGTCCAGAGAATCAGCGCCCAGATCGGCGACAAAGGCCTTCTCGTTGCTCACATCGGCTTCGGGCACGCCGAGTTGCTCGGCGATGATTTTCTTGACACGTGCTTCGATATCGCTCATGACTCCTCCAAGAGGGGTTTGCAAAGGAACAACCCGGGATTCTAAGGCTTCTAGAGTGACACCCCTAGCGGGGCCCCGAACGAGCGTGTCCGGGCACTCAGAAGATCCTTCACCGGCCGGGGGAATCCGGTGGGCCGTCGACCCGCAGGTCCCCAGCCACAAGGGGGCGCAATCCAGGCGCCCGCAGGCGCCTTCACTTCAATCATTCAATTCATGAACATGCCGCCGTTGACGTGCAACTCCGTGCCGGTGATGTACGCGGCCTCGGGTGACGCCAGGAAGGCGACGGCATGGGCGATCTCCCGGGGTTCACCCAGGCGCCCGGCAGGAATCTGGCCCAGCAGCGCGGCCTTCTGGGCCTCGGGCAGGACTTCGGTCATGTCAGTAGCGATGAAGCCGGGGGCCACGCAGTTCACAGTGATGCCGCGGCTGCCCAGCTCTCGCGCCAGGGAACGGGTCATGCCGGCCACGCCCGCCTTGGCGGCAGCATAGTTGGACTGTCCCGGGTTGCCCGACGCCCCCACCACCGAGGTGATGTTGATGATGCGACCGAAGCGAGCCTTCATCATGGTGCGCATCACGGCGCGGCTCATGCGGAACACAGCCTTGAGGTTGGTGTCCATCACCGCATCCCAGTCGTCGTCCTTCATGCGCATGGCGAGGGTATCGCGGGTGATGCCGGCATTGTTGACCAGCACCTGCAGGCCGCCATGCGTCTTGACGATGTCATCCACCGCAGCATCGCAGGCAGCGGCGTCGTTGACATTCAGGACGATGCCGCGGCCGCCCAGGGCTGCCAGGGCCTCGCTGATGCCGGCGGCGCCGGATTCACTGGTAGCCGAGCCGATGACGGTATAGCCCTTCTCGGCCAGGGCCAAGGCGATGGCGCGGCCGATGCCTCGGCTGGCTCCGGTGACCAGGGCCACCTGGCCCTTGATGGTGTCGCTCATGGTGGTGTGTCTCGTCAGTCTTGTTATGTTCAGCCCAGCAGGGTCCGAGCCTCGGCCAGGCTGGCCGGGTCGAACACTGTGGCGCTCTGGATCTCGGCATCGACGCGCTTGGCCAGGCCGGCCAGCACCTTGCCCGGACCGCATTCAATCACATGACTGATGCCGCGGGCCTTGATGGCCTGCACGATTTCCACCCAGCGCACAGGGCCGAAGGCCTGACGGTACAGGGCATCGCGCAGGGCGTCAGCATCAGCACTGATGCCCACGTCGATGTTGTTGATGACCGGAATGGCCATGGGCTTGAAGTCCACGGCGACCAGGCGCTCGCGCAAACGCTCGGCGGCCGGCTTCATCAGGCTGGAGTGGAAAGGTGCCGACACGGCCAGGGGCAACGCGCGCTTGGCGCCGGCAGCCTTCAGCATTTCGCAGGCCTTGTCCACGCCGGCCTTGGTGCCGGCGATGACGGTCTGCTTGGGATCATTGAAGTTGACGGCCTCGACAGCCTCGCCCACGGCCTGCGCAGCAGCGGCGCACACCTCGCGCACTGCGGCGGCGTCCAGCCCCAGGATGGCGGCCATGGCCCCCACGCCCACGGGCACGGCTTCCTGCATGGCCTGAGCCCGGAAGCGCACCAGGGGCAGGGCCTCAGCCAGACTCAGAGCATCGGCGGCGACCAGGGCGGTGTACTCGCCCAGTGAATGGCCTGCAGCCACGGCGGGCTTCAGGCCGGTCTCCGCCAGCCAGGCGCGGTAGCAGGCAATGCCTGCGGTCAGCATCACGGGCTGGGTGTTGGTGGTCAGGTCCAGCTGTTCCTTGGGACCGTTCTTGATCAGGGCGCCCACGTCCTCACCCAGGGCAACGGAAGCTTCCTCCAGGGTGCGGCGCACCTCAGGGTGATCGCCCCAGGCGTCCAGCATGCCCACGGTCTGCGAACCCTGGCCGGGAAACACGAATGCAAAGCTCGCGCTCATCTTCTCGTCTCTTTCTTGTGCAGCAGGAAGGGGGATCAGAGGTCCAGCAGGACCGCCCCCCAGGTGAAGCCGCCGCCCACGCCTTCCAGCATGACGGTCTCGCCCTTCTTGATCTGGCCCGAACGGACCGCGGCATCCAGGGCCAGCGGAATCGACGCGGCCGAGGTGTTGCCATGCTGATCCACTGTCACCACCAGTTTCTCAAGCGGCAGTTTCAGTTTCTTGGCAGTCCCCTGCATGATGCGGATATTGGCTTGGTGGGGGATCAGCCAGTCGATGTCGGCGTCGGTCTTGCCGGCTTTGTCGAGCACGGCGCGCGCCACCTTCTCCAGCACGCCCACGGCCAGCTTGAACACGGCCTGGCCATCCATCTTCAGCAGCGGGTGACCCAGCACCTGGCCGCCGGAGACCGTGCCAGGCGTACAGAGGATGTCCACATGCCGGCCGTCAGCATGCAGCTGGCTGGCCAGGATGCCCGGAGTTTCGCTGGCCCCCAGCACCACAGCACCGGCACCATCACCAAACAGTACGCAGGTGGTGCGGTCCTTGAAATCGAGGATGCGCGAGAAGGTCTCGGCACCGATGACCAAGGCCTTGCTTGCGGCACCGCTCTTGATCATGGCATCCGCCACGGTCAGGCCGTAGACAAAACCGGAGCAGACCGCCTGCAAATCGAAGGCGGCGCAACCGGCGATGCCCAGCTTCTGCTGCAGCAGGCAGGCGGTGGAGGGGAAGACCATGTCCGGGGTGGACGTGGCCACGATGATCAGGTCGATTTCCTCGGCAGCCACGCCGGCCGCCTCCAGGGCCGCGCGGGCGGCCGGCAGAGCCAGGTCACTGGAGGTCTGGTCTGGTGCAGCGAAATGACGGGCGCGGATGCCGGTGCGCTCGACGATCCAGTCGTCGGAGGTCTCGACACCGTCACGGGCCAGTTGGGCGGCCAGTTCGGCATTGGTCAGGCGCTGTGCGGGAAGGTAGCTCCCGGTTCCCAGGATGCGGGAGTAACGGGGCGCAGTCAGAGTGGAACTTGTAGTCATGCAGCATGGGCGGCCGAAGTCGCCTTGTCTCCTGCACCACCTGAGTCACCCGGCAGGCTGCCGTCCGCGGTGGCGGGCATGGCCTGCAGCGTGGCGATGATGCGGTCGTGAACCCGGTCGAGCAGCCGGTTGCGGGCGGCATCATACGCCCTGTTCAGGGCTGTCTCGAAGGCGACAGCATCGGCCGAGCCGTGGCTCTTGAAGACCAGGCCCTTGAGCCCCAGCAGTGCTGCGCCATTGAGCCGGCGATGATCCACCCGGCTCTTGAAGCGCTGCAGAATGGGCAGAGCCAGCAATGCCACCAGCTTGGTCAACAGATTGCGGCTGAACTCGATGCGGATGAATGTGGAGATCATCGAGGCCAGGCCTTCGGCGGTCTTGAGCGCCACATTGCCCACGAAGCCGTCGCAGACGACCACGTCCGCCGTGGCCTTGAAGATGTCATTGCCTTCCACGTTGCCGTGGAAATTGATCTGACCGGCCGCATGGGCGGCGCGCAGCAGTTCGCCGGCGCGCTTGATGGTCTCGTTGCCCTTGATCATCTCCTCGCCGATGTTCAGCAGGCCCACGCGCGGCTCAGGCTTGCCTTCCACGGCACTCACCAGGGCGCTGCCCATGACGGCGAACTGCAGCAGGTGCTCGGCGCTGCAATCCACATTGGCACCCAGGTCCAGCATGGTGGTGAAGCCACCGGTCTGGTTGGGCATCACACTGGCAATGGCCGGGCGATCAATGCCTTCCAGCGTCTTGAGCAGATAGCGCGAGACCGCCATCAGCGCCCCGGTGTTGCCGGCTGAGACGCAGGCCTGGGCCCGCGGCTGCTCGCCGTCGGCCGCCTTGAGCTGCTGAATGGCCACGCGCATGGAGGAATCCTTCTTGCGCCGCAAGGCCACCTCGACAGGGTCGTCCATGGTGACGATCTCACTGGCGGGCACGATCTCGCAGCGCGGCCAGGATTGCGCCTCCTTCAGGGCCTCGGGCTGCCCGACAAGCAGCAGACCGGCCTCGGGATGGGCCGCAAGGAAGGCACGGCAGGCCGGCAGCGTGATGCTGGGGCCATGGTCCCCGCCCATGCAATCCACCGCCAGGCGGATCAGGCCGGGAGCCGCGGACACGGGCGCATTCGATTCAGCAGAGGACATCAGGATTCGGACCGGAACTGGGCACATCGCCGACCGCACGGTCGGCATTGCTTGCGCAAGCCGCGCACCTTACGCGAGCCCCCGTGAGGGAGCAAGCGGACACACCCTGTAGCAAGCCTCATTGCGAGAGCTCAAGCACAAAAGCCCGGCGACGCATCAAGCAGCGAGCCGGGCTTTTTCACAGACTTGTCATTGACTGAGGCACCGCGGCGGGTGCCAGACAGATCAATCAGGCGTCTGCCTTGGTCTTCAGGACCTTGCGACCACGATAGAAGCCGTTGGGGCTGATGTGGTGACGCAGATGCACTTCACCGGTGGTGGGCTCGACGGCGGTGCCCGGATTGGTCAGGGCATTGTGCGAACGGTGCATACCACGCTTGGAAGGCGACTTCTTGTTTTGCTGAACGGCCATGGTGAATTCTCCTGGGGCTTCGGTGATTGAGGCTTGCTCGGCGGGTCCAGGCACTCACCAGCACGAATCGCGGCATCTGCCAGGGCACTGCTGCCCTGCGCTGCCATCGCGTGAATCGTGCGCGTACCCGCTACCGACGCCTCGGCATCCCGTCCTCTGCTCCTGGTCCAGCTCACCCGAAAATCACATTCACGGGTCAGCGTTTCTCAATAGCAAAGCGGGGAAAGCCTGCGATTCTAGCACGGCTTGGCCAGCATTGGAAATGTGTGCCATGCAAAACGCCTGGGCCGGCCGCAGAAACCTCCATGAGCAACACCCCTGCGCACAGCACCTGCCAGGATGCAGCCAGGCCCGTGAGACCCGTTGCAGCCTTGGACAGGCCAGGGGCGCGAGGCCTCCTAGGGCCGGCCCTTGCCTTTGAGTGCCGCCAGGGCGGCAAAGGGATGGGGTTTGTCCTCCGTGACCGACTCGGGCAAGTCCTCATCGACATGCGCCAGCGGCTGCGGGCATTCCTCATGGCGCGGCACAAGAGGCATCTCGAGCAGGAGCTCGTCCTCGATGAGCTCGCGCAGGTTCAGCGATCGACTCATGGCCAGCACGTCCTCGTCACTGTCGGCGTCCAACTGCGCAGCCATGTCCTCGTCGCGCACGAAGCGCAGGCTGCGCTGGACCGCCAGCGCTTGGGCATAGGACTGCAGACAGCGCTGGCAGACCAGCGACACGGTCGCTTCAGCCTCAAGGTGCAGCCAGGTCTGCGGCTCGGCGGCTCGCGGGTTCAGGCGCTCGCCGTGCACAGACCAGCGCAATGGCGGCCAGCTGGCAGCCGGCGATTCCTCGGAAGCCGACTCTGCCAGACGTGGCAGGTCGACCATGGACCACTCCCCTTCCAACTGCCCCGCATCGCGCGCAAAGGCCTCGACATCAAGCTTCAGGGGATCGAATTGACGCTGTTTCATGCCCGCAAGTGTACGAGCGCCCCTCATGGGCGGCACCGCAGCGATGGGACAATCCGCCGCATGAGCACCACCCTGCCCCCCCTCCAGGATGCCCGCGACGCCCGCCTGATCCTGGGATCCACCTCCCGCTACCGGCGCGAGCTGCTGCAGCGCCTTCACCTGCCCTTTGCGGTCTGCGCCCCGGCAGTTGACGAAACCCCCCTGCCCGGTGAGGCGCCGGCCGCGCTCGCACGCCGCCTGGCCCTGGCCAAAGCACGCGAGGTGGCCGCCCGCTTCCCGCAGGCGCTGGTGATCGGCTCTGATCAGGTGGCCGACCTCGATGGACAGCCCATCGGCAAGCCCGGCACGCATGAGCGCGCCGTCGAACAGCTGCGGTCCATGCGCGGCAAGACCGTGGTGTTCCAGACGGCGCTGGCAGTGGTCTGCCAGGCCAGCGGCTACGAGGCGCAAGACCTGGCCCCGGTCTCGGTGCGATTCAGGGATCTCGGCGACGCAGAGATCGAGCACTACCTCCGCACCGAGCAGCCCTACGACTGCGCGGGCAGCGCCAAATCCGAAGGCCTGGGCATTGCCTTGCTGGACGCCATCGCCTCCGACGACCCCACCGCGCTCATCGGCCTGCCGCTGATCCGCGTGGCCCGCATGCTGCGCGAAGGCGGACTGAACCCGCTGGAGGCCGCATGACGGCGACTGCCGGTCGCAAGGGTCGACTGATCCTGATGCCCAATACGCTGGACTTCGGTCTCGAGGGCGAAGCCGTGGACCTGCGCCAACTCATCCCCGACGAAGTCCTGCGCTGCGCCGCCGGCCTGCAGCACTGGGCTGCCGAGAACGCCAAGACCACACGGGCTTTTCTCAAGCGGGTCGACGCCCTGCATCCCTTGGCCAGGCCGCTGCAGGAAATGCAGATCCAGGAACTGCCCCGCCCACCCAAGGGCGGCAAGCCCGCCGCTGGCGACGAGGCCGCCTGGCAGGCGCTGCTGGCACCGGCATTCGCCGGCCACGACCTGGGGCTGATCTCCGAGGCAGGCCTTCCTGCCGTGGCCGATCCTGGCGCCCGGTTGGTCGCCCTGGCCCACCAGGCCGGCATCGAGGTCCTACCGCTGAGCGGCCCTTCTTCCCTGCTGATGGCGTTGGCAGCCAGCGGCCTCAACGGCCAGAGCTTCGCCTTCGTAGGCTATCTGCCGGTGGATGGCAGCTCACGCAGTGCGCGCCTGAAGGAGCTGGAGCAGCTCTCGCAGCGCTTCCAGCAGACCCAGCTGATGATCGAGACACCCTACCGCAACGAGGCCCTGCTGGACGCCCTGCTGGCGACGCTGCGCCCGGACACACGCCTGACGATCAGTTGCGGCCTGACCCTGGCCCGAGGCTTCAGCTGCAGCGGGACGGTGGCCCAGTGGCGCAAGAAGCGGCCAGCCCTGCCGGACAAGGTGCCGGCCGTGTTCGGACTGCTGGCCTGAACGGCCATGAAAAAGGCCCGCAACTGCGGGCCTTTGCTGGCGGGGCACCCGGGCTTGGCAGCCAGGATCAGGACTCGCTGGACGCCGTGGCCGGCTTGGCGCCGAACAGCGCCGCCACCTTCTTCTTGGGCTTGATGTAGCTGCTCAGACCCTTGACTGGGGTGGCGGCAGAGGTCCCACGCTCCCAGGCGGGCGGTTCCTCGTTGGACTGGGGCTCATAGGGCTTCTCGAAGAAGGCGTCGCGCGGCGCGGAGGGCGCCGACCGCGGCGCATGGCGAGGTGCAGCAGGAGCGCTGCTGGCACCAGCCTCCGAGCGGTCCTCCCACTCGCGGCGCGGGCGGCGCGGGCGGTCGTCTTCCAGCTCGTAGGGTTCCAGGTCCAGCTTGCGCTTGATGAGCTTCTCGATGTCAGCCACCAAGCGGGCATCCGAGCGGGCCACCAGGGTGACGGCGATGCCCGAGGCGCCGGCGCGGCCGGTGCGGCCGATGCGGTGGACATAGTCCTCGGCATTGAAGGGCACGTCGAAATTGAAGACCGCCGGGAGGTCGGCGATGTCCAGGCCGCGAGCGGCCACGTCGGTGGCGACCAGCAGGTCCACGTCGCCACGCTTGAAGGCATCCAGGGACTTCAGGCGCTCGTCCTGGGACTTGTCGCCGTGCAGGGCCGCGGTGCGCAGGCCGTCACGCTCGAAGGAGCGGGCCAGTCGCGCAGCACCCAGCTTGGAGTTCACGAAGACGATGGCCTGCTTGATCTCGCGCTGACGCAGGATCTGGCAGACGGTACGCCGCTTGTCCTCGTCCTCGACGCTGTAGAAGCGCTGCTCCACCGTGGAGGCCGTGGCATTGGGTCGGGCCACCTCGATCAGCTCCGGGCTCTGCAGATAGCTCTGAGCCAGGCGCTTGATCTCGGTTGAGAAGGTCGCCGAGAACAGCAGGGTCTGGCGCTGCTTGGGCAGGTAGCTGAGGATGCGCTGCAGATCGGGCAGGAAGCCGATGTCCAGCATGCGGTCCGCCTCGTCCAGCACCACGTACTCGACCTGGTTCAGCACGGCCGTCTTGGCCTCGATGTGGTCCAGCAGGCGACCCGGCGTGGCAATCAGCACCTCGACGCCGCGGCGCAGTTCCTCCATCTGGGGCTTGATGTCGATGCCACCGAAGACGCAGGCCACGCGCAGCTGGCTGTGCTTGGCATAGGCCTTGACGTTGTTGGCCACCTGGTCGGCCAGCTCGCGGGTGGGGGCCAGCACCAGGGCACGCACAGGATGGCGGGCAGGGGAGGCGCTGGCGTTCTCGTGGCGCAGCATGCGCTGCAACAGTGGAATCGAGAAGGCGGCCGTCTTGCCCGTGCCCGTCTGGGCTGCGCCCATCACGTCGCGCCCGGCCAGCACGACCGGGATGGCCTTGGCCTGGATGGGCGTCATCGTCGCATAGCCCTGGTCGGCCACGGCGCGCAGCAGCTTGGCGTCCAGGGGCAGCGTATCGAAGCGCGCCGGTGCGGCTTCAGCAGTCACGGTGGTGTCGGTCATAGCCTGCCATTATCGCCGGAATGCCTGACAAGCCCTTCCCGGATCGAATTGGGACCCGGCCGCCTGCTCAAGCTCAGCGTCGCAGCACCATCCAGCGCGGGGTGCGGAACTTCACGATGCGCCAGTACATGCTGACATAGCCGGCCGCAAAAAGCGCCAGGCACAACGCGAGCATGCGGGTGTCATCCCACCAGACCACGGCCGGGATGGCTGACAGCGAGCAAACCACCCACAGATACGGTGCGGTCATGGAATTGCGCCGGGTGAGCACCTGGGCATCACGACTGCCGATGGCCCAGCGCATCAGCCGCCTGTAGATCAGGCTGTGCAAGTGCACGCCGTCCGGCATGCCCACGGGCCGGCCCCGCACCACCTTGCGTCGATACATGGAGAACACGGTTTCCACCACGGGGTAGCCGCACAGCAACAGGGGGAACAGGGGTGAGACGGCAGGATTGCGGACCAGCAGCAGGATGCTCAGCTCCGCCAGCACGAAGCCCAGGAAATAGGCGCCCCCATCCCCGAGGAAGATCAGCCCCATCGGGTAGTTCCAGATGAAGAAGCCCACCACCGCAGCGACCACCGTGAGGGCCACGCCACCGATCCAGGGATCCCCCACGGTAAAGGCCACGGCCGCCACCCCTGTCAGCATGATGATGCTGCACATGGAGGCCAGGCCGTTGAAGCCGTCAATGATGTTGATGGAATTGCCAACGCCGGCCACCACGAAGACCGCCAGCAGCAGGCTACCCAAGGGCAAGCGCGCCAGCTCGTCCAGGCCAGGAATCGCCGTGTGGCTGATACGGGCACCGAGCAGCTCCGCCCCCAGCACGCCCGAGACGGCCAAGGCCAGCATGCGCCAGGACGGCGTGATGCGCTTGGTGACGTCCTCCATCAGGCCCGCCGCGAACGCGGGCAGGGACGCGGCCAACAGCAGCAGCGAGCCCTCTTGGCTGGACGGATAGCGCCAGGCCCCCACCAGCAGGGCCAGGGCCACACCGGCGAAGATGCCCAATCCGCCGATGCGGGGGACGGCACGGGCATGGAACTTCTGGGGACTGCTGAAGTCATGGTCTGCAGCCGCCCCGCCATTGGCGCGCAAGGTCCTCACCAGCACGAGGGTGACGGTCAGGGACAGCCCGAAACTCAGGGCCAGGGTGGACAGCATGATGGATTCAGCCGCGACCCAGCAGCGCCGGCAGCAGACCCTTGAGCTTGCGTCGGCGCTCCACGCTCGCGGGATCCCGCGGTGCACTGGCCTGCATCCAGGCCATGAGCAGCATGAAGAGTCCGACCGCCACAGACACGCCCGCCGCGATGAAGGCCCGCTTGGGTTTGCTCTTGCGATCCGGCACCTGCGCGACGTCCACCACCTGGATCAGCCCGCCTTCCCGTCCTTCGTCCACCTTGGCCATTTCGAACTGCTTGGCAAACAGTTCGAACAAGGTCTCCTGGTACTTGTACTCACGGTAGCGGCTGATGTAGTTGGCCCCGGACTCCTTGTCCTTGCCATCGGCGGACTGGCCCATGTCCCGCTCCACGCGGTCCAGCTGCGATTTCAGCCCGGAGACCAGGCCACGTTGCTGCATCACCTCCGGCGCAGAGGCCGTCAGGTTGGTGGACATGGCCTGCAGGCGGACCTCGGCGGCGGTGTATTCCGCGCGCAGCTTGGCGTAGGCCTCGGCGGCGGCCTTGGGCTCGGCCTTGATGGCGCCGCTGGACAGCCCGGCCTGCTGCAGCGCGAGCTGGGCTCGCGTCAGCTTGTCCTTCGTGTCCAGCAGATGCTTCTCGAAGAACACCTTGCGCTGCTGGGCCTCCGTGGTGGCGATCTCCGACGTGATACGGCGGAACTCGTCGACCATCGCGTTGGCCATCGCGGCGGCACGCTGGGGATCGTGGTCATCCACCTCGATGGTCAGCAGGCCGTCGCGCCGTCCGGCGGCCACGCGCAGATTGGCCCAGAACTTCTTGCGCACATCGGAGCGCAGCTCCTTGTCGTAGACCTCGGCCAGCTTGAAGCGGTCCATCATGCGATCGGCCACCGAAGTGCTCTGGAGCAGCGCCACATGCTGGTCCAACGGACTCTTGATGCCGCCCGCCGCTGCGCCAGCCAGCCCGGCCAAGCCGCCCAGCGAGGACAAGGCACTGGCGGCCAGCGACTGCTGCTGTTGCGGAGGCAGCACCACCGTGGCGGCCGTGAAGGTCGGCGCCACCAGGTAGCTGGCGCCCAGGGCCAGCAGGCCGCACAGCAGTGAAACGCCAACGATCCTGCGCCCCTGCCGCGCCACAGCCAGCAGCGTGTCGACGGGGTCCTGCTCCGGGGGCCTTGCGGTCATGCTCATCGGCTCGCTCATTTCAGGTTCTTCAGCGCCAGGGCACCCAGGCCGAACTGGTACAGGATGGTCGACCAGTCCTTCAGCTCCGCGGAGTTGCCGGCGTGGAACAGGTTCTCTGGGACGAAGACCGTGTCGCCCGGCTGGGCCTGCAGCGCTTCCACAGCGCCACCGCCGACGAACCAGCCACTGCTGCTGCGATTGCTGACCACGCTGCCATCCGCGCGGATGACGAACAGGCTGCCGGTATCACCGCTGCGCGCCGCGCCGCCGGCCATGGCCACATACTGCGACAGCGAGCGGCCATTGGCGAAGGCATAGCTGCCGCTGTTCATCACACTGCCATACACGCTCACCGACGAGGGCCTGATGGGCACCGTGAGGCGGTCACCGTCTTCGAGCGTCATGTCGGGCAGTTCGCGGGCATCCAGGGCCAGGCCCAGCACCACGCGACCGCTGGGACGCGCCTTGCGCAGACGCTCGACGTAACGGGCCAGGGCCGTGTTGCGGGCATAGACCTCGTCATTGGGCGGAATGGTCTTCTCCTTGCCCTTGACCATGCCGCGGGTCAGCTCGACCTCGAGGTCGCGCATGGCCCGCTCGTAGTTCTCGGCCTGGGACAGACGAACCGACTCGCGGCTCAGCTCTGCGCCGAAGAGGAAAGCCTCCGTCGTGAGACCGCCAGCGGCCCGCAGCGCGTCGCGCAGGGTGCTTCCGGCCGGCAGGATGTAGTCACCGGGGCGCTGGACCTCGCCATCCACCCGCACGCGCTTCATCTGCCGCGCGCTGGGCTGGGCCACGTCGCCAAAGCCCTGCAGGCGCAGCACGTCGCCGTTCTGGGCCGGCTGGGAGGCTTCCTTGACGAGGTCGACGGTGCGCATCTGGGTCTGGCCCTGCGCGTCGATGCGGTGGATCACCGCCTGCTGGCGGTTGGCCAGCGCTGCGGGACCGCCCGCCATGGCGAGCACGTCGGCCAGGCTTTCGCCGCCCTTGAGCTCGTAGATGGCCTGGCGGTTGACACTGCCTATCACGCCGACCTGCGGACCGATGGGCATCACGTGGATCACATCCTCATTGCGCAGGGTGCGGTCCCCGCTGCGGTCACCCTTGAGCAGCAGATCGTAGAGATCCAGCAGCACAGGTGCCTGTCCTTGGCGGCGCAACTGGATGTTGCGGAAACTGCCGACGGCGCTGGGCCCGCCAGCGGAGACCAAGGCCTGCAGCACGGTAGACAGCCCGCTGAGCGACTGCGCACCGGGCGAGCTGACGAAGCCCGTCATGTAGACGCGAATGGTGCGCACACGGCCCATCGACACGGACACGTCGAAGTTCTTGAACTGCTGCGAGGCTCGCCGCTGGATCGCGCTGCGCAGATCGCCGAAGCGCACGCCATTGACCGAGATCGTGCCCACGCGCGGGATGGTCAGTTGGCCGCTGCGGTCCACCACCAGGCGGAGGTTGGCATCCACGCTGCCCCAGAGGTTGACCTGCACTTCATCACCTGCGGAGAGCTGGTAGTCGTCCGGCACCGAGGTCGGCAGATCCAGGCTCAGGCCTTCGGGCGTGCGGGCCTGGGGCACCATCAGGTCGGCACCGAAGCGGCGCAGGGTGTCCAGCCAGTCGGCGTCGGCTCGGTCGCCTTGTGCCCGCGTGATGCCGGCCTGCTGACGCACGAAGAGTTCGAAGTCGCTGGGCCGGTAGGCCATGCGTGGGGTCAGGAACAGGTCGGAGTTGTCGACCCCCTGCTGCGCCTGCTTCAGTCGCATGAGCTGCTCGCGCTCGCGCTCGCGCTCGTCCTTGGTATTGGTGGGCAGGTTGAGCCTCACCGGACCGCCCACGGACTGCACGTTGTCGCCACTGCCCGTCGTGGCTTGAGCCCAGACAGCACCGGCGCTCAGGAATGCCATCGACACCAGGGCAGCGGTGCAAAGATGGCGAAGGGCTGCGAATCGAATCATGGGTCGGCGGCCAGTAGAAGTGGGAGGGTCGAGCGGCAAGCAGCCAGGCGACCGAATGCGGCGGGATTCTAGCGGCGCGATCAGGCCGGCTTGCGCCAGACCTTGCGATTCACGAAGCCGGTGTAGCTGATGATGATGCGCAGCACCTTGTCCGACACATTGGCGGGGGCATAGTCCTGCACCAGGCGCAGCAGCCGTTCGTCGCCACGCGGCTGGGAGGCCAGGATGGCCAGGCCATCGCGCACGCGGTCCAGGTCCAGGCCCACCATCATCACGGCGCCCTCCTCCACGCCTTCCGGCCGCTCGTGCACCTCGCGCAGGTTCAGGGCGGGGAAGTTGAGGATGGAGGACTCCTCGGTGATGGTGCCGCTGTCCGAGAGCACGGCGCGGGCATGGCGCTGCAGCTGGATGTAGTCGAGAAAGCCAAAGGGCTTCATGAACTGCACCAGGGGATCCATCGCCTGCTCAGCCAGCAGGGTTTCCAGGCGCTTGCGGGTCCGCGGGTGCGTCGAAACGATCACTGGCTCACCGTACTCCCTGGCCAGGGCATTGAGGATGCCCAGCAGCTTGCGCAGGTTCTCGGGCGAATCGACGTTCTCCTCGCGGTGCGAGGAGACGACGAAGTAGCGGCCAGCGGCCAGGCCCTGGCGCGCCAGCACGTCCGAGGCCTCGATGCCCGGCCTGTAATGCTCGATCACCTCGCGCATCGGGCTGCCGGTGCAGATGATCTGGTCGGGCGGCAGGTTCTCGCGCAACAGGTAATCGCGCGCGATCTGGCTGTAGGTGAGGTTGATGTCCGAGGTGTGGTCGACGATGCGGCGGTTGATCTCCTCGGGCACGCGGAAGTCGAAGCAGCGATTGCCCGCCTCCATGTGGAAGATGGGCACCTTGCGGCGCTTGGCCGCGATCGCGGCCAGGCAGCTGTTGGTGTCTCCGAGGATCAGCAGCGCGTCGGGCTGTTCCTGCTCCAGCACCCGGTCGACATGGGCGATCACCTGGGCGATGGTCTCTGCCGCCGTGCTCCCGGCGGCCTCCAGAAAGTGGTCAGGCCTGCGGATGCCGAGGTCGCTGAAGAACACTTCGTTGAGTTCGTAGTCGTAGTTCTGGCCCGTGTGCACGATCACATGGCGGCAGTGGCGGTCCAGCTGCGCCATCACGCGCGAGAGGCGGATGATTTCCGGTCGTGTCCCGACCACGGTCATGACCTTAAGCACGGACAGCCTCCTGGATCAGCTCGAGTTGCATCAGCACCTGCTTCACTTCGTCCACGCTCAGACGCTGGGTGTTGTGCGAGGTGTAGTCGTCGATCTCGGAGATGGCAGTCTCTCCCTCGACGAAGTATTTGGCGTAGTTGAGGTCGCGCGAGTCGGCCGGGATGCGGTAGTAGCCACCCAGGTCCTCGGAGCGCGCCATCTCCTCGCGCGAAACCAGGGACTCGTACAGCTTCTCGCCATGGCGGGTGCCGATGATCTTGATCTCGTTGTCCTTCTTCAGCAGCTGTCGCATGGCCTCGGCCAGGTCACCGACGGTGGAAGCTGGCGCCTTCTGCACGAAGATGTCGCCAGGCCTGGCGTGCTCGAAGGCATACAGCACCAGGTCCACGGACTCCTCAAGCGACATCAGGAAGCGCGTCATGCTGGGATCGGTGATGGTCAGCGGCCGGCCCTCCTGCAGCTGCTGCAGGAACAGCGGGATCACCGAACCACGCGAGGCCATCACATTGCCATAGCGAGTGGCTGACAGCACAGTCTTGCTGGGGTCGCACAGGCGGCTCTTGGCCACCATCACCTTCTCCATCATGGCCTTGGACATGCCCATGGCATTGATGGGGTACACCGCCTTGTCGGTGGACAGCACCACGACGCGGCGTACGCCCTGGGCGATGGCGGCACGCATCACGTTCTCGGCGCCGACCACATTGGTCTTGACAGCCTCCATGGGATAGAACTCGCAGGAAGGCACCTGCTTGAGCGCAGCGGCGTGAAAGACATAGTCCACGCCGTTCAGGGCGTCGTGCACGCTGTCGTAGTCGCGCACATCGCCGATGTAGAACTTCACCTTGTCGCTCTTCAGCGCAATGCGCATGTCTTCCTGCTTCTTCTCGTCGCGGCTGAAGATGCGGATCTCGGCGAAATCAGACTTGAGAAAGCGGCTCAGCACGGCATTGCCGAAGCTGCCGGTGCCACCGGTGATGAGGAGGACTTTGTCTTTGAACATGGCGGGTCTCGGGATTCGATGGCGGTTCAGGCGAAGTCGTGCATGCGACGCACCAGTTCCGGCCAGGCCGGCGGCTGGTAGCCGGTGAGTTCGCGGAAGCGGCTGGAGTCCAGGGACCGGTCGATGACCAGGCGCTCGTCAGGATCGATGCGCGTCTCCCGGCCATAGACCTGGGCCACCAGGCTCAGCAGCGCGTGCTTGTCGATAGGCGCGGCGGACACGTGGTAGGTGCCGCGCAGTTCCGGACGCGGCAGCACATGCGCCTGGATCACGCGGGCCAGCTCCACGGTGGGCAGGCCCGAGAACACCGCCTTGGTGAAGCCCCGCACGGCGCCGGACTGGGCCAGGAACCAGCCCACCAGGCCATGGTGGCTGTTGAGCTCGTGGCCAATGATGGAGGTGCGCAGGGTCACGGCATTGGGGTAGTCCACCTCGCCCATGAGCTTGCTGCGCCCGTAGAGGTCCGTGGCATCGGGCACGTCGGATTCCTTGTAGAGCCCGCGGCGCCCGTCGAACACGCAGTCGGTGCTGACATGGACCAGTCGCGCCCCGGCCACCTGCGCCAACCGCGCCAGGCGGTGGGGCAGCAGGGCATTCAGCGGGATGGCCGTCAGGGGGTCGTCGGCTTCGGCCAGTTGCTTGACCACGCCCACGCAGTTGATCACCACCTGGGGCCGCGTCTCGGCGAACAGCCGCGTCAGGCCATCGAGGTTCTCGACATCCACGCCGACCATCAGCCGCGCCGCCGGCGCCATGGCCTGCAGGCGCTGGGCCGAGGCGCTGCCTCGAACAGACCCGATGACCTCATAGGCCGGATCTTGCGCAAACCAGCGCAGCACGGCATTGCCCAGCATGCCGCTGGCACCCAGGACCAGCACCCGGCAGCGGCCGGCGGTATCTTGCAAGTTCATCGCTCTCACTTTCCTCGAAGCAGCGCACAGGCGCGCTCGAAATGTCCAACAAGATCCCGCGCCAACTGCGCAGGATCGAAATGTGCACGGTAGTAGCGGCGACCGGCCTCGCCCATCTCCGCCCGCTCGGCCGGGCTGCGCTGCAGCAGCGCCCGCACCGCGTCGGCCAGGCCCTGGGCGTCCTCGGCGGGTGCGCTGAGGCCGGCCCCGGCTTCGGCCAGGACTCGGGCCCCTTCACCATCCAGGCTGGCCAGGATGGGCCGGCCTGCCGCCAGATAGGCCTGTATTTTGCTCGGAACGGTCTGGGCCAGCGCCTCGCCGCGGTTCAGGCTGACCAGCAAGGCATCGGCACGCTCGAAAAGCGCCGGCATGCAGACCGGGTCAAAGCGCCCGGGCAGCAGCACTTGATCCAGGCTGCGGGCGTGCACCTGCTCCCGCAGCCAGGCGCTGCGCGCCCCGCTGCCCACGAGCACCCAGCGCACCCCGACCTCCTTACCCACGAGTTCGGCCGCGTCCAGCACGCAGTCCAGGGCCTGGGCCGTGCCCAGGTTGCCGGCGAAGACGATGTGAAAGACCTGACCCCAGGGCAGAGCCGCCAGGACCGGCGGCAGCGGCGCCGGCTGCGGCTGTTCACGGTCGCCCGGGTTCAGGTGCACCGCCACTGGCGTAGAGCCTGCCATGCGGCTCACCGGCGCCAAGAAAGCCTGGGACTGCACCAGCAGCAGGTCGCAACGCCGGTAGATCCAGCGCACCACCACGGCCACGGCAGCCAGCGCGCTGCGGTTGCGGACAAAGCCCGTCACCTCCAGGCTCTGCGGCCACTGGTCCTGGACCCAGGTGACCAGGGCGGCGCCCTTGATCCACTTCAGCACGATGGCGCCTATGGCCTGAAGAATGGGCGAGGTGCCGTAGACAAAGATCAGATCGAAGCGCCGCCCGCGCAGGGCCCAGGGGCCCAGCAGCGCAGTGCTGAAGATGAAGGACAGATAGTTCAGCACCAGGCGAAACGCCCCGCCCGACCCGCGCGGGCACAGTGGCACACGCACGATCTCGTAGCCCTCGTGGCGCTCGGTCTGCACGCCGCCCACGCGATAGCCAGGGTACAGCCGGCCCTCCGGGTAGTTGGGCTTGCCCGTCAAGACAGTCACCTCGCAACCCTGCTCGACCAGGGACTGCGCGACCTCGTTGATGCGGAAGGATTCAGGCCAGAAATGCTGGCTGAGCACCAGCACCTTCACTGCGGCTCCGTCATCAGCGCGGCCAGGAAGGCCTCAGCACCCGCAGGTTCCAGCGGCGACTGCAGGCGGCCGTCAAAGCGACACACAGCGCGGGCCATGGACACCGCAGACAGCGGGTCGAAGGTCTGAACCGGCACGCAGACATCCCGTACATAGTCCAGCTCGCTGGCCAGCACCGGGCAGCCGGCCTGGCGCGCCTCCATCAGTGGCAGCCCAAAGGACTCGCTCAAGGACGGGAACACCAGCGCCCGGCAGCGCCTGTACCAACTCAGCAGTTCCTCATGCTGCAGCACGCCCAACTGGCGGATCCGCAGGCCATTGGCCTGCGCCTGTTGGTCGACCCAATCGCGCAAGGCCTGGTCCTTGGCCCCCAGAGTCAGGCCCAGTGACGGGCGCCATCCCTGTGCCGCCAGCAGGCACCAGGCCTCTATGAGGCGGCGGTGGTTCTTGTGCGCCTCGCCGTCAGCGACGTAGAGGAAGTCGAGCTCGGGCGCCTGAGCGTCGTGCGCCGCGGGCGCCGTGCATGCAGGCATGGGGGGAAGAAAGGGCAACACCTGCACCGGCGGCATGCCCGCCCCGCCGCCGCCCCACCAGCGGGTCAGCGCCGCCGCCATGGATGGCGTCTGCACCCAGTATCGATGCACGCGTCCGCGTCCGCGTCTGAACAGCCCCTGCTCGAGATGCAGGCGCAGCCGGGTACGCAAGCGGTAGCTGCCGAGATCCACTTCGCCGAGGTAGTTGCGATTCTGCAGAAAGACCTCGACGCAAGCAGCCGTGGGCCACAGCAACGGCAGACCGTGGAAACACAACAGGCGGTCCTCGGGCCGGCCCTCGCGAACGGCGCTCCATTGCGCCTTCAGGCGCGAGACCGGCGCGGGCATCACCCAGCTCACCTGCGCGGACGCAGGCAGGGCCAGCGCCTCGCGTGCACGGGCGTCCAGCCAGGCGCGCAGCGGCCTGTCTGCAGGCCAGGCGGCCAACAGCGACTTCAGCAGCACCAGCCCGCCGCCGGTGTGCACATTGGGCGCATACAGCAGCAAGCGCCCGCCTGCAGCCTTCACTTGCGCGTTCCTTCGTACACGTCCTTGCGGCCCAGACCCTGCGGCACGAGCTTGCGCAGCCCCTGACGCAGATGCCCATCCAAGCTGGCCAGCAGGCGCTTGAAGGGTTGGTGCGGCCAAGCGCTGAACGAGGTCACGTTGAAATAGGGGGTGCCCGTGGGCGATGTGGGCGAAAAGTAGTAGTTCGAGACACAGCGCCGCACCTCATTGGCGACGACAGGGCTCACTGAATGCCAGGAGGTC
Organism: Roseateles sp. DB2; assembly: GCF_051857535.1. Taxonomy (NCBI): domain Bacteria; kingdom Pseudomonadati; phylum Pseudomonadota; class Betaproteobacteria; order Burkholderiales; family Sphaerotilaceae; genus Roseateles; species Roseateles sp. DB2. The sequence continues at coordinate 30,464 of NZ_JBPZGY010000017.1, read as the reverse complement.
GGTGTCGTCTCCATCAGCGCCAGGCGGTTGAAGCGGCTGACGATGGTCGTGCGCGTGCGGACACGGCGGTCCCACAGCTCAAGGTTGCCCCCCTTCTCGTGCGACCAATCCGGCGACACGTAGTACAGCAGGTTCAACGTGCGGTAGCGCTGCCGGCTTGCTTCATGGGAGTTGTCGATGTGCGGGCCCAGGAAATGCCCCTGGACCATGGCGCTGAGCCCACCGGCATAGAGCTGCGCATCGGGCTGCTGATCCTGGATGCCGGTGATGCGCTCGACCACCGCGACAACACGCGGGTCCTGCACCGCGAAGGTGATGTCGGCCATCAGCGGACTGAATCGGTCGAAGTCCTTGGTCGTGTACTTCCTCTCCCGGAAGCTGTCCATCAGGCGCATGGACTGCGGCGCCGGAAAGGCCTCGGAAACCTGCCGTGCCCATTCCTGCGGCAGCAGGTCGTCAATGGCGACGTAGCGCACGCCCACCTCGCCCGCCGAGGCCTGGAAGGCAGCCTGGGCGCGGTCGGCGTCAGCTTCCAGGCGGTCCAGGATGGCTTGCACCAGTTGCTCACGGCTGGGCATGTGTTGGTACTGTTGTGTCATGGGGAAAGTAGGGTCCGTGCGAAGGAAGGCCGGCACTCAGACGGAGTCCGGCACGGGGCGGCGCTGCTCCACCAGGCCGAAGGGGCCGCGCAGCACCAGGCCGAGGATGAAGGCCAGCACGAGCATCTGCAGCAGAAAAGGGCCCAGCAGGCGCGGGAAGCTCAGCTGCGTCAACGCATTGGCAACGGCACCGCAGATCAGGGCCACCGGGACCATCTGGTGGCATAAAAGCCGCCTCACCAGCGCCTCGAAGGCCAGACCCATGAGCGTCATGACCAGCACGAGGGCGAACACCCAGAAGAGCTCACCGCACAGGCTGACAACGCCGAAATAGCCCGGCAGCGTCAGGAATGTCAGCCCCTTGAGCAGTTCGTACTTGCCGCCGGAGAGCTGTTGATAGATCGAGTCCACGCCCATCGCCGGGTCTTCCGCCATCAAGCGCCAGAACAGGTCCATGGAGCGCACCGGCTCGGCCACGGCGACCATGATGGCCTCGGCACCCACCCAGCGGTCCACCACCAGCAGGCCGCTCTCGAGGAGGAAGAAACCCAGCATTTCGCCGTCGCCTCCGCTGACGCCCGAAAAGACCTTCACGCGGTAGATGGACACCGCCACCAGCACCAGCGAAACAAAGCCGCCCAGCATCAGCACCGGCAGCTTGCCGAACTGGTGCTTGCCCCAGCGCGACTGGAGGTAGTGAGCGGCCAGCAGGATGGGAATGGCCTGCATCACGACAGCTGCTCGGCTGGCCATGGAGACCGAGGCCATGGAGGCCACCATCAGGATGGCAAAGGCCGCCGCAGGCGTCATCTGCTGCCGGGCCGCCACGTCACGCGCCACAAAGGTGGCCAGCACCATGGCGAAGCCGATCAGCGCCATGAAGGCCAGCGGCGCATTCAGCGCGAAGGGCAGCGTCACCCGCGCATTGACCCCGGTGACGAAGAAGGCTGCCACGTTGTTGATGAGATAGAAGACCGCCGCCACGCCGATCAGCACGGCCCACTGTCCGCCCGTGACGCCTCCGGCGCGGAACTCCCATCGCCGCTCATGAGGCGGTCGGCGGTCCCAGACCATCAGGCTGAGCACCCGGCCGATCAGCAGGGCCAGCCCGATGACGATGGCGAAGTCGTAGTACTCGCCCCACTCGGCGAGCGAGCCAGAGAAATTGCCAGCAGGCTCGACGTAGGGCAGATCGGAGGCGCTGTGGGCCATGACCTTGAACCAGCAGCCCAGCACGTAGAACACGGACATGAAGCTGTAGAACCAGGACACGAGGGTCGTCCGCATCAGGATCAGCAGGCCCATGCTGACAGCCGTGAGAGCCCACAGCCGCCAGCCGTGACCCGCGCTGGACTGGGCCGCCAAGGCCAGCAGCAGCATGGCGGGCATCAGTCCCCACCAGAACAGACGACCGCGCATGCTCAGGACCCTCCCAGGGCAGCGCGCCATTGATACCAGCGACGGCGCAGCATGCCCACCAGCAGCTGACGCCAGATGCCAAGCTCACCCGCCATGGAGGGCTGGAGACGCAAGGCCCTGAAGAAGGCGCGCAGGGCTTCGCCCGGGCGACCCGACTGTCCGTGATTCTTGGCTGCGATGGCATGGGCCCTGGCCAGCGCCCGCCGCGCCAGGGCCGTGCCCGGCTGATCGGACCAGTAGGCCTGCACGACCTTCACGATTTCCTCGGCGCGCTCCGGCGGCATGGCGCGAAACGAGGCCGATCCCTCGTGGATGCGGTATTCCGCCAGCAGTTGCGGCACCCGCACGAAGCCCCCTTCCCGCGAGGCGCGCAGCCAGAACTCGAAGTCCGGCACCTGCCTGAGCTCAGGGCGCCAGCCGCCCTGGCGCTCGAACACCCGTCGGCGGAAGAAGGCGCCCGGGCCGGGCTGACAGACCAGGGAGGCACGCAGCCGATCATGGTCAAAGGCTTCGGTGTACGACTCGCGCAACCGGCGCCCCTCGGCGTCAATCAGCCAGAAATCGCAATAGGCCACGGCGGCCTGGGGCTGGGCCTCCAGGGCTTGGACCATGCGGCTCACCGCATCGGGCACCAGACAGTCGTCCGAGCTCAGGTAGGCGAGGATGTCACCGCGGGATTCCTGCCATCCCCTGTTGAGGGTGGCGGCCTGGCCGGCATTGGGCTGGTCAATGACGCGGACCCGCCCGGGAAAGCGCGCCGCCACCGACTGCGCAACGGCCAGAGACTGGTCCGTGGAGCCATCGTTGATGACGATGTATTCGAGCGCCGGATAGTCCTGCGTCAGCACGCTGAGCATGGTCGCCTCGAGGAACTCGCCCTGATTGAAGGCGGGAGTGACGATGCTGACGAGTAGGGGAGACATGAAACCCAGTGTGCGGCCTTGGGCCAGAAAGCTTGGCGCCGGCATTGTAGTCACTGGCCTGGCGGCGCCTTCAGCGCCCAGCGCTCAGGCGACATCCTGGCGCCAGCGCTGCAAGCTTCGCCGGGCAGCCCAGGCCGACACAGCCGCGACCAGCACCCAGAGCGCCCCCCGCGCAGGCAGGCTGGCGACCAGGCAGGCAGCAAAGGGCAGCAAGGACAGGGCCAGCCCGCCCACGCGACGGACCGGCAACGTCCCCCCGTCGCGGCAGGCCAGCCAGAACATGCCCGCGGCGTCGACCACCATGCGCAGGAGCCAGGCCAGCGCGGCGCCCATCAGCCCCCAGCGCGAGCACAGGCCCCACAGCAGGACGAGGAACAGCGGCAGCTCGGCCAGATGCAGCAGGGCCGGCGCCCTGAAGGCACCCCGCCCCTGCAGCCAGGTCAGCGGGACGTGGGCAAGACAGTTGACCAGGATGCCGATGCAGAACACCTGCAGGACAGGCCCGCTGCGCGCGGCAAAGTCGGCGTCGATCCAGCGTGCCAGCAGCTCATGCGCGAACAGTGCCAAACCCAGCGTGATCGGCCACAACACCCAGAACAGAAGGCCCACAGCCTCATGGAACATGCGCCAGGCATCAGCAGCGCGCCCATGGGCGCGCGCTGCAAAGGCCGGGAACAGGACCGCGGTCAGGGCGCCCGGGATGATCCACAGCTTGGTGATCAGCTCCTGTGGCGTGGCATAGGCCGCCACAGCCGCCGCGGAGACCGTCGCCCCGATGACGAAGCGGTCCACATAGCCCATGAAGGGGCTCACCACATTGCTCAGGGTCAGCCAGCCGCCGGACACCAGCATGGGCCGAACCCAGCGCCATTGCCAGCGCAGGCGCCCCCGCCAGTCCGGGAGCAGGTGCCAGGCACAGACCAGGTGGGCGACGAAGCCTACGAGCCTGCCTGCGGCCAGTGCCAGCGTGAGACCCAGCAGATCCGGGCCGTTCAGGCGCATCAGCAGCCAGGGTCCGGCAAAGGTCCAGAGCCCCATGGGCAGGCGGATGGCATTCAAGGCCCGGAAGGCATGGCAGGCTTCCAGCATGCCTCGCAGTCCGGCCGTGACCACGATGAAGGGCAGCGTGAGGCCCATCACCACCGTGGCGGAGACTGCCTCGTCGGGCAGCGTGAGCTGGCGAATCCAGTGCGTGGCAAAGGGCGCCATCACCAGCATCAGCAGACCGCCGAGCAAACCCATCAGCCCCATCATCGCCAGGGCAGTGCTCACCAGCGGACCGACATCCTCTTGCTGCTTCAGCGCCAGCACCTGGGCCAGGCGTTGCGTCAGCGCCCGCGACAGGCCCAGGTCGAACAAGCCGAAATAGCTGGTCACCGCCCAGACGAGGGTCAGCAGACCGAATCGCTCGGCGCCCAGGCCCAGCACCAGCTGGGGCATGAGGACCAGGGCCAGCAGCAGGGGAGTGCCGAGACCGACGAGGTTGAGCAGCGTATCGCGTGCGAGCTTCAAAGTACGGGAAACACTGGGTGACAAAGGCGCCGGGGCGCAGCGCCCATGAACGCGCACCTGATCGGCGGCGGATTCTATAGTGCACAGCTAAAATGCAGCACTTTCATCTGACCCGCCTGCCCATGTCCAAGGTGCTGCCTTCCATTTGCCGACCATTGCTCGTCGGGCTGGTCTGCCTTTTTGCGAGTTCCGGCGCCTTTGCCTACATCGATCCCAATGCGGGCGGCCTGCTGTTCCAGTTGCTCGCGCCCGTCATTGCGGCCATCGTCGGCGTCTGGATGGTGGCGCGCCGCTGGCTGGTCGACACGGTCAGGCGCCTGCTGCGACGCAAGGGTCCGCAAGATTCTCAATGAGGCGCGGCCCTCACACCGACCGCGGCATCGCATGGCCCCGGGCCTCGCTGTGGCAGCTCTTCAGCCATGCGCTGAGCGCGTTGCTGCTGTTATGGCTGCCCTTTGCCTTGCTGCGCCAGCTCGACGCCTTCATCGCCTTCAGGACTGCGTCTGAACTCGGTTCGGACCTGGCGCTGGCTGCCGTGCTCATCGGCCTGCAGTGCCTGCTGCTCGCCGTGCTGGGCCTGACGCTGCGGGGGCTGCTGGCGCTCGTCCCGGCCGGACGGCGATGGGCCGATCCGGCCGCCTGGGCCCTGGTACTGATCCCCTGCGCATGGGTCTGCCTGTGGCAGCTCGGTGGCAGCAGCTGGGCCTGGTTCAAGCTGACCGCCGGTGCCGATGTCAGCCTCACCCCGCATGCCCGCATCACCGTCACCCTGCTGTTGCTGCTGGTGCTGGGCTGGGGCATGTGGAAGGGCATGGCGCACCGCATCGCAGGGCCGCTGCTGAACATGCTGCAGTCCATTCGCTCCCTGGCTCTGATCCTGCTGGTGACGGCCGCGGGCGCGACGGCCTGGCACCCGCCGCGCCTGCTGCAGCCTGCCAGCCCTGTGCGCCCCGCGTCGACGCCCACGGCGGTCAAGGACATCTTCCTGATCACGATAGACACGCTGGCCGAGCGGGATGCCCAGGTCTGCGCAAGCGGTGACACGCTGATGCCGCATCTCAGGAAGTTCGCCGCGCAGGCCACCTGCTTCAGCCGTGCCTACAGCAGCGCCAACTTCACCACACCCAGCACCATCACCCTGGAAACGGGGGCCTTGCCCTGGCATCACTGGGGTGTGCAGATCGTGGCCAAGGCGGCGACACCGCTGCAGCAGGGCTCGCTGGCGCCGGCATTGCGTCAGGCCGGCTACCGGACGCTGTCCTTCAGCGCCAACATCCTGGCCAGTCCTCGCCACCACGGCACGGACCCGGGCTACGACGACCAGCGCATCCTGGGCAGCACCGCCCTGGGCAGCCAGCCGCGCGTCCTGCTGACGCGCTTCCCCGACACCACCCTGCCCTTCTGGCTGTCCAGCCTGGTGCCCTTCCTGGACACCCTGGATGTCTACCTGCACGGGGCCACCCACCCCTACCCGCCTCAGCTCACCTATGAGCCGGCACTGGCTGCCATCGGCGAGCGCGGCTCCAGCTTTGCCTGGGTGCACACGCTGCCGCCCCATGATCCCTTCCTGCCACCAGCGTCCACCAAAGGCCGGCTGCTGCCCGGCGACGAGCTGGGCAAATGGTCCCAGCAACTGGGCATGACGGCATTCACCGAGGCGCAACAGGGCCTCGTCAACAAGCATCGGCTCCGGTATCGCGAAGGCATCATGGGCGCCGACGAAGCACTGGGCCAGTTCCTCACCCAGCTGGAGCAGGCCGGGCGGCTGGATGACGCCCTGGTGATCGTGACCTCGGACCACGGCGAGTCCTTTGCACACGGCTACATGGGCCATGCGGGCGACATCCTGACGGACGATGTCCTGCGCGTGCCCTTGCTCATCAAGCTGCCCAGACAGCGCCAGGCCCGCGTGGTGGACCAGCCCGTCAGCCTCGCTGACGTCGCCCCGACCATTGCCGACCTGGGCGGGGCGCCGCCTCTGCCCTACCAGGACGGCCGCAGCCTGCGCCCGGCCCTGTTCGGCGAACCTTTCCCACCCCAGCCTGTGTTTGCCATGGCGATGGAGCGCCAGAGCCGTTTCGCGCCCCTGCAGCGCGGTCGTTACGTGGTTGTGGACGGCCTGCTGAAACTGGTGCTGGACAAGGGCAAGGGGAGCACGCAGCTGTTTGAACTCGGCAGCGACCCCGACGAACTTCACGACCTGTCGGCCGCACGCCCTCAGGACACCGCGCGCCTGGGGCAAGTGCTGGACGAACGTCTCCGTGAAGCGGAAGCCCGCCGTCAGCGCCTGTTCCCGCGCTGAGAGCCTCCCCATGCTGCCCCTCAGTCAGAACCTCCTCAAGTGGCTGCAGCAGCCCGCAGCGCAATGGCAGGCCATGCCGCTGCGCACCCGCGCCCGCCTGCGCTGGAGCAGCCACTGGAACAGCCTGAATCTCAAGCTCAGCCGCGCGCGCCTGCCTGCAACGCGGGTGGCCGAACCTGCGCCATGGCTCATCCTGGGCTGCTGGCGCAGCGGCACGACCGTGATGCACGAGCTGCTGGCTGCCGCCACCGGACTGCCCACGCCCGAGACCTGGCAGTGCATGAGTGCCTGCAGCTTTGCCTTGCTGGGCGCACCGCCGCCGAGCAGCCCCATCGCCCGCCCCATGGATGGACTGGAAGTGGGTCCACGATCCCCGCAGGAGGACGAGTTCGCCCTGCTCTCCATGGGCGTGGACTCGGCCTACCGGGCCTTCCTGGCACCCGCGCGGCTGCCCGAGCTGACCGACACCCTGGAGGCCCGGCACTGGCTGGCCAGCAACGACTGGCTGGACAGCCTGGCAGACTTTCTTGCCCTGTGCCGACTGAGCCTGTCCGCGACCGGACGTCCTATGCTGCTCAAGTCCCCCAACCACACCTTCAGACTGCAGGCCCTGCGGCGGCGCTGGCCGCAGGCCAAAGTAGTCTGGATGATGCGGGACGCGGCCGCCGTCTTCCATTCCAACCGCAAGATGTGGCGCCAGATGTTTGACGCCCACCATCTTCCCGGCACCGACCCCGTCAGCGACGACGTTCTGGACGCCTTCCTGGCCAAGGCCATCCATGCCTGTGCCGACCAGTTGCGCTGGCTGTTGCAGCAGCCCGATCAGGACTGGAGCCTCTGCACCCATGCAGAGCTGCTGGCCCAGCCCCGGCAGGCCGTGTTGCGGCAGTTGCAGATGCTGGAGCCCGGGCTGGCTGTTGATGAGACCCAGTTCAGGCAGGCCTTGCTTCGCACCGGCACCGGCCGGGTGGAGCAGTACCACGCCGCCGTGCCCGCCGTGGCCCATGACGCCGTCCTGGCGCTGCAAGCGGCACAGGAGGAGGCCTGGCGCGTTCAGTCTGCGCGGCAGCAGGCGCGGGGTCCGATGCCCCCGGACGTGACCCAGGACTGAAGGACGCACAGCCGGCGCCCGCAGCGCCGCTGCCTGGCTCAGATGGACGAGTTCAGGCTGGTGACCGTCAGCATCACCGCGGTCATGATGAAGCCGATCACCCCGCCGATCACCAGGATGGCGGCCGGCTCGATCAAGCCCAGCAGCCGGGTCTGCGTGGTGCGGGCGCTGTCAGTCTGCGATTCACCCAGGGCCAGGAGCATGCGCGGCAGTTCGCCCGAGCGCTCACCGACGCGGATCAGGTTGATGCGGGTCGCCGGAAACCATGTTTGCGTCGACAGGGCATCCGCCAGGGCATCCCCCTGCTGGAGCGCGCGCGCCGTGCGTTCCAGCCCGGCGCGCATGGCGTCGATGCGCAAGGCACCCAAGGCCAGGGTCATGGCCGGCACGATGGCCACCCGGTTGTCCAGCAGCGTGCCCAGCACCGTGGCCCAGCGCCCGATCTCCATCTGGTGCAGCCAGGGCCCCACCCCCGGCAGGCGAGAGAGCTGCTGGAACAGCCAGTGCCGCACCCGCGGCTGGGCCAGGAGAGCAGCCAGCAGGGCGAGCCCCGCAGCACCCGCGATCAGCACGGCCTCCAGATGCGTCTTGACGTAGACCCCTGACTCAATCATCAGGCGCGAGATCTCTGGCACCTCTGCGCGCGCATTGCGCAGCATCGGCGCAAACTTGGGAACCACGAAAACGAAGATGTAGAACACCGCGGCGATCCCCACGGTGACAAGAAGACTTGGATAGACCAGGGCGCTGCGCAGCGCCTCGCTGGACTTCCGGTCCAGCTCCATCTGGGCTGCCGCATCCGACAGAGCACGCGCCAGCTGGCCGCTGGCCTCGCCCGCCTGCGTCAAGGCATGCACATATCCCGGCAGCTTCAGCGCCGGCATCTCCAGCGCCGTGGACAGGCGCCCGCCCCCGCGCACATGGGCATGCATCTCGGCCAGCGCAGGCCCCAGCGGATGGCTGGCATAGGCTTGCGTCAGGCTGGGCAGCGTGTCTCCGAGCGAGACCCCAGCCTTGAGCAGTGTCGCCAGCTCCTGCAGCAACATGACCTGATCGGCCCGGCTGATGGAGCCGCGACGCCGGGCCGCCACGGGAGTCTCCTGGCGCTCCTGCAACTGGACGACCGTGAGCCCCTGCTCCGCGAGCGCCCGCACGGCCGCCGCCTCGTCTGGCGCGTCCAGGCGGCCACGGGTCTCGCGCCCGTCGGCATCGCGGGCCCGGTAATCGAACTGCATCAGGCAGGCACTCCTGCGCCGGTGGACCGGTAGACCTCGTCCATGGTGCTGAGACCCTGCATGACCTTCAGTGCGCCTTCCTGGGCCAGGCTGCGGCGCCCAGCCTCATTGGCCATGCGCTCCAACTCGCCCATGCCCAGACCTTGTGCGATGCCGTGCTGCATTGCCGGCCCCACATCCATCATCTCGTACAGGCCGATCCGGCCCGAGAAGCCGGTATGGCCACAGGCCGGGCAACCCACAGGCTGGCGCCAACGGGCCTCCACCGCCATGGGGCCCGCGCCGGCACTGGCCAGCGCGGCAGCGTCGGCAAGGGCGTCGGCATGCGCGTGGGCCCAGTCAGCGTCACTGAGCAGGGCCGGCCGCTCGCCGTCGACCGCACACTGGGCGCACAGGCGACGCACCAGGCGCTGAGCCATCACGGCCCGCAGGGCAGCCCCGACCAGAAAGGGTTCCACGCCCATGTCGATCAGCCGCGTGATGGCGGAGGGCGCGTCATTCGTGTGCAGCGTGGCGAGCACCAGGTGACCCGTCAATGCGGACTGGATGGCGATTTCCGCGGTCTCGCGATCACGGATCTCGCCCACCATGATGACGTCCGGATCATGGCGCAGGAAGGCACGCAGGGCCCGGGCAAAGGTGTAGCCGATCTCGGGCTGCGCCTGCACCTGGATCACATGGGGCAGGCGGAACTCCACCGGATCCTCCACCGTCACGATCTTGCGGGTGAAGTCATTGGTCGCAGCCAGTGCCGAATAGAGGGTGGTGCTCTTGCCTGAGCCCGTCGGACCCGTGACCAGCACCAGGCCGTTGGGGATGTTGAGCCAGCGGCGGAACAGCTGCAGCTGCGTCGGGCGCAGGCCCAGGCGTTCGAGAGAGAGGTCCGCCACCTGCTTGGGCAGCAGACGCATCACCACGGACTCGCCGTGGACCGCCGGTATGGTGGAGACGCGGATATCGATCTCCACACCGGCCGCCCGGGTGGAGATGCGGCCATCCTGCGGAAGCCGACGCTCGGCAATGTCCAGGCCGCCGACCAGCTTGATGCGCGACACCACGGCCGGATAGCGCCCCATGTCCACCTGCTGGCGGCGATGCAGGACGCCGTCAATGCGCAGCCGGACCTCGAACTCGCGCTCACCGGGCTCGAGGTGGATGTCCGACGCCCGCGCCTCCACAGCCTGCGCCACGAGGTTGTTGACAAAGGCGATGACAGGGGCGTCCTCGGCGAGCTCGCGCAAGGTGCGCTCGTCCTGCGCATGGAGGCTCAGCGCATTCATGCGCAGACGCTGGGCCCACTGCTCGAACTCGCCATCGGCCATCAACTGCCAGCGGGCCGTCTCGAGGGCCGGCATCTGCGCCACCTCCTCCAGCAGGTCGGCCCGCAGGGGATCGGCGCTGGCCAACTGCCAGCCGCCTTCGGCATCCCGCCAGGCGAGCAGGCCGGCTGCCAGCAGGCGGCTGCCCTGGCTACCGAGCTCAGCCATGCCAGCGCGCAGTTCGGACTCGACCAACTGCGCGCCGCGCACCCAGGGCAGCCCGAGCTGGGCAGACAGCACAGGCATGAGGCTGTCGGTGGTGAGCGCCCCCATGCGCAGCAGCACGGCGCCCAGGCGGCCGCCATGCGAGGCCTGGTAGGCCAGGGCCGCCTGCAGCTCAGGCTCCCGCAGGGCCTCGCCACGCAGCAGCAGCTCGCCCAGGCGCATCTGCGCTTGCGGTGGGGTCAGGTCTTGCGCCATGGTCAACGTCCGGCGCCGGCACCGCTGGCCGGTGCCGAGGCGGCTGCCGGCGGGCGGGGCGTGCTCTCCTCGCCAGGGGGCAGCGGCGCCAGCGGCTTGGTCTGATTGGCCCAGCTGCCCAGCGACTTGCGGAAGGCATCGGTGATGACTTCGGCGTCGTGCGCGTCATTGGCGATGTAAGGCGTGATCAGCACGATCAGCTCACGGCGGTCACCGCCGCGGGACTGCTTGCCGAACAGGCTGCCCAGCACCGGCACGTCCTTGAGGAAAGGGATGCCGCTGGAGGTCTGCGAGCCATTCTCCGAGATCAGGCCGCCCAGCAGGACCGTGGCGCCATTGCGCAGGGTGAGCTTGGTGTCGATCTTGCGCGTCTTGAAGGTGGGGGTCGTGGTGACGCCGTTGTCCGTCTTGGCCGACTCGCTGACCTCCTGTGTCACGTCCAGATCGACCTGGTCACCGGAATGGATGACGGGCTTGATCTTGAGGATCACCCCCGTGCTGCGGTACTGCACCGTCTGCAGCAGGCCCGGCTGCGCGGTGCCCCCGACGGCCGTGGACTGCTGCGAAGTGATGATGGGCACCTCCTGCCCGACCTGGATGGTGGCCGTCTCGCCATTGCGTGCCATCAGTCGCGGGCTGGAAAGGATGGTGGCCCGGTTGGTGGAGGCCATGGCCGTCACGGCCAGACGCATCGCCCCGGCACCATTGAAGATGCGCAGATTGCCGCTGCCCGCCAGGCCCGCACCGGGCGCCAGGCTCGAGGCGTTGTTGCTGATCACGGCCTTGCCGCCGCCGCCGAGGCTGATGGTGTCGGACAACCAGTCAAAGCCCAGGTCCTTGGAATCGTCCGTCGACAGCTCCGCCACCGTGACCTCGATCAGCGCGGCCTTGGTGGGCCGGTCCAGGGTCTGCAGCAGCGTGGAGATCTGTCCATATTCCTCCGGACGCGCCTGGAAGATCAGGACGTTGGTGGACTTGTCCACGACCACCGAACTCAGCCGGTTGGATTCCGCCGAAGCCCCGGGGGCGCTGCCGGTGCTGCCATTGCCGCCCTGGGCGGAAGAGCCCGTCGATGTGCTGCGGGCACTCCCGGAGAGGATGCGGTCCAGCGTCTGCGCCAGCAGTTCGGCATCCTTGTGCTTCACGGCATAGGTGAAGAAGGACTTGCCGATGCCGCGCTCGTTCGGACGGTCCAGTGTCCGCGCCCATTCGGCCACATGCGAGGCCACCGCGTCGGAGTTGCCGAACACATAGACCACATTCAGCGCCGAGATGGGCAGCAGGATGATGGGATAGCGGGCCGCGCCCGGCGTGACCGCCGTGCCGACGGGATGCACGGCATAGCCTTCGGCACTCAGCACTTCCGAAAGCCGCCGTGCCAGTTCCTCGGCCGACCAGTAGGCAGGGTTCAGGGCCAGGCTGGACCGCCCCTTCATGGCGGGCTGGTCAAGCGCAGAGATGGCCTCGAGCGCGGCTTTCACATTGTCTGGATTGCCCTTGAGCAGCACGGCATTGCGGCCAGCGTCATCGGAGACGGAGACGCGATCGCCGAACATGGTGCGCAGCCAGCTGACGACATCCACCTGGCGCACGGCCTGCAGGGTCACCAGGTGAAAGACGGGGCGCAGCGGTTGCGGCACGTCAGGCGTCGCGCCGCCGTACTGGATCACCGGCAGGTCGCCCAGCGAAGCGTTGTCCGGCAGCACGCGCACGAGACCGCCGATGTCCACCACGGACAGGCCGTAGTTCTTGAGCAGCACACGGACCGCCTGCTCGATCTGCGAAGCCGTCTGACCTTCGCCGGTGCGGAAGGTCACCAGGTCCTGGCGCTGCAGCACCGACGGATGGACGGTCACCGACTTCTTCAAGACCTCCGAGTAGATCAGCTGGACAAAGGACGGCAGCGGCAGTTGCTGGATGTTGGCCGCCGCCAGCACGGGGTCGTTCAGGCGCGGCGTCTCCACCACCGGGCCCAGGGGCACGCTGGCGGCAGTAGCAGGGGGGCGCGGCGCATCACTGACGCTCAGGCTGCTCGAGCGCGTGTCCGCCAGCATCTGCGCGGTCTGCGACTTCACCGAGGTGTCGGCGGCCATGGGGCTCGGAACCCGGGGGGCGATCGGAGCGCAGGCCCCAAGCAACGCTGCCGCCACCATGCCGGCAGCGGTACTCATGCCGGCAGGCCGGGTCATCAGGCGTTCATTCACGGCGTTCCACTCCATATCTCGTTGTCTGCCGGCCCTTGCGGACCAGCACCTCGCTGTCCTCGATGGCCACGATGCGCTCGCCATTGGGCAGCTTGTCGCCCGCCTTCAGCTGCACCGGCGCCTTGCCCGCTGCATTGAACTGGATCAGCACGCTGCTGGCCTTGCCACGCTTGAAGAAGGCAGCGATGCGCCAGCCGGGATCCTCTGCAGGCGGCGGGGTCGTCAGGGGCTTTTCCGGGTCAAAAATAGGGGCACTGCTCAAGGCCAGCGCCTTCCCGACGGCATCCGGATGGCGTGGCAAGTCGGGCAGCTCCCAGACATCCCGGCGCCCGCCGACCAGGCCTTGCTCAGGACGGTAGGCCGGCGACAGCAAGGCACCCAGAGCGCCTGCTCCCAACACCAGGAGGACCGGGGTCATGTTTCGCAGCTTCAAGGCGTGGCTCCCGGGCGTCGCGCCAAGGCGCGCAGTTCAATTTCTGCGGTCGCGGGCTGGGACTGGGCCCGCATCACCAGGCGCTCGACCACGATGCTGCGCTCATTGCGCGCCACCTCGGCCAGGAAGCTGAACAGCGGGCCGCGCTGGAGATCGACCACCATGCGCGCACGCAGCAAGGTCGTATCGGTGGGCAAGGGATCCTTCTGGTCCAGCTTGCCGGCCTCAATCCGGGAGACCTGCAGCTCCCTGGCCTTCAGGCCGAGACGGGAACTCACCTCGCGGAGCCAATCCTGGAAGGCCGCCTCACTCAGGCCCAGCTCCGGCTCGGACCAGACCATGCCCTGGACCGCGGCCAGATGGTCTTGCCCCTGCGCCAGCCGCTGGCCCCACAGGTCGCCCTTGGCCGCACTGGTGAGGCGCTGCAGTTCGGCCTCGCGAGTCTGGAGGCGCTGCACGCCCGCGTCACAGGCATCGAGCAGGAGCAGGAGCAACCAGAGCAGGCCAATGCCCAGCACGGCCCACAGGCCGACGCGCAGACGGGCTGATGCCTCCCACTCGGCGCGCGCCTGGGCCCACTGCGTCTGTAGGGTCGTTGAGAAGGCACTCATTTCGAAGTCGGGATGGCGTCGAAGACGGAACTGGGCGGGAAGTCTGCCGGCGTGCCCGGCGCCTGCTTGGCTGGCGGCCTGGCGGCCGTGCTGGCGGGGAGTGCGGCTGGCCGGGCGGCGACAGACTGCGCGCCGCCCGGCAGCGGGTTGAGCTGCACCGGGGAAGGCGAAGGCGTGGCCGGGGGCGGCACTGCCGCACCCGTGGCGCCAAGCAGGGGTGCGGGTGCGGCGGCCGCAGCCGCGGCATCGGCCAGACTCGCGGCCACCGGCGCGCGCAGTCCGTCCAGGCGGATGTCCAGGACCACCAGACCCACGGCGTCCTCGGCACGCGCCTCGGTCACGTCCCGGAACCAGGCCCCGGCACCCAGGGCACGGATCAGGGCCGCGCGCTGCACAGTGGGGCCTGCCTGCAGCCCGACCCGCAAACGCTGGTCATGCAGGTCGACCATCTTGACGATGGCACCCGTGCCCGCCAGGGAGTCTCTCAGGTGTTCCATCACGTCGATGGGCAGGGGGCTGGACAGCCAGCGCTCGTAGGTCCGCAGTTGCTGAGCGGTGTCCAGCGCCTGCCTCCTCGACTGCGCTTGCTGGTCGGCCCGCTGGCTGAGGCCGGCAAAGCGCTCGTCCAGCTTCCGCTCTGCCAGGTGCAGGTCGATCCATTGCCGTCCGGCCAGGCCAAAGCACAGGGCCAGCGCCATGCCACAGACGAGCACCAGGCGGCGTTCGGTGTCCCTCTGCCCGGCATTGCCTTGGGGGTCGATCACCGGGATCCAGGAGCGGGCACGGACCGCGGCTGCTTCCAGCGCCGGCATGTCCTGGGCAGACTGGGCGCTGGCATGCAGGAAGTGGGACCAGGATTGTGCGTCGGGAGCCTTCGCCCACCACTGGCTGCTGCGCAGTTGCCCCGACTCCCAGCACTGGGCCTCCACCCCGTCCAGGCCTTGGACCAGGCGCACGCCCTCATCCATGGGCGTGACGAACAGCGGTTCCGGCTGCCACAGGACACGCCCCTCCTCGATGCCCGCCGCCTCCAGTGCCTCACGGGCAGCCCGGCGGTCCCAGCACACCGCCAGTCCCTGATCCCCGAGCAAGGCCAGGGCACAGCCCTTGTCCTCGAAGGGTTGCCAGGCCAGGGCCTGCATGCGCAAGGCTGCAAGGCGCTCATGGGCGGGCAGGGTCGACAGCCTGAACCAGCGCAAGCGGCAGCGACTGCGCGCAATGACAATGGGGATGCGCCCGACACGGCGCTGAGGCAAGCCGCGAAGGCCGCCCAGCGCCAGTACGGCAGGGGCATTATTCCCCTCAGGGGCGCTGCGCCAGCGAGAGAGGAAAGTTCGGGACGGCACGGAGCTCATCAGGGCTTTGGGGGGCTGGGGCGGTCTGCTGATCAAGAATGATCCAGGGCGCGGCCCCGGCCGGAACAAGCCGGACATTGTACTCAAGGGCCCTGGGCAAGCCGGGGGCCCAGGCGCGGATGCGGGAGCTGAATCCCGGCGCATAAATGTAGTCGTCCTGGTCCATGGGCAGCCCGATGGCGGCGGTGGCCATGCGACCGTTGGGCAGGCCGTCCTGGCGTCGGAGCACCTCCAGGCGCGCCAGCTGCGCCTCGTCCGCCTGAGGGAAACGGGCCCGCAGCACCGCCACCGGCGCGGTGTTCGGATTGAACTGGCGATCGACGTCCGTATGCAGCAGCTCGCGCAGCACCTTCAGCCGGGCGGGCTCACTGCCCCAGTGAGGCAGCTTGCCCAACTCCTCCACGCTCATCAGCCAGTCATTGCGCGGCGGCGGCAGGCCCAGGCGGCGATAGTCCTCCGCCTCTGCGCCGTTGAGCCGCTTGAGGTTGTCCACGTCCACATAGTCTTCGAGGACATCCAGGGCGGCGTCCGACAGTTGCGGGCTCATCCCCGCATCACGCAGAAGCCGCCCGACGGCCGGACGGTCCAAGGCATTCACCGAAAGCAGACCGCGATGGTCCTGCACATTGAGGAAGGCGCCGCCCGGCATGGCGTGCCAGCTGCCATCTTCCCGCAGCACCCCTTCGCCGGGACGGCCGTGCCCCATGGGCATGAGGCCGCGTGTTCCCATCCAGTACAGGGCCATTGCCTGCGCATCCAGTGCCAGGGTGCGCGCCTGCACGTACTGGCGCAGGCCCAGGGCTTCCTGGCGGCGCAGGTCCATGCGCTCGGCGAAACGCAGGGCGACGAAGGACGCCACGGCCAGCGTGCCCATCACCAGCAGCAGCACATAGCCTTGTTGAGTTCGACGATTCTTCATTGGAGCATCCAGTAGGCCAGGCTAGGCCGAGGCCCCTGCGTTGCCGCGATGCCCAACAAGAGATCCCCCCCCTGCGAGGCCGGCAGATGCAAGCGCAAGATGCGCGGCGGACGGCGCAGGACCTCGCGGTCATAAGGCCACTGCGACTGCCAGCGGCCCTGCTCGTCCAGGTAGTCGATACGGCCCGGCTCTCCGTGCCAAGCCAGCAGCACGGCAGGACGGGCCGCCTGCGCTTCGTCCAGGGAGGGGTCCTCCAGCTGCAGGACCAGGCGCTGCTCACCGGAGGACTGGCTCGATCCCTCAAAGCGCAGTTGCACGCGGCCATGGGCACTGCCAGGCAGGCTCATGGCCTCGGCACTGGAGAAACGAACCTGGCGGGCATCCCCGGTGAAGAGGTTCGGGCGCTCCACATACTCCGGCAGGGTCGCCTCCACCAGGCCGCGCAGGGCCGCCCGGGGCGCCCACTGCACGGAGGCCACCATCCCCTCCTCCTCCAGCCGGCGCTCCACCTGTGCCATCTGGTGCATCAGCTGCCCCAGCAGGCCCACGGCCATGGAGACGATCAGCAGCGTCACCATCAGCTCGAGCAGGGTGAGACCCCTGAGCGCTCGGCGCCTGCTCATGGCGACCTCGCGGGCAGGCTCGCACCTTCGCGCATGCGCCAGCCGGCCAGTGTCTGCGTCCATTGGGCATTCACGTCGCCGCGACGTGCCTGGGCCTGCACACGGTACAGCCCGATACGCCAGACTGGCTGAAGCACGCCGCCAAAGTCGTTTTCATCGTGCTCCGCGCCGATCAGTTCGCTGGTCCAGCGCACCTGCAGGCCGCCCAGGTCGGCGTCACCCTCGCGGTTCAGCGAGGGATTCAAGGTCGCCAGCCAGGCCTGCGCGTCCAGCTGCAGTTGGGCCTCCGCCCGTACCCGCTCGACGCGCAACAGCGTGTCACGACTCTGCTGCAGCCAGGCCATGAGGGCCACCGCGCTGGAGCCCAGAATCGTCAGGGCCACAATGGCCTCCAACAGACTGAACCCGCGCTGGGCCGCGATGGTGGGAGTGGTGGAGCGATTCATGGGAGCACGGTCACCCGCCCGGTCATTGGCTCGACCCGCCAGCGCTCCGGTGGGCGCGCGTCGAAGGACAGCATCAGCTCCCCGCCGGCGGCGAGACCCAGCGGCGTGTAGCGCAAGGGCTCCTTCAAAGACAACTCAATGCCCTCACGTGGCGGCGGCTGCTCGCGCAAGAGCTGCGGCGCACTGAGGCTGAGCGCTTCGCCGGACAGGAAAGCCCGCGCAGGGAGGGCCTCGATGCGAGCCTTCATGTCATTGCGCCAGCCCCGCTCCTGCGCCGACGCCAAGGCCTGCAGGACCCGTGGCGCCGCCACGCCAGCGGCCAGACCCAGGAGGGCCAGAACCACCAGCACCTCAAGAAGGGTGAAGCCTCGCCCCGAGCGGCTCATGACCTCGGCGGTTATTGGGGTGGCAGCAGACCCAGGTCTGCATCATCCCCACTGCCCCCTGCCTTGCGGTCAGCGCCAAAGGAATAAAGCGCGTAAGGATGGCCATCGCGGCCCGGCACGCTGTACTGATAAGGCGTTCCCCAGGGATCCAGGGGCACGGCCGTGTCGTCCAGGTACGGCCCCCGCCAGCGGGCCGCGGTCGCCGGGTCGGCAGGCGCCTTCAGCAGCACCGCCAGCCCCTCTTCGGCCGTGGGATAGCGTCCGATGTCCATGCGCAGGTTCTCCACCTGCCCCCTCAGGAGCCGGATCTGGGCATTGGCCGTCGTCGAGCTGCCGCGGTCCAGCATCTTGTAGACACGCGGCCCCACCAGACCCATGAGCATGCCCACGATCACCAGCACCACCAGCATCTCAAGCAAGGTGAAACCGCGTTGGGCGGGGGGACGGCAGGAGAAGGCGGCAAGGCGTGGCATGGCGGGCTCAGGGATTCAGGACGCGCGCATTATGACACCCCCCTACAAGCCACCACCTGAGGCGGCGCTTAGGCCAGCCACGCCGCCCCTGCCCTATCAAAGGGCGGGGCAAAAAAAAGGGCACCCGAAGGTGCCCTTTTGCCAGACCTGAGTCTGAAGACCTGTGATTAGTAGGTCTTGCCAGCGTACGGACGCTCCAGGGGGATGTAGCCAGCAGACAGGCCGTTGACGGCTTGCTGGAACACGCCCTTGACGTTCTTGGCGGGGGCGTTGATCACGAAGGTGATCGCGCCGCGCTTGCCGCCGGAGAACGAGCAGATGTCCTTGGCCAGAACCATGGTCATGCCGTTGATCAGGGTGCCGGTCTTGGCGGTACCGTAGGTCACGGTTTGGCCAGCTTCAGCTTGGCAGGTTGCCGAGTAACCAGCAGCCGAGCCAACGTTCTGGAAGAAGAAGCGGACGAAGTCGTCAGCGTTGTTGAAGAAGGCCGAACGCAGTTCGATTGCGTTGGCATCCCAGGTCCAGAAGTTGCTGTTGGCGACGGTTTCGTCAGCGCCGACCACGCTGTCCACCACGGCGGAGACGCCGAAGAAACGAGCGGTGCCCAGCGACTTGGCGCCAGAGGCCACGAAGCTCACGTTCACGACTTGGTTAACCGTGGAAGCGTTGAAGTTGGCAGGCAGCAGGTCGAACTTGGCAGAGGTCGTGCCGGTCACGGTCACGGCAGCAGCGCCGTTCATCGGAGCCACGGACACGCCGGTCACAGCACCGTTGGTCAGGGTAGCGCCGTCGAAGTCGCCCGTCATGGTCACCGACACCTTGGTGGCGTGGTTGACGTTAGCCAGATCGTAGGCGGTCACGCCGTCAGCGATCTTGTAGCCGTTCGGGTTGTTCGACACCACGAAGGCAGCCGCCGCGGTGGTGGCGCTGTCGTTGTTCTGAGCAACGAAGCCGAACAGCGGGCCGTTGGTGTCATCAACGTTGGCGGTGGTGCCGGTGTCGGTGCCCGACAGGATGGTCACGGCTTGGCCAGCGTTGGCAACGGTGACGGTCAGGTCAGCGCTGTTGTCGATGCGAGCGGTTTCGCCCAGGTCCCACAGACCCACGGTCACCTTCTCGGTGCCGCCAGAAGCCAGGCTGTGAGCCGTCAGCTTCAGGCCGGTGAAGTTCATGACCAGGTTGGTGTCCGAACCAGCGGCGTTGGTGATGTCCACCTCGTAGGCGCACTCGGTAGACGAGGCACGCTTCAGGCTGACGGTGATGTCGTTCACGGCAGCGGCAGCCACGGTAGCGGGCTTGGCGCTGTTGCAGACGGTACCATCAAAGGTGCTGCCGCCGACAGGCTTGATCACCACAGTGAAGTCTTGAGCGCTGGTACGAGCGACGCCCATCTTGTACGACAGTGCGGGCAGGGTGACAGCGGTGGTGCTGGTCAGGGCCTCAACGGCGTAAGTGGTCACGCCAGCGGGCACGGTAGCCGTACCTGCGAATGCAGCCGACCCGCACACCGAAGCAGCAGCAACAGCCAGCGCCTTGATGGTGAAGCTTTTCATATTGATGATTTCTCCGAAGAATATTGCAACACGAACTTAGATTCGCGAACTAGCGCAGATCAGCGCCGCGCCATTATGCCGAAACACAAGGGTGCGTCAACGAAGTGAAAGCCCGGGGCAGTTGCCAAACCTCAAACTCCCACTGCGATGCTGGCGATCGCGTCCCCCACCTTGTCCGCGCTGGTCGTCATTGCGACAAGACTCGATAGGTTGCGAGCAGCATAGCAGACGCTCTGCGTCAATCTTGAGACCAGAGCAAGACTCACCTGCTCTTTCCATCGACGCTGACGCTCAAAAACAACGCGAAGCCAGCCGCCATCGGCCCTGTGCTGCGAGGCCCCGGAGTTTCCCTAAAGTCTCGCATCCTGTCACTAGGGCCCCCATCCCCACGTCCACATCCATGTCTCCTTGGCCGGTCTCCGGGCCAAAGTAGGGCGGCGCCTCTGGCAAACTCCGCACCTTCGACTCGATCACCCGATCGCAGATTGTCTGTACTCATCGCCCTCATCACATGTCTTCGCAGCCCGATTCGGACCAGCCCCAAGCCCACATCGACGGCCTGACACTACTCGCTCACCTAGAGCGGGCTGCCTACACCCAGCAGTGGTCCGAAGGCGCAGAGCTGTTTGTGCGGTTGGTGGATTTCCTCGGCGGCATCCGGGGTGGCAGCGGCGTGCTCTCCCCTCGCCCTTCGCCTGCAGGCCTGCGTGCTTTCTATACACGCATCGCCGCGGCCATCACCTGCCTGGTCAATGCGCCCGCCTTCCGGCTGACCGAATCCCAGTTCGCCGCCCTGTGCGGCCGCAAGGCCACCCTGGAAGCCATCTTCGATCTCAGTGGCTTCGACGGCCCGGCGCACCTGATGCGCTTCCACGCCAAGAAGAATGCCGACGGTTCGCTGTCCATGACCGGACAGCAGGCTTTCTTCCTGTCGCTGTTCTATTCGCTGGACCAGTTGCCGCCGGAACTCGTGCAGGCCATTGTCCAGCTGCCGCCGGACTGGCAACTGATGCTGACCATGGGCTGGCTCACCTCGCCCTTTGTGCACTCCGCCGTGGGCGAGGCCAATCGCAGCGCCCTGTTTGCGGCCCACGAACGGCTGCGCCAGTCGACCATGGCACCGCATGCCACGGCGCTGCTGGGGCTGTCCTCGGCCTGGATGCACTGCAGCTACGCAGACAGTCCGCTCAAGCATGCACTCAAGGCCTCGCTCAACAGCGTCTGGCGGCGCGTCGACGAGGTCAATGGCGTGAAAGCCCGCAGCCGGGCGTACCGGAAGACGGAGCAGCCGCTGCTGGTGGTGGTCGCCGAGCGCATGCGCAGCGGCCACGCCATGCACCGCAGCTATGCCGCCTGCATAGAGCAGTTGCGGCCACGCTTCCGCGTGGTCTGCGTGGTCCATGAGCAGTACTACTCGCCTGACACCGCCTCCCTGTTTGACGATGTGGTGACCTTCAAGGGCATCAATTCGCTGGCAAGCATGGCCGGGCAGTTGGTCCGCCTGCAGCCTGACTTGATCTACTACCCAAGCCTCGGCATGTCGGAATGGACGCCCCCGCTGGCTGCCCTGCGCTTCGCGCCTATCCAGTTCATGACCCTGGGACATCCAGCCCCGGCCATGATGGACACCATCGACTACAGCCTGGTCCAGGCCGGCCATGGCGAAGCGGCCCATGAGTTCGGCATGAAGGTCCTGGAACGCAAAGCATGGGGCAGCTTTGTCGCCCATGAGGAACTGGACGTGAGCAAGATCCAGCGCGGACATCCGGACGACGGAAAGCTGCACGTCGCCATCAACAGCTCGCAGATGAAGCTGTCCCCGCGCTTCCTGGCCCTGGTCGAGCGGCTGGAAAGGGAAAGTCCACGCCCTCTGCATTTCCACTTCTTCGCCAGCGCCAGCGGCATCTCCTATGACCAGGTCGAAGCCCTGCTGCTGCCGCGCTTCCGCCACATGACCCTGCACCCGCCGCGCCCCTACGGCCAGTTCCTGGAGCAACTGGCGCGCTGCGATCTGGCGCTGGCGGCCTTCCCCTTTGGCAATACCAACAGCACGGTCGACACCTGCCTGCTGGGCATCCCCACCGTGGCTTACGTGGCCAACGAGGTGCTGAGCATCGGGGACCGCGACGTGCTGCGCATGGTGGGCATGCCGGACTGGCTCGTGAGCACCACGGACGACGGCTATTTCCAAGTGGCGATGAAGCTGATCCAGGAGGACGACACACGTCACAGCCTGGCCGAGCAGCTGCGGACCATCGACGTGGCAGGCCGGCTGTTCGCCCCGCCCCGTCCGGAGGACAAGACCGAGTTTGTGGACGCCGTCTGGTGGATGTACGAGAACCACGAGGCCCTGCAGCGCAGCAGTGCACACCTGCTGAAGGTCGGCGAAGCCATCCCGTCCTGAAGGCGGGACTCTCCTAGAGCGATCCCCATGAGCAACAAGCCCGTCTACGTCACCCAACCCTTCCTGCCGCCGCTGGAAGAGTTCATGCCCCTCCTCAAGCAGATCTGGGACAGCAAGACCCTCACCAACTGCGGCCCCTTTCACCAGCGGCTGGAAGCGGCCCTGTGCGAATACCTGGGCGTGCCCCACATTTCGCTGTTCACCAATGCCACCATTGCCCTGGTGTCAGCGCTGCAGGCGCTGCGGGTCACGGGCGAGGTGATCACCACGCCCTACACCTTCGTGGCCACCGCCCATTCGCTGCTGTGGAATGGCATCAAGCCCGTCTTCGTCGACGTGGAGCCGGACAGCCTCAACCTCGACCCGGCTCAGATCGAGGCCGCCATCACGCCACAGACGACGGCCATCATGCCGATCCACTGTTACGGCCGCCCCTGCAACGTGGCGGAGATCCAGCGCATCGCCGACACCTACAACCTCCGGGTGATCTATGACGCCGCCCATGCCTTCGGCGTGCGCCACCAGGGCCAGAGCGTGCTCAACCACGGCGATCTCTCCGTGCTCAGCTTCCATGCCACCAAGGTGTTCAACACCTTCGAGGGCGGCGCCATCATCTGCCCGGATGCCAAGACCAAGAAGCGCATCGACCACCTGAAGAATTTCGGCTTCGTGGACGAGA
Organism: Roseateles sp. DB2; assembly: GCF_051857535.1. Taxonomy (NCBI): domain Bacteria; kingdom Pseudomonadati; phylum Pseudomonadota; class Betaproteobacteria; order Burkholderiales; family Sphaerotilaceae; genus Roseateles; species Roseateles sp. DB2. The sequence goes on along the minus strand of NZ_JBPZGY010000017.1, from coordinate 7,538 downwards.
CCACCGTCATTGCCCCTGGCATCAACGGCAAGATGAGCGAGTTCAATGCAGCCCTGGGCCTGCTGCAGCTGCAGCATGTGGAAGAGGCGATCGCCAGGCGGCGTCAGCTGGACCAGCTGTACCGAGAGAAGCTCGCGGCGGTGCCTGGCATCCACTGCCTGGCCCATGACCCGGACGCCCAGACCAACTTCTCCTACTTCCCCATCCTCGTGCGCCCGGAGCATCGGTGCAGCCGTGACGGCCTGTACACCAAGCTGAAGGCGCAGGGCATCCATCCGCGGCGCTACTTCTACCCGCTGGTCTCCAGCTTCCCCATGTACCGCGGCCTCCCCTCCGCCCACCGCGACCACCTGCCGGTGGCCACGATGGCGGCTGAGCAGGTTCTGTGCCTGCCCATCTATCCGGACCTGGACGTGGACATCATCGATCGCATCGTGGCCATCATGCAGGCCGACTGACGTGGACGAGAGCACGCGCGGCACGACGCTGGCGATCATGCAGCCCTATTTCCTGCCGTACATCGGGTACTGGCAGCTGATCGCCGCCGTCGATACCTTCATCATCTACGACAACATCAAGTACACGAAGAAGGGCTGGATCAACCGCAACCGGATGCTGCGCAACGGTGAGGCCGTGACCTTCTCGCTGCCGGTGGCCGCCGGGTCGGACAGCCTGGACGTCGTGCAACGAGAGCTTGCGCCGGGCCACGACCGGCGCAAGCTGCTGGCCCAGTTCGATGGCGCCTACGCCAAGGCGCCGCACTACGAAGCCCTGCGGCCGCTGCTGGCCTCGGTGATCAACTGCCCCGAGCAGAACCTCTATCGCCATGTGCGGCATTCGGTCGACGCGGTGTGCCAGCACCTGGGCCTGACAACGCGGATCCTCACGTCGTCGGAGGTGGCCATCCACCATGAGCTGCGTGCACAAGACAAGGTGCTGGCCCTGTGCCAGGCCGTGCAGGCCCACACCTACATCAACCCCATCGGGGGCACCGAACTCTACGATGCCGAAACCTTCGCGCGCCACGGCATCGCCCTGAAGTTCCTCAAGGCGCGGCCCATCGAGTACCCGCAGTGGGGCGCGCCCTTCGTGCCCTGGCTGTCCATCGTTGATCTGCTGGCCTTCAACCCTCTGGAAATCGTCCAGGACTGGGTGCGCACGCAGTTCGACTACGTCTGATTCACCATGTATCACTGGAAAAAACTCGGCCGTCCCTTCATTCCACAAGAGGTGCAGGGCCGCCCCTGGCTGGCCGAGTTCGCGCAGGCACCGGCCACTCTGATCCTGGATGACCGCGTCCGTGTCTACTTCTCCTGCCGCCCCAAGCCCGACGAACGCGGTCAGTACACCAGCTTCTCGGCCTACGTGGACCTGGACCGTGGCCAACTGCTGAACGTGCTGGACTTTGCCGAGCAGCCCATCCTCCCACTCGGTGACACCGGCTGCTTCGATGAGTTCGGCACCTACCCGGTGAGCGTGACGCAGGCAGGCGCTGCGCATGTGGCTTATTACGCCGGCTGGACGCGGTGCGAGTCCGTGCCCTTCAACGTCGCCATCGGGCGCGCCGTGAGCACTGACGGCGGGCGCACCTTTCAGAAGACCGGCCCCGGCCCCGTGCTGGCCTACACGCCCGATGAGCCCTTCGTGATCAGCGGACCGAAGATCCGCCGCTTCAACGGGCAGTGGTGGCTCTACTACATCGCCGGCCGCAAGTGGAAGATGGTCGACGGTCGGGCCGAGCCGGTCTACAAGATCCGCATGGCCATCTCCGAAGACGGCATCCACTGGCAGCGCCAGCACCGGGACCTGATCGAAAGCCGCATCGAGGAAGATGAAGCCCAGGCCAGCCCGGACGTCATCTTCAGCGGCGGCCGCTACCACATGTTCTTCTGCTACCGCCACAGTGCGAACTACCGCGGCAAGGACGGCGGCTACCGCATCGGCTACGCCCACAGCGCAGACGGCCTGCATTGGACACGGGACGATGCGCAGGCGGGCCTGGCCATTTCCGACGACGGCTTCGACAACGAGATGGTCGCCTACCCCCATGTCTTCGAGCTGGATGGCAAGGTCTACATGGCCTATCTGGGCAACCAGGTGGGGCGCCACGGCTTCGGCATCGCCGAGCTGCAGGGCCAGCTCTGATTCACCCCCGGATACTTTCGAAAGCGTTCCCATGAAGTGGCGCAAGCTAGGCAAGATCTTCGACCCCCGCGACCATCAGCTCGCCAACCGCTGTGTCGAGTTCGCGCAATCCCCGCAGGTGCTGGTGCTGCCCGACGCCATCCGCGTGTATTTCTCGACCCGCGAACGTGACGAGGCGACGGGCAAGTTCCTGAGCCACATCGCCTTTGCGGAGTTCAGCCGGGACTTCTCGCGCGTGCTTCGCGTGAACGCCGAGCCGGTCATCCCGCTGGGCGAGCTCGGCACCTTCGACGAACACGGCATCTTCCCCATGCAGGTGCTGCCGGTCGGTGACGAAGTCTGGGGCTACACCTGCGGCTGGAGCCGCCGCTCCTCCGTCTCCGTGGAGACGGCCATCGGCCTCGCCATCTCCAGGGATGGCGGCCTGAGCTTCGAGCGCACAGGCCCTGGCCCTGTGCTCGGCCCCTCCCCGCAGGAGCCCTTTCTCGTGGGCGACGGCTTCGTGCAGAAGGTAGGCGGCACCTTCCACATGTGGTACATCTTTGGCACGCACTGGACGCGTTATGCCGAGGGCGAGGCACCGGACCGCGTCTACAAGATCGGCCATGCGCAATCCCCGGACGGCGTTCACTGGACCAAGGACGAAGGGCAGCGCATCATCGGCGACCGGCTCGGTGCCGATGAGTGCCAGGCGCTGCCCAGCGTCATCCGTGTCGGCGAGCGCTGGCTGATGGCCTTCTGCTACCGGCATGCCTACGGCTTTCGCACCGACCCGACCCGCGGCTACCGCATCGGCCACGCCTGGTCCGATGACCTCAAGACCTGGCAACGCTGCGATGACGAGCCCCTCCTGGAGACGACACCAGGGCAGTGGGACAGCGACATGAACTGCTACCCGCATGTCTGCGAGGTGGACGGCCGCATCTATCTTCTCTACAACGGCAACCAGTTTGGGCGCGAGGGCTTCGGGCTGGCCGTGCTCGAGCCATGAGCCCTGCCCTGCGGCAGAGCCTGAACGCCAGCCGCGACACCGACGTGCTGACGCATCTGCAGCGCTGCGACGCGGACTTCATGCCCCCCTTGAGCAGCCGGCTGGATCTGCACGCCTACGCCTCCAAGCTGGTGCAGCGGGCCCAGCGCGCGGAACTCTGGCACGGCTCCCTGCTGGTCGGCCTGGTCGCCATCTACGCCAATGGCGAACCGGGCACTGAGGCCTTCGTGACGAGCGTCAGCCTGGAGCCTGCCTGGCGCGGCCAGGGCTGGGCCGACCGTCTGCTGGACGCCGCCTGCGAGCAGGCCCGAGCCGCCGGCCTGGCCGGCGTCAGCCTCGAGGTGCACTGCGACAATGCCTCCGCCATCCGCCTCTACGAACGCCACCACTTCGTTCCCGGCGACCGACACGCGCAGAACCTGCTGATGCGTCGCCCCCTCTGAGACCACGCCATGAACGACAAGCGCAACTACAACGCCGAGATCATCGACTCCGAAGAACGCAAGTACGCCTACGGCTTCGACTTCGACGTCATGCATCCCTACATGATCCAGTCCTTCCAGCCGTTCTTCCGGCCAGGCAACATGCTGGAACTGGGCAGTTTCAAGGGGGACTTCACCCGCCGTCTGCTGGCACATTTCGACGACGTCAGCTGCGTCGAGGCCTCCGACCAGGCCATGGCCGAAGCGCAGGCCCGGCTGGGCGACCGCGTCCAGTTCCACAACGCCCTGTTCGAGCAGGCGCAACTGCCGGGCCGTTACGACAACATCGTCATGACCCACGTACTGGAACACCTCGACGACCCGGTCCAGGTGCTGCGCCGCGTGAACGAGGAGTGGCTGGCACCCGGCGGCCGCTTCTTCCTCGCCTGCCCGAATGCCAATGCGCCCTCGCGCCAGATCGCCGTGAAGATGGGCTTGATCAGCCACAACAGCGCCGTCACCCCGGCCGAGGCCGAGCATGGCCATCGTTGCACCTACGCCCTGGATACGCTGGAGCGTGATGCCGTCGCCGCCGGCCTGAAGGTGGTGCACCGCTCGGGCATCTTCTTCAAGGCCCTGGCCAACTTCCAGTGGGACCGGCTGCTGCAGACCGACATCATTTCACCGGCCTATCTCGATGGCTGCTACGCACTGGGCCAGCAGTACCCGGACCTGTGCTCGACGATCTACCTCGTCTGCGAACCCGGCCGCTGAACGAACCATGCACATGCAGGATTGCGCCATTGTTGGCGGAGGCTTCACGGGGACGGCCCTGGCCCTTCATCTCCTGGAGCGCATGCCCGCGGGAAGCCGGCTGACGCTGATCAACGCCGGAGCGCCGCTTGGCCGGGGCCTGGCCTACGGTACGCAGTCGCCGCTGCACCTGCTGAACGTGCCGGCCGGGCGCATGGCCTGGCGCCCCGACCGGCCGGATGACTTCATCACCTGGCTGGGCGAGCGTGGCCGTGCGGCCAGCGGCAAGTCCTTCGTGCCCCGCGCGTGGTACGGCGAATACCTGGCGGCCCGCCTGCAGGAGGCCCTGCGGTGTCGCCCGGACATCCGCTGGACGCATGAAGTGCGTCGCATCCGCGACTGCCACCCCTGCGAGGGTGGCTGGGCGCTGAGGGACGATGCAGGCGGCGTACTTCAGACACGCCGCCTGGTCCTCGCGCTGGGGCACTTCACCCCCCAGGATCCACACCCCTCGCTGCAAGCGCTGGAGGCACCTCGCTACATCCGTGATCCCTGGCAGCCCGGCGCCACGCAAGACCTGGCACCCGATGCGCCAGTGGCCATCGTGGGCGCCGGGCTGACCATGCTGGACCTGCTGACCAGCCTGGACCATGCGGGGCATCGCGGGCCGGTGCTGTGCCTGTCCCGCCGCGGCATCGCCCCGCTGGCCCACAGGGACAACGAACTGCCCCCGCCCGCCTTCCAGGCACCGCAGGGCTGGATCGACGGCCATCGACTCCGTGCCTGTGTGCGCCAGATGCGAGACACGGCGCGCCGGCTGCGCCCGCCCGAAGACTGGCGGGACCTCTGGGTGGCCCTGCGAGCCCGGACGCCCGCGCTGTGGCAAGGACTGGACCTTGCCCAGCGCCGGCAGTTCCTGCGTCATCTGCAGGTGTACTGGGACGTGCACCGCCACCGGGCAGCGCCCACGGTCGTGGCCCTGCTGGAGCGACTGCTCCGTGAGGGCCGGCTGACCTTGCATGCCGGACGCCTGGCGGGTGCCGAGATCCTGGCCGATGGGCGGGTATCACTGCATTGGACAGCGCGAGGCCATGCGGCCCTGCAAGCCGTTCAAGTGCAACGTGTCTTCAACTGCACCGGCCCCAGCAGCCGCATCGAGCGAGATCCCAGCGGCCTTTTCCAGGCACTGGCATCGCAGGGACGCCTGCAGCCCTGCCCGCTGGGGCTGGGGGTCCATACCGCGCCCGACTACCAGCTGCTGGATGCCGAAGGTCATCCGCAGCAAGGGCTGTACTACCTGGGCCCGCTGCTGCGCGCCCAGCACTGGGAGGCCACCGCCGTGCCAGAGTTGCGCGTGCATGCGCAGCAGCTGGCCGATGTGCTGCAGCAAGGCATACTTTCCACTGTCTGATCTCGACGCGCACCGACCATGGCCCTGTCTCATTCCCTGATCCAGTTCATGCTCTCGCTGCGCCGCCAGCAGTTCATCGGTGCCGGTCCGGCCGTACGCCTGCTCGAGTTCGGCGAGCAGAACTGGTTCTACGACGTCAGGCCCGAAGAGCTTCCCGTGCTGATCGGGCAGTTCCAGGACATCCCAGAGGAACGACGGGCCGCGCTGCTGGCCGAAATGAACGCCCTGCTGCAGACGCGTCCAGCAACGGAGCCTTTCGACCTCAGCAAGGTGTTCTACAAGCTGGTGTTCAACTACAGCGACTACACCGCCATCGACCTGCATGGTTCCGAAAGCGCCTTGAAGCTGGACCTGAACGAGCCGCTGGGCTTGCCCGAGCATGCCTGGGATGTCGTGACCAATATCGGCACGACCGAGCACGTGTTCAACCAGTACCAGGCCTTCAAGTCCCTGCACCAGCTCGTCAAGCCCGGAGGCCTGATCCTGCATTCCCTGCCCAACCAGGGCTGCTTTGATCACGGCTTCTTCAACTACCACCCGACCTTCTTCTACGACCTGGCCGTCGCCAATGGCTACGAGATCCTGGCGCTGATCTATGTGGACTGCAGCCAGATTCCGCACCAGATGCGTCAGCTGGCAAGCCAGGCCGACTACGTGCGGCTCGCCGTGGGCAAGCAGCTGTCGTCCTATTCCGGCCTGATCTGCCTCTACCGGACGCCTGGCACGCCACGTGCATTCCAGGCGCCTCGTCAGGGGTACTACGACAACCGGCTCCCGCCGGAGCTTCAAAAGGCCTGGAACGAGCTGGCCCGCTGAGGAGCCCCCGGGGGCCCGCCTCAGCGGCCGGCCGCAGCCACCTCAGAGGCCACGCGTGTCCACCAGCGCGAGCAATTGCGCCAGGCAGGACGGCTCGTCCAGCAGGCCGGTGTCCAGGCGCAGGTCCGGGGTCGCGGGCGCCTCGTAGCTGCTGTCAATGCCGGTGAAGCCTGGCAATTGGCCCGCCCGGGCCTTGCGGTAGAGCCCCTTGGGATCTCGCGCCTCGCAAACAGCCAGCGAGGTGGCCACATGCACCTCCAGGAACTGATGGGCGCCGATGATCTCCCGCGCCATCGCCCGGTCGCGGGCCAGCGGAGAGATCAGGGCACCGATGACAGTGACCCCGGCGCCATTCATCAGGCGCGCCACCTCGGCCACCCGCCGGATGTTCTCGTGCCGGTCGGCCTCGCTGAATCCCAGATCACGGCACAAGCCGCTGCGCAGCGCATCACCGTCCAGCACACAGCTCGCCCGGCCCTGCAGGCGCAGGGCCTCGTGCAACAGCCGAGACAGCGTCGACTTGCCAGCACCGGACAGACCGGTCAGCCAGATCGTCAGCGGCAGCGGCTTGGGCTGGCCAGGCAGTTCTCCAGAGAGGGCTTGATCGATCATCGTGCGTTTGTCAGGGTGGGCGTGCAGGGCTTTGAGCGCAGACGCATGCCTGTGCACTGGAGCAGCCCCCAGGCGACATCGTAATCGCTGTGATGGGGAAGCCGCCCTGACGGGCATGGGCGCCGGCCGCCGGCTCCGGTGTGTGCATAGCCAAGTCCGGCCCCCACCAAAAGAGCCCTCTGCGAGCCCAGGTGCCTCACTGTTCCAGCAGCGGTCAGCCCTGCTCCTCGGGGTCAGGTCTTGATCTTCACCTGTATCAGTGGCTTCAGCGCACCAGCAGCGCACCCGAGGTGCGGTTGCTGGTGGGGTCGACGACGATCAGCGCGCCGGCCACGCGGTTCTGGGCATAGGCCGCCAGGGGCAGCGGGGCCTGCAGCTCGACCACGAC
>NZ_JBPZGY010000016.1:0-95699 GCF_051857535.1 Roseateles sp. DB2 | reverse complement strand
CACGAGCGGCCTCATCTGTCGCTGAAAATGCAGACGCCCGATGCAGTGCATCGGGCGTCGATGGCCGGCTGACGCCGGCCTTGTTCAACCGTTCTGAGTGTCAACCTAATTCAGGACGGGTCACGGCATGCGTTACGCCGATGCGCCCTTCACTCCAGCAGCGCCTGCGCGAACTCCTGCGCGCTGAAGGTCTGCAGGTCCTCCAGCTTCTCGCCCACGCCGATGAAGTAGACGGGGATGGGCCGCTCGCGCGCGATGGCCGCCAGCACGCCGCCCTTGGCCGTGCCGTCCAGCTTGGTCACGACCAGGCCGGTGAGCCCCAGTGCATCATCGAAGGCCTTGACCTGGTTCAGCGCGTTCTGGCCCGTGTTGCCATCAACGACCAGCAGTACCTCATGCGGCGCGCCCTCCTGGGCCTTGCCGATCACACGCCGGATCTTCTTCAGCTCCTCCATCAGGTGCAGCTGCGTGGGCAGACGGCCTGCGGTATCGGCAATGACGACATCGCAGCCGCGCGCCCGGCCTGCCACCACGGCATCGAAGGTAACGGCCGAGGGGTCCCCGCCTTCCTGGCTGACGATCTCCACCTGGGTGCGGTCCGCCCACACGGCCAACTGCTCCCGGGCGGCGGCACGGAAGGTGTCGGCCGCGGCCAGCAGCACGCGCTGGTCGGCCTCGGCGAGATGACGGGTGAGCTTGCCGATGCTGGTGGTCTTGCCTGCGCCGTTGACGCCCACGACCATCATCACGGTGGGCGTGTGCTCGCCCACCTGCAGGCTCTTCTCCAGCGGCTTGAGCAGCTCAGCCAGGGCCGTAACCAGCAGGCCGCGCACGGCCTGGGGATCGGTTGCCTTGGCCTCCTTGACGCGGCGCTTGAGGTCCTCCAGCAGGAACTGCGTGGCCTTGACGCCAGCATCGGCCATCAGCAGGGCGGCTTCCAGTTCTTCGTAGAGCTCATCATCGATGCGCGTGCCAGTAAAGACCTGGGCGATGCTGCTGCCCGTCTTGCGCAGCCCCTGGCGCAGCTTGTCCAGCCAGCTCTTGCGCGGGGCCGGTGCGGCCTCGGCAGCCGGCGCAGCCTCCGCGGCAAAGCCCGCGGAAGGAGCCGCGACCGGCTCCTCGACCTCCTGAGGCACCACTGACTGCACCACTGGCGGCACGACAGGCGTCGCGCTCGCCACGGCGGACGCAGGCAAGGGCGCGGCAGCGGGTACGGGCGCCGGCACCTCGGCAGCCGCGGCTACAGGCTCGGCGGCCGGCGCGGGAGCCGGGCTGGACGAGCCGCCCCCGAACTTCTTCTTGAAAAAACTGAACATGGCAGATGGGTTGTTCGGGCCGCGACAATGCCCGGCGACGGCTCAGGTGGAAATGTCCCGGTCAGCATCCCATGGCGGCACGCCGAAGGGTCTCAGCAACTTTTTTTGAGCAACGCTTGCATTGTCTCCCAAAAGCTGTCTAGAATAGCGGTCTTCGCAAGGCGCTTTAGCTCAGCCGGTTAGAGCGACGGAATCATAATCCGCAGGTCCGGGGTTCGAATCCCTGAAGCGCCACCAGACAAAGTAGTGACCTGACATCAGGTCGCCCAAAAAGCCTCAAGTGAATCAAGCACTTGAGGCTTTTTTACTACATGGATGGTCATGGATGCACCTGAGTGTTCGTGGATCACTTGCCCCCTGTCCGGGGAGTGATTCCGGGAGCGCTGGTGAAACCTAGTATGCGGTTGCCCCGAGCGGTATTTTTCCCCCTTGGAGGCCTCACCATGCTCAACATCCTGACCGACGCACTCATCCGTTCGACCCTACCAAACGGCAAAACTCAACGCCTCTTCGACGGTGGTGGCCTGTACCTCGAGGTCAGCCCCCGCGGCGGCAAGTGGTGGCGGGTCAAGTACCAGCTTCAAGGCAAGGAGAAACGCCTCTCCCTCGGCACCTACCCCGTTGTCACGCTGAAGACCGCGCGAGAGCGCATGCTGGCACTCAAGCGCCAGGTCGCAGACGGCGTTGACCCCAGCGCGGAGCGCAAGGCCCTCAAGGCCAGTCGCGATGGTGCACTGACCAACTCCTTTGAGCCTATCGCTCGCGAGTGGCACGCAGAGCAGCACAAGCCCACGGTGTCGGAGGGCCAAGCGAAGCGGATCATGGCTCGCCTGGAAAGCGACGTGTTCCCCTGGCTCGGCAAGCTGCCCCTCGCCGAGATCACGGCTCCCACGATCCTCAAGACTCTCCGGCGCGTCGAAGAGCGCGGCGCCATTGAGACAGCGCATCGGGAGCTGCAGACCGTCAGTCAGATCTTCCGCTACGCCGTGGCCACGGGCCGCGCAGAGCGCGACCCCACACCGGACTTGCGTGGAGCTCTGAAGCCCTTCGTCACCACACACATGGCTTCGATCACCGAGCCCGAGAAGGTGGGAGAGCTGCTACGCGCGATCGACGGCTACACGGGCTCGTTCGTGGTGAAGTGCGCGCTGCAGCTGGCCCCGCTGACCTTTGTACGCCCTGGCGAGCTGCGTGCCGCGCGCTGGTCAGAATTCGACCTCGACGCCGGCATGTGGCGGATCCCGGCCGAGCGGATGAAGGGCACCAAAGTTGCCAAAGCCAAGGGGCAAGACCACCTGGTGCCCCTCTCCTCCCAGGCCGTCGCCATCCTGAAGGCGCTGCAACCGCTGACAGGCCATCGCCCGTCGGTGTTTCCATCAACTCGCGGTGACGGTCGCGTAATGAGCGACATGACGATGGGCGCTGCGCTGCGGCGCTTGGGGTTCGCGAGCGACGAGATGACAGCGCACGGTTTCCGGGCGATGGCGCGCACCATGCTGGTCGAACGGCTGAACTATGACGAGGCCATCGTCGAAGCGCAGCTCGCTCACCGCGTGCGCGACGCGCTGGGGCGGGCCTACAACCGAACTCAGTTCGTCGATCAGCGACGCGCCATGATGCAGGCCTGGGGCTCCTACCTAGATGAGTTGAAGACCGGAAGGGCCACTGAGGCGCCGCCTCTAAAGATTGTTGCGGGCGCCGGCTGCAATTGACCGTCGCGCTTGCCAGCACTGACCGCCGCACCGGTCCTGACCGGATGGCGGCTCTGCAGCGGGTGCGGTCTCTCGCTTCCCCGAACTCGGCGCCCGAAAGCTGCCGATCAACGTCGAAATTCAACCAACCAGCCAGCGAAGCTCACGCAGGTCGGCTGCAATGACGGGCTGGGCTTACGCTACCTGCGAAAGCCAGGGGGCCGTGGCGAATTTGATGGCCCGCTGCCCGACTGCCCTGGAGGAGCTGGGGGCTGTGGAGGTTGGAAAGCGTTGAAGACCGCGGCGCTTTCGGCGAGGATTGTTGCCAGGTTCACCTGCTGCTTAGGTCCCAGCCGCGCCTGCTCGAGTTGCTTGAGGACCGCGACTACGTCCCGCTCGGTCATGGTGGCCAGGGTGCTCTGCTTCACAGAGTACAGCAGCACGAGGACGCCGTTCCTGAGCTGCCTCGTTGACTTGATCTTTCCGTGCAAGCGACCGAATAGCTTGGCGCCGTCCGTGCCATGTTTGCCGTTTAACCAATCCAGCAGCGTTTCATGCTGCTGCTGGTCAGGCATAGGCCCAGGCAAGGGCGTCGGAGTTGAACGCTTGATCGCAGCCAAAGTCTTTGCCGCCCAGCCCGCGGGCTGGGGATATTGGTGGTACGCGAGTTCGTCGACCTCCACCGAGTTATACGCGTACGCAAGCGGAACTTTCAGGCTTTCGAATCGCTTGGCTGCTTCGTGCTGATCAGTATTGAACGCCTTCAGCCGTCCCGATGCGACATCCAGCTCCTTGATTTCGAGGGCGATGAGGTCAGCACCGTCCATCAAGCCAAAAAGGTCGCCGCAGTACTGGCGGAGTGCCTCGCCTTGCTGGCGTGGAACTGGCCTGAACTGCTGCAAATTTCTGCCTCGGCAGTACTCCTGCAACGCCATCATGATCGCCATCTCAACAACGTTCTCTTCGCCAGCCACTTGGCCCCTCCCCTGTCAATGTGCGGCCTATTGTGCAGATGCGCCTCTTGCAAACCGTCCGATATATCAGGCTCGATGACGCCGCGGCTGACCCAGCTGTACGACAACCCTCTTGATTGCGCCTCAGCCCTGGCCCGCGAGATGTTGCTTGGCGGAGATCAAAGGACGTCATTCTCCTTGTTGACGGACTTCACTACCTTTACGTTGGTACGGCTGGGAGGGGGCTGGTCAGTGGCAAGTGGTCTTCGGACCCAGTCCACGCGAATGGAATGGAGCCCTGCTGAGCGGTTCGTGTCTGGGTCCGCAGAGCCAGCGCACCTGCCGGCGACTGCAACAAGGCCGTCTGTAGAGTGGCAGTCCGTTCTCTGTTCAGCCCTTCGTCCGAGTCGGCGTGTGCAATCCAGATCAATCGGGGTCAGGTCTTGCGGGGGAATTCAATGAGACGGTGTTGACGCGGTGGGAAGTCCCTGTAGATGGCTAGGTCGCAGCAGCAAGCTATAAGGTGACGTAGACCGCAATTGGATCAATGACCACTTCGTAGGATGTCTTCCCTGCCAACGAGCCCTCGATTGCAGCGATGTGGTTGACCATATTCGTTACTGCCTCTTTCATGCTCATATTTTCGGGGACAACTTGGTCATCTATCACTTCGGTCGCCTGTCGAGACTGAGTGACGACACCAAGAACAACCAGAGACTGCTCCGTCTTTCTCGAGTACTTACGGATGATCAAGTCTTCGGGCTCGCGGAGGCATTCACGCTTCAGACAGGCGGAGAACAAGCGCTCTCCAATGCGCTGCTGTATTTCAAGTTGGTCAGAGAAACCGAACTCGGTAACAAGGGCCAGGTGCTTCAAGAACTTCGGGTCTTGATAGAGCCCTACTTGCTTCGCGATTTCGGCGGTATCCGTTAACTTCTTTTCGAGTTTACGAAATTCTGCGAGCCGAGCCTTGTCCTTCGCCGAATCTTTAATCGTTTGGATTTCCTGACGTGCAGCTTCAATATCAGAATACTTGGTGACATGTGCAAGCGCTTCGCCAATTTCATTGAAGGAACCGAGCATGGAGGTTATCTTCGCCGCGTCGATGAAATTGGCTCGGGCACTTGCCCGCACGAAAGACTTACTGATCACCAACCCCTCGGCGACCGGCGAGTCTACGTGCTGAACCAGATCAAGCTCGGCAAGTCTGGTTTCAAATAGCGCCAGTGAGTGATCATGCAAGAACCTCTTTTCGACTGACCGCTCTGTCAGTTTCATGGCATCGGCCATCACTCTACCGCTCCCGACGGGCCCCTTTTGCTCTTCAGCGTCCTCTCTTGTTGCGGCGACCTCCTTCAGAACATACTCAGTCAACCCCTCAAATATCTGAGAGGACATTGAGTACATTTTGTTCTCGTCGAGATACAGGATGCTTCTGATCATTTTGATTTCCTATTCCGATATTCTTCGTAATACCTTTTCCTGGTATCCAAGAACGACCATATAACGACCCCACCCCCCAAAATCACAGCCAACCCAGTGAGTACGTATAGAAGGGCGTTCATCTTGCACCCGCCTTTGACAGCCGATGGAAGACCGACAGACTTAGTAGTGATGAAACGCCCGCAAAGATCATGCTGCTTCTTAACATCACAGTCGAGTCAATAAGATTAACACTCTTCTCGCCAATAATAGTTATTGCGTACAGCGCGCTGTACAGCGTGATAAATATCAGCGACGTGCCATTTTGAATCGTTCGCCAGTCTTTCTCTTTTGCGGGGAGGTGCTCCAACTCGTTGATAACCGAGATGTGCAGAACAAGACCGAAGGCAACGAAGTCAGTCGCGACAAGTGGGCTAACAACCCCGTTCGTCGTTGTGGCCCATGCCAGAAGCCGGGTGAGCACGGGAATTAGACCGACGAGAAAGGTATACGCGAGCCACTTGCTCTTTGAAAATTTCATATGCAGGGTGAGAGCCTGGGACTTGTGATTCTGAGGCCTAACGTTGGAATTCAGCCGACCGGCCGGCGCAGCCGGCCAGGGTCGGCTGCAATGGAATACGAAGGGACTTCCCACCTTCAGGCAACGGCGTCAAAGCGCCAAGATTGGTGGTGTCGATCATCAATCTGCAGCCATGTTGAAAGGGGAAGTCCATGGACAAGAATACCCAAGTTCCAGCGGTGCGCGTAGGCGTGGATCTCTCTAAGCGAGTCATCCAGGTGCACGCCGTTGACGGCGGTGGCCAAGTGCTGACGAACCGGGCGCTGGCCCGCGACAAGTTCCTGGCTTGGTGTGCGCTGCTGCAGGCCGGCTGCATGGTGGTGATGGAGGTCAGCTCTAGCGCACACCACTGGGCCCGGGCCCTGCGTGCGATGGGGCTGGATGCCCGCACCATCTCGGCCCACCTGGCCGCCCCCTATCGCGCCGAGGGCCACTGCGGCAAGAACGACGCCAACGACGCAGCGGCTATCTGCGAGGCGGCGAGCCGTCCCCACATGCGCTTTGTTCCTGTCAAGAGCGTCGAGCAACAGAGCCTGCTGTGCGTGCCCGGCCTAGAGTTCCGGTGCACTCGGCGCCCTACCTTCGGTGGGGGCTGTGGGCGACATCTCGCTGAGCCTGCTCGCCCTCTTCTCGTCCTGTACCTCCTCCCTCGCCACCGGCTCAGCCTCGGCGATCGCACCAGAGACAAACCGGGGCATAGGCATGAAGTGCAGCACCTTCGCCTTTACAGTCACGGCCTTCATCTGATACTTGGTCCGCGCGGACGCGCGGCGCACGAACTCTGAGACACAGAGCTGGTCTTCCCTGTCGGACCCATCCATTGCCAGTTCCTTCCACAGCGCCATGGTGCAAGTTATCACCCAATCGGCGGGGCAGTCCGGATGGCGTAGCAGGGCCTCAACGAGGTATTCGATGAGTTCGAGCGCAACACCCAGCTCACAGTTGCCTCGACAGTAGAGCCATCCAATGAACCGCACGATCACCGGGGCAGCGGTGTCGAACGCGACCACGGGATCGACCAGATAGTCCCTGAGGCCATTGACGCCGATCGTCAGCCAGTTGTCGCCCTGGTCCATCATGGCCGTCAGGTCGTGGACTGTGAGCGCCACGAAGGTCCGCCGCCAAAGCATCAGCTTGATTACGGCCAGGGAATAGTCCAGGGTCGTGATTCTGCCCTCGTGCGCAACGTGAATGAGCAGTTGCTGCAACCAAGCCGAGTTGATTTCGAAGCAGTGCGCCAGCTTTCGGAGTCGATCGTCCAACGTCAGTAGGACCGCTCCGTGCTCAAGGCAAAGCAGCAGCACGGAGTACTCTTCGGCGCTGAGCACCTTGCTGATTTGAACGAGGTTCGGTTCGACAACGCTGGGACCGTATGCGGGCAAGACGGTGCAATGGTCCTCAATGGCCTGGGCGATCGACTGGAGGAACTCTCTCTCCCGGCGCCAATCCTGCTCTGTGTCTTCGCGGAACCCAATCTGCCCATCATGGGTGAACAGGGCCCCGGACCGGCGGAACGCCGCTGTGCTTTCAAGCTTGGCTGCGACGGCGTCGCGCGTTGCCGGAGCGACGATGACCTTCGGCAGAAGCTGTAGCACTTCCAGATGATTCAGCGTTGCTAGTTCAGTCAGCATCGTGAGGTCGACTACCCAGGGAGTCTGTGACGTCAACAGCCCCTGCAGCTCTGTGTACCCCTGCGAGCCCGCTCCAACTGCAAGCTTCGGTCCAGTGCTCGGCCAACCGCGTACAACGTCGATCACGTCGCGGCCGAGACGGCGGGCCAGGATGCCCAGGGTCGCCGAGTGCTTCAGGTAGAAGTCCATCGTCTCGTTGGCGAAGTCGACCCGCTGCTGCAGCTGACGCTGAATGCCCGTCAGGTCTAGCGTTCCGTCCTCGCCGGTCCGAAGCGACATGGCTGCCATGCTCCTCGGTGGGCTGAGCGCCGTATTGACGGCATTGTGCGAGTTCTCGATCAGCCGGCGGTGAGCCGACTGCAGCTGCGCCACCCGGTACTTCTTGGGTTCGCTAAATGGCTGCGGCATCTCAAAGGACTCGCCGAGGCGCAGGCCCTCCATGCGCGTGGCAGCAGCATCCTTGTGACAAACGAACTCATCGGTGGGTGGCAGCCCGCTGCAGCCCTCCGGGTCGATGGTCAACCAGCGCTGGTTCCCTTCGTCGTCGATCAGTTCCACCGACGTTCCTGGGCCGACAACCTCAGGAACGATTTCAAGCTCCGGTAAGGCGGTCTCCAGCAGAAACACCGCAGTCAAGTGCAGGGCCGCGGCTTCCACATCGCCCATTCGCTGTCGCCTGAAGCGATAGATCCGCCGAAGCCCCTTGGGGACATGCCCATGACGCATCTCGGCGGCTGCCAGCCGCCCTATCTCCTGGAGCGAGCCGTCCACTTCTTCCGGTGCTTGGCCGATCACGGTATCGAGGCCCTTGGAGCCCATACTGGCTGCCGCCATGATGCGCAGGAGCCAGCTTGTGGCTTGCTTCGGTGCTGCAGCGACTTCGATCTCTGCGAGGTCCGCTACCAACGGCCAGTCGCCGGCGTGCTGAGCCATTTCGATCGCGATGTGGCGTGCGGCCTCAGACTGCTTCCACTCAGGCGCCATGGATTCCAGCAGATTGCGAGCCTTGGCGCGCTGGCCAGTCATCATGTAGCAAAAGAGTAGGTCTGAATGCAGCTCGGAGAACGAGGTTGACGGGAGGATACCGGCGTAGACCTGGGCCGCGGCGTCATAGCGCTGACGGTGCAACAGCAGCCTGGCCCCGATATGCGCGTCCTCAGGGCGGGTGCCACCCGTGCACAGCGCCGCGACCCGATCCACCATCTGCTCGGCCAGTGCCTTGTCGCCACCAGGGGCGAGATGCGCTCGTGCAGCAAACACCAGATCCGGGATCGACGAGCTCGCAGGCGTGATAGCCGCCGAGGCAACCTCCATGCGCAGCTCCGCGCCTCGACACTGCATCATCAGGACGTTCCAGCGCATCAATCGCAACGCGTTCTGCAGGCGCTCTGCGTCCGGCCGTCCGGTTCTGCGCGCTCCTTCGGCCTCCGCGGCCTCCACCCTGGTCATATCTTTGGCAACGGCGGCGATCTGCGCGTAGGCGATCAACGCCTCGTCGGGCAACTCGGATAGCAGCGACTCGAACTTGGTGAGCACTTCCTGGCCGCGGCCCGCGTCACGCAGAGCCTCAATCTCGACGCCATACAGCGACGCATCACTCGGAGCGCCACGCGCGCGCACCTCCTCGATGAGCGCCAATGCCTCACCGGGGCGTCTGGTCAGGATGTAGGCGTAGCCCAGGTGCGTAAGGGCCGCGGCCTGAGCCACTGGGCTCTGCACCGACCACAGAGACTTCGCTCGGTCAGAAAACGCATCGATTGCCGCTTCTAGGCGCGCATGCTTCTCGGGCGAGAGCATCCGATACCCCAGCGCCAAGCCATCGTCCGAGACCAATTGCAGGGCGTACCGCAGAAACATCTCCTTTGTAAAGAAGGTGACCTCTTCCTTCGTCAGCGCCGTCCTGGCGCTCTCGTAGGCGGCGGTGACGTCACCGGAACGTTCCTGCGCCGCCGCAATCAGGTGCCACGCGAGAGCCTTGCCCGCATGCTCGCTGGGAATATCGTCAGGAGTGAGTTGCTCGCCGCTAAGTACGCGCGCGTTCGTGTAAGCCGCCCAAACAACGAATGATTCGGGGAACCGTTCCATGGCCTGCTTGCCCGAGGTCAGGGCTTCGTCTACCTGCTTCTTGAGGAACAGGCCCCGAATCCGGGCCGCCGCGAGCTTGTCCTCGTCGTCACACAGACTTGCCGCCTTAATGAGATCGTCCGCTGCGGCCACCGGCTCCTTGTCCAGGTGCCAGCGCGACATGCCACGCAGCCAGTACCACAGCGCCCGCTGGTGGTCATCGAAGTCCCCCATATCCTGGCCAAGCACCTTGAGTTGAGCCATCGCGTCAGCAAAGCGGCAATCCTTTCTCAGGCCGTCGATGCTCTCCAAGTGGCGAGCCACGATCTTGTTGGGAGAACTTGGGCGGCCGGCCGGTGCAGACTCCATGTAGCTTGGACTCGCCTGAGGTACGCTGCTACTCAGCCCCGGCTGGAAACCCAGGAATGGCGTAGTAGCGCCGCCCTTCCCTGCTGCAGCCGGGAAGGCGAAGTGAATCTGGCCGGACTCGCGCTGCTTGCGCATGACCCGCGCCGTATGAAACGTGGCCGCGAGCTGCTGGCCAATATGGCGCTGTACGGTGGTCAGGTCTATGTCACCGCCGGTGCTGTTTAGGTCGGCACACACTTGCACCAATTGGGCCCAGACGCGGCCGGTTTCTGGGTTAGGAATGAAGGCCGTCGCCAACACCAGCTTCTGCATTGCAACTTCAGCGGTGGTGTCCGAATCCAGGTCGTGATGCAAGAACTTCAAGTGCACGACGAACTGATGCAGTTCCTCGAGCGAAACCTCGGCCTTGTTGTACAGCTCCGCAGCCGCCTGGATCGCCTTGAAGGCCTCCCGGTTGCGATCATTGCTGAAACCCTGGGCGAGGACCTTCGTATGCCAGTCCAAAGCAGCGCTGGTCGTACTGGCCATGCGCGCCACTTCTACCGCAGCATCCATCGCCTTGGCACTCGCGCTCTGGTAGACGATCACGTTCGAATCCACACCCGCCCGAAACCCTGGCTGCTTGAAGTCCAGCCAGGCCAACCCGACTGCCTCCTCGAAGGTGGAGTTCTTGGTCGTCGGCGTCAGTGCGCGCTTCATCTGCGTGCGCACGGTGCCGGTCTCCCCCGTCGGTGAGGCGATCGTCAGGACCACGTCGTCAGTGTTGTGTCCAAGCACCCTCCCCTGGAAGGCGATTTTGACGATTGAGTAGTTGTCAGGGACGCCCGAGCAGGGCATGTCCAGGCACATTGCCAAGAGCCGGGTGGCCTGGACCCGGTGTTCGAACAGCACGCCGCGCGCCCCCGTCGAGATGGGGCTCGCAACGCTCTTTTGCTGACCGCGCTTCTTGGCCGGCGCCGGGCTCCCTTGGCCGCCCTTGGCAGCCGCCCGCCCGGCTGCTTTTCCCGTCGCGCCTGTCTTTTCCTTCTTGGGCGTTATCATTGGCCTCCTGAAATCGAGCGTCGTATCTTATTGGCTCGTGTATCTACGCGACGTGCTGCAGCGGCTGCCGACGCACCTCAACAGCCGGCTATATGAACTGCTGCCACGTCGGTGGAATGCATCAGAATCTCTAAAGACCGGATGCTCGCAACTTCTCAGCCCGATGACCGCGCAAGACCAAGTCTCTCTTGATGAGCTAGAGCCATCGGAGGACTTCACCCTAATGCTCTGGCAAGGACGTCCATTTACTGGGCATGCGTACGAGGAGGATGCGACCGGCAATCGAATTGCCGAAGTCGCGTACTTGCAAGGGCAACGGTCCGGGGTAGCGCGTCACTGGACGCCCTCGGGACTACTCGTTCTTGAACAGTCATTCGCGTTCGATGCGCTCCACGGAGAAGCTCGCGAGTGGTACGACAACGGAGCCTGTCGATCCGTCGGTCACTTTGAGTTTGGAATCTGCAAATCTCAATTGACCTACAGCCCCTGTGGGGAAGTTGTCCACGAGTCCTTGCTTCTTGCCGATTCGCCACAAACGAAGACGTTAGCTCGGTTGCATACCTTGGCGTCCAAAGAGTCACCCTAGCCGGAAACATCTCAGGTCAAAGGCGCGTTCGCTTGACCTGCCCCCTCCCAGCCGGGCCAACGTAAAGGTAGTGAAGTCCGTCAACCCGGACTTCCGCCTTGGTGGTACGGCGGGAGGGGGTAGGTCATTTCAAGCCTCACCGCAACGTGATGACCACTGATCTATCACTGATTCAGCACAGGTTCACGTGCTGAATCACAGCAAGAGAGTCAGGCTAGCGCACCACGATCGCCAATGTCCTGTTGGATCAGTGATCCATCACTGTTCGACTCCCAGACGGAGTCCGGCGAAGCTACGCTCCCCCGGGTCCCCGGGAAGCGCATTGCAAACGGAAGTGCAATACGAACCAGTGACGATCGAAACGATCTCCACAGGTCGCAGCGTAAAGACTTGCCGAAAGACGGGTTGATTTCCGCCGTCCAGGGGCGGTGGTGCGCCCCCGCCCCTAAGAAGAACGGCCCCGAAGGGCCGCCTCACGCGCGTGGACGGCGGCTACTGTCGAACGATGTTGGCCTTCAGCATTGCCGTGTTGTTGTCCACCCAGATGATGTCGCTTCTAGGTTGTGAGTGCGCCGAGTAGACAGATCCGCCCGCACCGCGCTACCGATCCCGATCAGATACGAAGCTCCAGACCTTGTTGAGCGGAGCGCCGCCGCCCCGCAGGGTGGCATTGAAGTTGACCGTATAGGTCGCTCCTTTGATCAGCGGCGCAAACGGCACCAACACCAGGAAGCCCTCCGCCAGCATCGGATCCGCTGTCATCGTGACGCCCGAGCCGGAGATGCCCGGGCTTGCCAAGATCCCCGCCGGCACGATGTTGCCGCTGGCGTCCTTCATTTCGAATTTGGTCACGACGGCGCTCAGCGTCCCCGCAGCCTTGAAGTTGACGAAGTCAGCGTTTCGCACGCTCACGATGACGGGCGTGCCGGAGGTAGCGCTCGGGAACAGAGCAACCGGCGGGCGGGGAACTTCGGAGGCGATGTCGAACGAATAGAACACCCCGGTTTGGCCGTCATGCGGGTAGGCAACGATCTGCCCCGCCGGCGCGACCTGCGGGTAGCTCTCGGTCCCAAGCGAGCCGAAGTCAGCCACGCACATCGGAACGTTCGCCGTGTCCCTTCCGAAGCCGAAGCCGATGTTGGTGGCCTGGCCAAGCAGAGCGGCCGCGTGATAGACCGTGCCCAGCAGGCCCCAGATGCAATCAGCTCCCAAGCGCGAGGCGCCCGTCCCTCCAACGACCTCGGACCCATAGCTGCCGAGATTGAAGCCAGCCTTGGCCATACGCGTGGCCAGCGTGGCTTCGTAGAAGTCCGGCTTCGACGGATCTTCGATATGAGCCCCGGCCGTGAAGACCGTGCTGATGTTCGTGGTCAGGTACTTGGCGTGCGCCTCAGCCGCGGTGTCCAGCGCTGCACCCTGGGCGATGAGGCCGGCGCCTGCATTCTTGCGAGCCTGATTCAAGGCGTTGAAGGCGGACAGCTGCAGACTGTTGTCAGCGTAGGTCGCTGCCGGGACGGCGTCCTTCAAGGTGCCAGCCGCTGCGACCACGGTCACAGGCGTTGATGGCGAAGGACCAGGGGCTGCGGTCGAAGCGCCCCCTCCCCCGCCACCACAGGCGGCCAGCGCGGCGGAGGTTGCGAGCAGTGCGACCAGAGCAGTCTGGCGCAGAGTTTGATTCTTGGTCATGGTGGTTCCAGTTGAGTTGGAGGTCTCGCATCGCAGCCCACCTCGCGGCGCTGCGATGCAGGGTGATCTGTCGGCCCGTCAGCGCTGAAGCCTCACGGAGATGGTCTTGGAGATGCCGGGGGGATTGCCGCTCTCGTCGGCCACGTACAGCCACCACCGAGAGCAGGACCAGGCCGTCTTCCCCACCTTGCCGCTGCGGAACTTGAAGACGCAGGCCCCGGAATCCGGATAGACGCCAGTCCCCACATACGGCGTGCATTGATCAATCCAGCTCGACACCGGCAGACTGTCGCCGTCGCAGGCGCTGGCTGCAGCGGAGTAGGCCGAGCTGGCCTCCGAATCGATGGGATTCGTTAGCGAGTCGCACCGCAGGTACTCCGGAGAGCCACCCGAGCCGATCCACGCACAGTCAGTTGAGCCGGATGCCTTGACGGACAGCGGCCCGAACGAGCTCGAGGACGCGCTGGAGATGGTCCCGCTCCAGTAGAACCAGGCCCAGCCAGAGGTCGCGCTGAACAGGTAGTCAATCGTGGCGGGCAAGGCCGGCGGGGTCGGGGTGGGCGGCACGCCAGGCGTGCACACCTGCCCTACCCATGCCGTGCCAGTCCAGGTGGGCGCCACGGTCTGCATTTCTCCGAGCGTGCACGCCGGAGGTGGCGGGGGCGGCGTCGGCGAGCAGACCTGGCCCACCCAGGAGCTGCCATTCCAGATGGGGGCAGTTGTTTGGGTGTAGCCGCTACCGCACGTCGGTGCCGGCGGCACCGAGGGCGGTACACAGGTCGGTTCAGACCAGGATGATCCACTCCACACCGGAGCAACCTGCATCGTGTAGCCAGAGGGGCACGTCGGAGCAGGCGGCGGCGTCACGGTCGTGCAGCTTGGCGGGTTCCAGCTGCTGGTGGTGCTGTTCCAGGTCGCCGCTGCGAGTTCAGTAGTGCCTGGCGGACAAGTCGGCGCGGGGGATACGGGCGCGCATACCTGCCCCACCCACAGGCCGCCGCTGTAGGTCGGTGCCGTGGTCTCCGAATACCCAGGAGCACAGCTGGGCTTCGGGGAGCTCGGGGCGCAGGTCGGGGCGCTCCAGGAGCTGCCAGACCAGACAGGAGGAGAGGTCTGAACGTAGCCGCTGCTGCAGGTGGGAGCAGGCGGCTGCAGGCAGCTGGGCGAAGTCCAGGAGGATCCTGTCCACACGGCTGCACTCGACTCGACGTAGCCGCTCGGGCAGCTGGGCTGCGGTGTGTAGTTGCACACCGGCGCGGCCCACTTCGAACCGATCCACTTGGCCGGAGCGACGGTCACCCAGCCATCGGTGCTCGAGCATGTCGGCGCTGACTGCGGTGCGCGCAGCAGCGTCGTGTTGCAGGCGCTATCCTGATATCCGCCAGAGCAGTGCACCGGCCGGCCTTCGCTGGCCTTGGGCGGCGGAAGCTCAGTCTGGGCATTGGCGGTCGCTGAGAGCAAACCAGCCATCAGGACCATCGTGTAAAGAAAATGCTTCTTCATTTCTTGCGGTACTCCGTGTAATTAAACAATTACCTACGCTGACATGCTGGAATCAGCGTGGACTGAAACCCACATCGGCCAGGGATCGAGCCACGGCATCGATGCCAGCAATCATTTGGTAGGCCCGCTCCTTTCTCTCGTCGTGAGAAAGGTGAGCCTCGGTCAGTTGATAGAACTGTTCGAACGTGCTTCGCTTGCAGAACTGCGCAAGCTGGCGAGCGATCTCCGGCTGCAGGCTTGCAGTGATGGTGATGTCATGGCTCATCGCATGGATCTCCTCGAGCTCCCGGTCGGGCAGCTCTTTCCTCCAACGCTTCTGGCGGCCCAGCGCAGGCAGCGCCAGGCCAGCTGTAGCGCCAACAGGCACAGAGCGATCTGCAGCCAGACGGCGAGCATCAGCAAGCCGGACGCGCCTGCGGCCTGGAGCCCGGCCTGCACGTTGCGATTGAACTGGTGAGGGTCGGTTCCAAGTCGCATGACGCCCTCCTGTCAGAACGGCCGGCCAGTGGCCAGGCTGATCGCGATCCGCATCGTGAACTTGCCGAAGAGGTAATGCCGCGCGCTTGCGGTGGGCGCTGCATGCATCAAGTCGACCAGCTCTGCGCGGGTGCAGATGTCCGGATCCGTGTCATCGAGCTGCATGTAAAAGCTCGGCGCCGCGGTGCGCAGAGATCCCAGCTCGCGCTGGCACATGTCCAGCACTTGGCGCTCTCGGGCTTCCTCGTTCAGATCTATGACGTTCATGTTGCCTTCCTGCCTTTCTGCGGCTTTGCCGCTTGGTGTTGACGGATGCCGGGTTCTCGAGTCCAAGACCGGGCGTTTGTGAATTTGCTTGCCGGGTCCGGACTGCCGGTTGCTGTATCTAGGTGCCGTTTTCTCTGAGGGGCCTGAGCCGAGCGTGGGACCAAAGGAGCCCGCGCCAGGGGCACATCAAGGGTTGCCGGCTTGCCGGCCGACGGAAGCCGCAGTCCCCGGCGCCCGCGCCGGGGAACCGGGTGAGTACGCCCTTGAGGTGCCCCTGGCGCGGGCTACGGTCCCCGAAGAGCACGGCACAGGGCCCTCAGAGAAAGAGAAACGGCACACCGGCAGTCCGGACACGGCAAGCCACGCCTCTCGCGTCACGCGAGGGGCGCGCGCCCCATGGGGCGCCCTCACGCGCGTAGCGCGCTCGATTCGGCTGCTGGCCAGGGGGCGCCTCAGCGGCGGGGAGGCCCGCAGGGCGGCCCCAGGAGCGGGCAAGGCGGCCTGGAGAGACCTGGACCCAGTCCAGGTGTCCGCAGGACCAAGCCCGGCGGGGCGCGCTCGCAAGGGCGTCCGGTGCCCGGCCATTGGCCGGGTATGCCTCGAGTGCCCTCATTCCTGCGAGTCCTTGCCTGCGCCGGGGCGACCACCCTTGCCTGCCCGCCCCTTGCCTCGATCACCGCCGCCAAGCCCTATGCCCAGGCGTTGCCCCGCACGCTGCACCGAAGTGATGAAGACACTTCGCGCACCGCTCTCGGTCGACTTGCC
This sequence comes from Roseateles sp. DB2, assembly GCF_051857535.1. Taxonomy (NCBI): domain Bacteria; kingdom Pseudomonadati; phylum Pseudomonadota; class Betaproteobacteria; order Burkholderiales; family Sphaerotilaceae; genus Roseateles; species Roseateles sp. DB2. Next base: position 79,348 of record NZ_JBPZGY010000016.1, on the reverse strand, counting down.
CAACTCGCTCGTATGGCCTGCGCCCATGTAGCCGAGCACCTGGTCCGGCAGCAGATGGGTCATTGCAAAGAGTCCTGACACGAGCGTCCAAAGGCCCAGCATGAACACCAGCACATAGCCGATCACCGATACCAGGCCAGTGATCGAGTTGCCTTGTGCATTGGCCATTGCGGGCAAAAACAGGGTCTTGGCGAAGAACGTACCCAGTACTGTGCTGAGCGCAGCGGCCATGAAGAAGCCGAGAAGCATCAGCGCCGGCCGCGCCAGAGCGTTAAGCAGGAAGATGTAGAACCGCTCGGTGCGCTGGCCCATCCCCTCACCTTCGGCTTCCATATGGGCCAAGGCCGCGATGCCCGCTGCCACCAGGCCTTCGATGACGACGACGAAGCACTGCACCAGTGCGCCCAACCATGTCAGCGCTGGGAGCATCGGCAGGTACACGGCCATGATGGTGCCGAGGCACACCATCGCGAACGCCACGCCAGGCAGCGTCTCAAGCGCCATGCCCAGGGCTCCCTTGGCTGTCGCCACCGATGCTCCGACGACTCCAACCGGCGGCATCAAGTCCGCCGCGGCCTCCGCTGCTCGGCCGTAGATGGTTTGCTCTGCCCCTTTCAGGTATGCGACAGCGACGCCGAGCCCTTCACCGGCCGCCATCATCCAGTCGCCCATGTTCTTGAAGCTGATGATGGGGTCGATCACGCCGGTGGAGTCGCCGGCCTGGCCCACCACCGCGCTGACCAGGCTCTGCCCCAAGCTGCAGTTGCCTGTCGGCGTGTCTACGTGGAGGTACTGGCAGAGCTTGAGTTTGACGGCACGCCACCCCTTGTCACCTTCGCCCCCCAACGACGCCTGGACCGGGCTGGCCTTCTCGCCGGCCGAAAAGGCCTTGTCCAGGGCAACCATGCTCTCTGCCGTGAAGCCCGATGGCAGGATGGTCGAGGGCAGCTGAACATCGAATGTGACTGCGTTGCCGGCTTCGCGCAGCGCTGCGCTCGCTTCTGCAAACGTGCTGTACCAAGCCCCTGCCGCAGACCAGCCATCACGCCGCATGGCGGCCTGAGCGTCGGCGGCGAGGACCTGGGCTCCAGTGTCCTGTGCAGCTGACTGGACGGCCGTGCGCACACCATCGGCTGCCGCTACGGCAGCAGCGGAGAGCTTGTCCAGCGGCACCGCCGGCGGGCTGGCAAGGCTGCCGGCCTGCCAAGCGCTCCGCGCCTCAAGCCACTCTCGCGCCAGAACGACGACTTGGGCATCCAGCGCCTTGAAGGCGTCGGCGTGGGCCTTGCTGCTGGCGCTGGCAATGCCTTCGTAGTTGACCGATGCGACTCGGAAGGACAGCGCAGAGCTTGAAGACCTCGAGCCGCTCAGCACCAGTTGAACGCGGCCGCACAGGTCAGGCTGGAGAACGGTTCCAAAGCCAATGGATCCAAGGCTTCCGGGCGCCGTCGAGGCGATCGGCTGGATAGCGCTGGCAGGCGACACCACGTCGCTGCGTTGCTCCTCTGCCGCCTTGGCCAGCCGGCAGACGTGAACCCTGAACAAGGCTTTCGCTGGCTCGTCAAACCGGGACGCCGTGAACACCTGACCGATAGGTGGCGTAAGAAGGCCTTGAAACTTGCTGATCGAAGAGATCGCGCCTGACCACATCAAGTTGGCCATGCCGATGCCCAGCGTCGCAGCCAGCACCACGAGGACCTGGAAGCCGTTGTAGCCGCCGAAGATCGGCACCGATCCAACAAGGCCAGTGACCATGCGAATCGGCATCCACACGGCGCTCATGCGCTGGCCCAACACCTGACCCTCTTGCGCGGACGTCAGAACGCCGCGGCCGATGCCGTAAGAGCCCCAGAGGACTGAGATGCAGAAGATGGCGCCATTGAAAATCACGAACATGGAGCCCAGCACGGTGCTCGATCCGCCTAGGGTCGTTAGCGGGGTCTGGAAGAAGTCCCCCAGCACAGCTACGAAGGCATTCAACGACGCGTCATTGCCGCCATTGTTCGCGGCGTTCATCAGTTGGTCCGGCGTGATCGGGCCATCAGCGGCATGCGCGGCGCCAGCGCCGAGCAGCATGGCCAGGAAACCGACAGCGCACACCATCAGCCAGAACTGGCGCGCCCAGCGCGCGGGGATGCGTGCGTGGGCGCGGCGCGCCAAGCCAAACAGCCAGGTCATCAGGAACACCTGCAGGGCGAGGAGCCCGATGCCCAGGCAGCCGGCCATGATGACGAGCGGCAACGGCATCGAGGTCAGCCGTTCGATGGGCTCGGCCGCCTGGCGGAGTACGCGAAGCGTGCCGGGGCCGGCGAACAGGAGGGCCATGGCGGTACCGGCAGCTGCGGCGGTCACATGGTGCTTGGGTTGGAGCTTCATCGCGGCGCCTCAAAGGAATGCTGTTCTGGCTCGTCGTCATCGCTCAGCGAGAGCGAGAGCGGGTCGAAGGTGAAAGAAGGGCCAGCCGCTGGCGCGCCGGCACCGCCTTCATTGCCGCTGCTCGATGCACCCGCGTCAGCACCGCCGTCGGCTGCATCAAGAGGGAGCAGCTCCAGCTCTCGTGTCTTGGCTGACGCAGCTGCGGCCGCTGCTGCGGCGGCGGTCGCGGCAGCAAGAGCTGCGGCTTCGTCGGCCAACTGCTTCTGTCTGACAGCCTTGGCGTCTGCGTCCTCCTGCGCCACCAGTGGTCGCAACCGATCAATCTCCTGCTGAGCGATGCCGACGAGATCTCTCGGCAGGACATCAATGCCAGCGATGGAGCGCTTGACCTGGGCATGCGCCTGCTCAGCTGCGAGCAGTCGCTCACATGCCTGTCGATAGCCAGCTGGCGCCCAAAGCCGGCGCCACAGCGCGAATGTCTGAACCACGGCTCTGGCGTCGCTCAGCTTCTTCTCCGAGCGCTTCAACACGCGGAGGCATTCAGCGCGCTGCTCGAGGGCAGCGAGCAAGATCAGGAAGCGGTGCCGACACGGCGACTCCCAGGAATTCACCCCAGATCTCAGCTCCGTCCACAAGATCCAAGTGTCGAGTTGACCGGCGGCGGGCCGTTGCGCGCTCTGCACGTCAGCCCCTCGGCGCCGGATGGCGCGACTGCTGGTCTTCCTCGGCGGCGACCTCGGTCGGAACGGGTGCGGGTCGCCTGGCGTCATGCTGCTGCTTGACGATCGTGTACACCACGGGCGCCGTTGCTTGCTGGTCGGCGAGCTTCGCGGCCGCCATCAGTCGCTCGCTGCGCCGCGCAGCAATTCCATCTGCTGGCATGGCCACGACCTCTTCAGCCGATGCTGCCTTGATGGCCTCCTCCGTCGGCCGCTGCTTGCGCTGAGCGCGCTGCGACAGCTCTTCGTCGATGCGCTGGACCAGGGCACGACGCAAGGATTGGTCGCGCGCGGCCGCGACCTCCGCCTCAGTGAATCCGCCGGCGTGCGCGAGGCCAAGGCATTTGCACAGGAGGGTTGCCAGTCGCCGTAGCAAACGCTCGATCGCCTCAACGCGCGGGTCGTCGACGGCGACCGCCGAACGAGCGTTGGTGGCGGTTTCCTTCAGCTCTTCGAGCTGGGCGCGCGGCAGGCCGCGAAGGATCTGTTCGAGCTCAGCGGCGGCCGCCACTGCGCTGGGCGACTTGGGATCAATGGCGACAGTCATTGCGCGCCCCCCATCGCCAGCGATTCGAGCCGGCCATCGCACTCCACCAGCTGCAGCTGGTGCTCGGTCTCCGGCCCCCAGGTCAGCGAGCCCGCGACCCTGCACAGGCAGCGAATCTCGGAGTCGGAGCGGTGCCACATTGCTGAGGGACAGGAGGTGCAGCAGGTGTTTGGCAGTTCGGCGACGCCATGCAGCGCGGGCCTGAGGGCTTCGCCACTGACGTTGATGGGGTTGATATCCATAGGATTCCTTTCGGCGGTTGTGATGAGTGAGAGAGACCTTCTCAGCCACTGCGCGTTTCGCGCGCCGGCGGGTGTCGGCGTTGGCGTCGAGCTGCTTCTGCACGCGCCCCCAGCCGAGAGCCCTGTCTACCGTGGAGCCCGACAGCCCCTCAATGCGCCAACCAGCGATCTCGCCGTCGGGGCCATGGCCCCGACGCGAGAACTCGACGTTGATGCCGCGCTCGGCAAGTGCGACGCGTAGTTCATCGGCGCTGGCCGCCGATGCCAGCGCTTCACGCGCGGCCAGCGCGAGCGCGCGGGCGTCGGGCGGCTGCACGCCCAGGCGTTCGAGCTGCAGGCTCTTCTTGCGCACGCGGTCGCGCTTGGGCTTGATGGCTTCGGGGTCTGCGGGTTTCTGACCTGCACGCGGGCGGAGGCCAACTGTCCGGAGAAGCCCCTGCCGCACCTCGACCTTCTGGCTCGCCTCAATGACCTTCAGCGCCTCGTGCTGGCCCAGCCAAACGGCACCATCGAGCGCGACGCGTGAAACCACCAAGTGAACGTGCTGGTGATCGGTGTCCTCGTGCAGTGCAGCCACAAAAGGATGTGCGGGACTGAAGCCGCATTCCTTCATGAAGTCGTCGATGACACGCTTCCAGCTTTGCGCCGTCAGCCGCTCGCCATCGGGAAGACTGAGGGCACAGTGCCAGACCGGGCGCTTGATGTCAGGCCGTAGCTGTCGCACTGCCTTGAACTCGGCCGCGAGTTGACGAGAATTGGTGCCAGCCATGTTGCCGGCGACAACAGGCACGACACCGTCCTGATGTGCAGCCCCCTTGAGTGCTGAGAACACGTAGTTCAGACAGCCCCTGAAGCCACCTCCGCGCACGACCTTCGCCTTCATGGCCGCACCTCCGCGCCAATCAACGAACGCCGGAAGTCGGCCAGCACCGCGGTCATCTCGGACAGCTCTGGCAGCAGTTCGGCCGCGCCAGCGTGCGCGAGATTCACGCGGCGCGCAATTTGCGCAAGCGCGCCAGCGGCACGCGACAGCTCGATCCACGCATCCCGGTTCAAAGCCGGAATCGTGGGCGGCAGTTGATGCAGCGCAGCAGCTCGCAGGAACTCGCCGCGCTGCATCCTCACGGACGCGCGTGCTGCGTCCAGCGCGATCATTTCATCGGCGTTCAGCCGCACGCTGACATGGAGCGTGCGCAGCTCCGACGGAGCAGCCGGGACAGGTCCGCGCCGCTTGGCACGCTTGCTTTGATCGACAGTGATGGGCTGCTGGCGCATGAAGTTCTGGAGCGGCAACGGCAGCAAGACAGCCGCTGCGACCGAAGGAAGTGGCGGGCGGGGTCCAGGGGGATCCCCCCTGGCAAGGTCAACTAGAGGGGCGGATTCCGCCTCTCTAGTTACACCTTGCTCCCCGCCTTCCGTGTACGGCTCCCATGCTCACGACAACCGCAAAGCGGCGCTTGAACAACGGCTGAACGAAGCCTGAACAGTGGCGCGCAAGATGCAAGACTCATCCGCCGAACTCGGACACTTCAATGCCGTCCACTTGCCATTGCGAATGCCATGTCCGAGCACCCAGCCGAGCAGCACGAAGACCACCAAAAAGCCATCACAGGACTGCGAAGCGAACCCCAAGCGTGGACGCTCGATGACATTGACCGCCTTGGGAAGCAACTCGCAGGCGTGCCGCCACCGGCGACGCGCCTGACCCAGACGGAAGCACTGAAACGGATCGCGCGCGATCTGCTGAAGATGCGGGAGCGCGGCCGCACCGCGAACTCGATTGCCGCAGCGCTCGCCGAACGCGGGCTGAAGGTCAGGGAGCGCGCCGTGGCGCGTGTGATGGCCGATGCGTCAAAGCCGAAGCGGTCAGAACGCAGCCGGCCGCCTAGCCGCGCCGCCGGCTGAGTTCTGCGCCATATCGGCGCAGCCATTCATCCACGCTACGTTCTGCATAGGCGCGTGCACGCGCGCCGCCGCCCCACTTGCCACGCTCATCGGCGAGAGCTGCGATTTGGTCCACCACGGCCTCAGGCTTGATGCCAGAACGCAGCTGCCTGGAGATCAGCTTCCAGTCCTCATCGCTGTCATTTGTCCGTTCCGGTCGCCTACCCGCCATCGCCGCTACATCGGGCAATGCGGCGCTTCGCATGGTCTCTGCATGTTGCGGACGGTCCTGCTGCCCCTCGACCAAAAGCTGCGCCAGCAGCTCGTCGCTGATGGTGCCCGGCAACGGGCCTGGGATGTACCTCGAGCAGAACGGTTCGGATAACGCCGGTTTGGCATTCATTGACCCAGGCACGCGACGCAGCTGATCCCGCCCTGTCGCCCCTTGGTCGGCGCCAAGCCGTCGCGCAAGCGCGCGATTCGCAGCAGCGCGCTCATCACCGGTCAGGCATCGCGGGGCAACAAGCGACGCCTGAAAGTTGTCCGGGCTCGTCTCCAGCACAGCCGCAGGCCCGAGCAGCAGGAGCTTTGGCAACTGGTCGGACCTAAGGTCATCGACCAGCAATAGCGGGTGCTCCCCCAACAACCTCATCACAACCTCGCCACGACGCGCCGCTGCGCCCGCCAATGCCATTGGCCACGCATCTTGAATTTTGCTGATCGGGCCAGGGAACTTGGCGCCTGGGACGGGGTATGGCGCGCCGCGCTGGCCAGCCTTCGGGCCAGTTCTGAGTCTTTTCTGGCCCAAGAACTCGACGGCGCCGGCCCAACCGGACGGCCGCAGACTGGCCGTGAGCCAGCTCCAGAAGGCGTCGGCCTGCCAGGCCGGCTCAGCCGCCCAGGCACCGTCGGGCGCCAGGGGCTTCGCCTTGACCAGACGGGCAAACGGGCTCACCGACGCCTCGGCGCGCGCAGCACCTTCGTCCCTGGCTGCCCGAGCGGCCACAGGGCCCCTCGTAGGCCTCGGCGCCACCCAGTTGCCCACCTGCCCAACTCGCCCCGGCCCGGCCTCACGGCCAGGGCCACACGCGCCCCCCTGGGTGCCTAAGGCCCCCAGGGATGGTTCTTTGACCGACCAGCCGATTGAAGCCCCAGCCCCGCTCAGGCGGAGCTGGCCGTGAACGGCGCGAGCGAGCGGCGGGCTGTGTATGGTTTTCTTTACCTTCTTGGGTGCATTCAATGCACCCCTGTCACATTCCGCCCCGGTCGATTCTTGGCCCACCTCTGGCACTTCGAAGCTCGCCAGATCAGCCGTCCACGGTCGGGGAAAAAACAGCTTTGGCGCATCTCGGCGGCCAGGCTTTTTGTCGGTCGATGCGATGAGGATCAGCGCTGGGTGAATCAAGCAGCCCCACGGCCTTCTGATGGCCTCGGTACGCTGCTCTGGCAGCCGCCAGACCAGGCCGAGCTCGGCGGCCACAGCCAAGGCCGTCTGCGTGGATCTGACTTTCCTGGATGCCCGTCGCGCGACCTCCTCGACGAAGAGCCGCACCGGTGCGTGCAGATCCTGATCCAATGCCGCATCACAGAGGACGGTCAGCACGTCCAGCACTGGCTTGCTGGCCCTCTGTGACCACGGCTGACCGTCGGAGCCGCGCAGAACGACGCGGCGAAGCGCTTGTGCAAGACGTGCTGACATGGCGCATGGCCAGCCAGCAACTGTTCAAGCGTCGCTGCAGGTAAACAGATAGGATCGACGCCCAGCACCGCCCAGTGCATTTGTCAGGCGCTCCCTCCTGCTTGACCCGGCCAGTGACTGCTTGTCAGTCACTGGCCACCCTTCCTCCCCTGCTCAATCTGAACTGCCTTTGCCGCCAGTGACTCGGCTAAGGCCGTGCGGCCACGCGCCGAGAACCATTGGGCCGCAGCAGGCAGGTCAACCCACAGGATCCGCCCGGTGTGGCCATCAGGCCCGACCTTGGTCATCCACAGCCAGCCATGGCGCCGGCGCAACGTGTAAAGCGACCCCACCGAGAAAGGGAGGCCGGCCTGGTCCAGCGGGACGAGGACAGGACTCATGCCCGCCCACCAAGCGCCAGGGCTTCGACCTGTGCACGAGGCCACCGAACCGTTTTGGAAGTGAACCGGACGGGCTGGGGAAAGGCGCCGCGCGCCACCATCTGATCCAGCGTCGAGCGCCCAACTCGCAGGGCGCGCGCAACCTCGCTGGCTGTCATGAACAGGGTGGGCTCTTGCTGATCTGCACTGCTCTTTGCTGCCCTAGACATATGGCGTCCTTTCATTTTGCTTTGTCTTGGATGCTCTTATTTTTTTGTCCAACTGCCTTATAGTCCAGGACGTTTTAATTTGATGGTGACATATCCATGTCCAGGACCTTCGGAGCACGGGGGCTACACACCACGGCACAGCGCCTAGTGGCTCAGCAGCTCACGGAAGAAGTTAACCGGCGCTCTGGAGCCTTGCCTGCAGCGCAAATCATGCTGACCCTCACTGGGGTCGGCGACGCAGCGGCGGCCAAAAAGTGGAACCGCTGGACCACTGGTGAGAGTGGGATGAAGGAACTCGACTACCAGAAGGTCGCGCGTGCTGCGATCGCGAACGGTTGGCTTGATGAGGGCAGCGCAATCGCCGCTGGGTATTCACAGGCGCGAGCAGCAGAGGCCGTGAGCGTTGGCGCTTCCCAGGCGCTGGCATCATCAAAGGCAAGACTGGCTGAACTGAAGACCTTCAGCCAAGCCAAGCATTCGCTGCTGGACAGCCTTGAGCGATTTGCAGCCGTCTGTGATCAGCTGAGGTATTCATCGCCCGTAGACGCTGGTGACGCCGAGCTGGCCCGATTGCTCGAAGAAGCAGACCTACTCACAAGCAAGCAGCAGGCGACGGTCCAAGAGTTGAAGCACAAGGGCGTCTTCACAGCGCTCCCTTTCCCCCGACAGCTCATTGCACAGCTCCAGCGACTAGAACTGCGCTTTGTGGATACAGACAGTCGTTCACCGACTCCACGACCTCGGGCGCTCAGCCTAGGTCGTCGCAGTGGCTGCAACACCAAACATGCCCCTGACGTCGGCGACCTGGCCCAAGACGACTTCATGGCTCCCGCTGGATCAAACCAGGCGTTTGCCGAGCTCGCAAAGCAGTCCGAACAGCTTGCAAAGCTGGGTCGGCAAGCTCGGCTCAAGCGGCTGGTCGAGTTCGAGCGGGCCACGCGAGCATGCCAAAGAGCCAGCTTCAATGAGGCCGGGGCAACTCTGGGGAGTCATGCTAAAGTCCCGTCAGCTTGAGCGGGCAATCGCAAGGCTCTGAGCTAGGTTTTCGATTCCCTGAAGCCCACCAGACAAGAAAACCCAGCAAGCGCAAGTTTGCTGGGTTTTTTCATGCGCCCGCCACCGCAGGCATGACCACCCAAAGACGCCCCAAGACGCCCAAAGACGCCAAGTCAGCTGCAAAAGCAGTAGCCCAAGCAGCGGCCACACGGAGAGGTCATCACGGACACTCCCGGTCAGGCCGCAGGCCTGCTGCAGGTAGCATGCGATGATGCTGGCCTCCTTCAACCCGGGTCGGGCACCCTGCCCATCCCCGCAGCCACTGGATTGATACCATGTCCCGCTGTGCACACACACCGCCCCGCCGCCCGGCCCTGCGCCTGATCCTGGCGGGGCTTGCCGGCCTGAGCCTGCTGGGCGCGTCGAGCGTCCAGGCCCAGACCCACCGCCAGTTCCCCGCCGACGCCCTTCGCTCGGAAATGCTCATCAGCACGCCCCCCGAGCTTCAGCTGGACGGCAAGGTGACCCGCTTGGCGCCTGGCGCCCGCATCCGCGGCGCGGACAACCTGCTGGTCTTCGCCTCCTCCCTTGTGGGCCAGAAGCTGACCGTGCATTACACGCTGGACTTCACCGGCCAGGTGCGCGATGTCTGGCTGCTCAACGAGGCCGAGCTGGCCAACAAGACCTGGCCCCGCACCGCCGAGCAAGCCTCGGCCTGGAGCTTCGACCAGGCCTCCCAGATCTGGACCAAGCCCTGATCTCGGCCGCACGGCCGGCCTGAGGCTGGCCGTACTACATCCTGATTTTCATTTCCCGATTCGCCGCGCCCCTCCCTCGGGACGCCGGAGTACGCCATGAGCAAGAAAGTTTTCATCAAGACCTTTGGCTGCCAGATGAACGAGTACGACTCGGACAAGATGGCCGACGTGCTGCGCGCCGCCGAAGGCTATGAGCCCACAACCAACGTCGACGAGGCTGACCTGGTGCTCTTCAACACCTGCTCAGTGCGAGAGAAGGCCCAGGAGAAGGTCTTCTCCGACCTCGGCCGCATCAAGCACCTGAAGGCCAAGGGCGTGATGATCGGCGTGGGCGGCTGCGTGGCCAGCCAGGAAGGCGCCTCCATCATTGAGCGAGCACCCTATGTGGATGTGGTCTTCGGTCCGCAGACCCTGCACCGGCTGCCGCAGATGCTGGCCGCACGCCGCGACGCCGCCAAGCCCCAGGTGGACATCAGCTTCCCGGAGATCGAGAAGTTCGACAACCTGCCGCCCGCCAAGGTCGAGGGCGGCAGCGCCTTCGTGTCCATCATGGAAGGCTGCTCCAAGTACTGCTCCTACTGCGTGGTGCCCTACACCCGCGGCGCCGAGATGAGCCGCCCCTTCGAGGACGTGCTCACCGAGATCGCCGGCCTGGCCGACCAGGGCGTCAAGGAGATCAACCTGCTGGGCCAGAACGTCAATGCCTACCGCGGCAAGATGGGGGACACCGACGAGATCGCCGACCTCGCCCTGCTGCTGGAGTACTGCGCCGAGATCCCCGGCATCGAGCGCCTGCGCTTCACGACGAGCCACCCGAACGAGTTCAGCCCCCGACTGATCGAGGCCTACGGCAAGGTGCCTCAACTGGTGAACCATCTGCACCTGCCCGTGCAGCATGGCAGCGACCGCATCCTGATGGCCATGAAACGTGGCTACACGGCCCTGGAGTTCAAGAGCATCATCCGCAAGCTTCGCGCCATCCGCCCGGACATCCGCATCGCCAGCGACTTCATCGTCGGTTTCCCCGGGGAGACCGAAGAGGACCACGCCAAGCTGATGAAGCTGGTGGACGACGTCGGCTTCGACGCCTCCTTCAGCTTCATCTACAGCCCGCGCCCCGGCACCCCTGCGGCCAATCTCGAGGACACCACACCCTACGAGACCAAGGTGCGCCGCCTGCAGGAGCTGCAGGCGACCATCGAGGCCAATGCCGTTGGCATCAGCAAGACCCTGCTTGGCCAGACGCAGCGCATCCTCGTGTGCGGCAACGCCAAGAAAGACCCCAGCGAACTGATGGGCCGCACGGAATGCAACCGCATCGTCAACTTCAAGGGCAACGCGCGCCTGATGCACCAGCTGATCGATGTGCGCATCACCGAGGCCTTCGCGCATTCCCTGCGCGCCGAGGTGCTGACCAGCGAGACAGCCGGCGTCTGATCAGCGCCGCAGGCTCAGCCAGGCCTGCGGCAGCGCGATAGCCAGCAGCATCAGGCCGTAGCCCAGCATCTTGCCGTCATGGCCCAGCAGCAGCAGGGCCAGCAGCAGACCCAGCGTGCCGCCCACGCCGCCCCAGAGCCACAGTTGGCGCCAAGGGCGGTTCTTGAGTTCTGCTCGCCACAGCAGCTTCATCAGTGCCGCAACCGTGCCGGCAACAAACCAGGCGGGCAGAAGGAAATTGCCGAGGTGCCAGAAGGCGTCGAGAGGACTCACAGGATTCCCGCCATGTAGCCGCGCGGCCTTGCCGCCCGGCGCGTGCGCCACGAAATGCGGCGCCAATTGATGCTTATCAAGTATTTCTATGCGGACGATGCAGCAAGCCACCCTGCCCGCAAGCCTTCGAATTTTATAATCGCGCCATGTCGGTCTTTGCCCTCGGCCTGAATCACGAATCCGCGCCTCTGGATCTGCGCGGCCGGTTCGCCCTTTCGGCCGAACAGTTGGCGCCCGCCCTGCTGGGTCTTCGCGAGCAGTTGAAGCAGCGCACCCGCATCGGCGCCGAGGCGGCCATGCTGTCCACCTGCAACCGCACCGAGCTCTACGTGGCGGGCGGCAAGGAGTTGGTGCAGCCCACGGTCGAGTGGCTGGCCGAGGTCGGCGGCGTCGCCTCCAACGCACTGCTCAACCATGCCTACGTCAAGGAAGGCAGCGCCGCCGCTCGCCACGCCTTCCGTGTGGCCAGCGGCCTGGACTCCATGGTGCTGGGCGAGCCTCAGATCCTGGGCCAGATGAAGCAGGCCGTGCGCGAGGCCGATGAAGCCGGCACCCTGGGCACCACCCTGCACCAGCTCTTCCAGCGCAGCTTCTCGGTGGCCAAGGAAGTGCGCAGCTCCACCGAAATCGGCGCACATTCCATCAGCATGGCCGCCGCCGCCGTGCGCCTGGCCGGCCAGCTGTTCGAGGACCTGGCCCGCATCAACGTGCTGTTCGTGGGCGCGGGCGAGATGATCGAGTTGGTCGCCACGCACTTCGCGGCCCGCAATCCCAAGGGCATGGCCGTGGCCAATCGCACGCTGGAGCGCGGCGAGAAGCTGGCCGCCCACCTGGGCGCCGAGGCCCTGCGCCTGAGCGACCTGCCGCAGCGCCTGCATGAATTCGACGCCGTGATCTCCTGCACGGCCTCCAGCCTGCCCCTGATCGGCCTGGGCGCCGTGGAGAGCGCGCTGAAAAAGCGTCGCCACAAGCCCATGTTCATGGTCGACCTCGCCGTACCGCGCGACATCGAACAGGAAGTCGCCCAGCTCGACGACGTCTACCTCTACACCGTGGACGACCTCGCCCAGTTGGTGCAGTCCGCCGGCGAGAAGCGCCAGGCAGCCGTGCAGCAGGCCGAGGCCATCATCGAGACCGGCGTCCAGAGCTTTGTGCACTGGCTGGGCCAGCGCAACACCGTGCCCCTGATCCAGGCCTTGCATGCCCAGGCAGACGACTGGCGCAGCGCCGAGCTGCAGCGCGCCCGCAAGCTGCTGGCCCGGGGCGAGGACATCGAGGCCGTCCTCGAAGCCCTGTCCAAGGGCCTGACCCAGAAGATGCTTCACGGCACGCTTGCCGAGTTGCACGCCGCAGACGGCGAACACCGCGTGGCCCTGGCCCACACGGTCTCCCGCCTCTTCCTGCGCAAGAGCGCCAAGGACCCGGCCGAGCATTAGCGCTACGCTTCGCCTTGCTCGCCTGCCCAGCCCCCGCGGATGCGCGCGGCCTGGTTCTCTCTCCTTGTGAATGCTCCTCCATGAAAGACAGTCTGCGCCAGCAGTTCGAACGCCTGGGCCATCGACTGCATGAGCTCGATACCACGCTGGCCGACGGCAGCATCGCCGCCGACATGAAGCGCTACCGCGCACTGACGCGCGAGCAGGCTGAAGTCTCTGATCTTGTGTCCCGTTACCAGCGCTATCTGCAGCGAGAGCAGGACCTGGCAGCCGCCCGCGAACTGCTGGCCGACCCCGAAATGGCCGAGATGGCCCGGGAGGAGATTGCCGGCGCCGAGGCCGACATGACCCGCCTGCATGAAGAACTGCAGCTGGCTCTGCTGCCCAAGGACCCGGATGACGTCCGCCCCGCCTTTCTTGAAATCCGGGCCGGCGCTGGCGGCGACGAGAGTGCACTCTTCGCCGCCGACCTGGCCCGCATGTACCTGCGCTATGCCGAGTCCCAGGGCTGGCGCGCAGAGACGCTGTCGGCCAATGAATCGGACCTGGGCGGCTACAAGGAACTGGTGCTGCGCATTGAGGGCGAACAGGTCTATGGGCGACTCAAGTTCGAGTCTGGCGGCCATCGCGTGCAGCGTGTGCCTGCGACGGAATCGCAGGGCCGCATCCATACCAGCGCCTGCACGGTGGCCGTGATGCCCGAGCCTGACGAGGCCGAGGAGATCCAGCTCAACCCCGCCGAACTGCGCATCGACACCTTCCGCGCCAGCGGGGCCGGCGGCCAGCACGTCAACAAGACGGACTCCGCCATCCGCATCACTCACCTGCCCACCGGCCTGGTCGCCGAGTGCCAGGACGACCGCAGCCAGCACCGCAACAAAGCCAAGGCCCTGGCCGTGCTGGCCGCCCGGCTGCGCGACAAGGAGCGCAACGAGCGCGCAGCCAAGGAGGCCGCCACGCGCAAGAGCCTCATCGGCAGCGGCGACCGCAGCGATCGCATCCGCACCTACAACTTCCCGCAAGGCCGGCTGACCGACCACCGCATCAACCTGACGCTCTACAAGCTCGGCGCCATCATGGACGGCGACCTGGACGACGTCATCCGCGGCCTGCAGCAAGCCCAGGCCGCAGAACAGCTGGCCGCCCTGGAAGGCCGGGGATGAGCACCACCGTCCGAGAGCTTCAGCAGCGCGCCGCGCAAGCCGGGCTCTCCCGCCTGGAGACCCAACTGCTGCTGTGCGCACTGCTGGACAAGGACCGCAGCTGGCTGATCGCCCATGACGACGACGCCCTGCCCGCGAGCATCGGCGCGCGCTTCTCGGACTGGCTCCGTCAGCGGCTGGATGACGTCCCCCTCGCCTACCTTACCGGGCACAAGGAGTTCCATGGCCTGCGCTTGCAGGTAAGCCCCGCCACCCTGGTGCCGCGCCCAGACACCGAGGTGCTCGTGGACTGGGCACTGCGCTGGCTGGCTGATTGCGGCATCGATACCCCACGCGTGCTGGACCTGGGAACCGGCAGCGGCGCCATCGCACTGGCCGTGAAGAAGGGCCATCAGCAGGCCTGCGTGACGGCCACCGACTTCAGCGCCGACGCCCTGGATGTCGCAAGGGCCAACGCCAAGGATCTCGGGCTGGCGGTCCGATTCCTCCATGGCGCCTGGTGGCAGCCCGTGGGCGAGGAGTGCTTCGATCTGGTGCTAAGCAACCCGCCCTACATCGCCCCCGAGGACGAGCATCTGCCGGCCTTGAAGCATGAGCCCCTGAGCGCGCTGACTGCACCCGAGGCGGGCCTGGCGGACCTGAGGCAGATCGTCGGCGCAGCACCGGCCCATCTCAGGCCGGGCGGCCTGTTGCTCCTGGAGCACGGTTACGACCAGGAGCAAGCCGTGGCGGATCTGCTACGCAGTGCCGGATTGGCCTATCAAGGATGCCAACGCGATCTGGGTGGCCAGCCCAGGTGCAGCGGCGCCATGAGGCCCTGAAGCCGGGCCAGGCTTCCGTCAATGTCTGTAAAACCAGGTAATTGATCCTGCACAAAAATTCCCGCGCGGCGTAGCATGGTTCTCCGAGCGGCAATCTCCTGGCCCGCTCGGCTGCAAGGAGATGACCATGCGCAGCCTGCCTCCCCCTTCTGGATCCTGCTGGCCCCTGGCCATGGGCTGGCTGGTGGTGAGCACCCTGACCTTCAACGCCGCGGCTCAGGCCCAGGCACCCTCCCAGGGCATGAGCCATGCCAGCGTAGGGGAAGCGCCCGGCCTGCGCTGGCAGGCCCGCGTTCAGTTGAGTCAGGTGGATGGTGTGGACGGCAGCACGGGTCGCAGCTCGCGTTCGCTCAGTGCAGCCTTGCTTGGGGACTATTACCTCACACGTTCCGGCCTCGGTGAAGGCGTGCGTGGCGGCCTGCGGGCTACCGGCGGCCTCATGATGGGCCCACTGAGCATCACCCAGAGCGGTTCTGGCCTGACGCTGAGCCCTCAGTCCATGAGCCTGGGCCATTCGCTGGCGGTCGGCTTGCGTTCCGTGGGCTCCGCCAACGAACGGGGCGATCCCGGCAGCACCCTACCCTATATCGGCATCGGGTACAGCGGCATTTCGACGCGGGGCGGCTGGGGCTTCAGTGCCGACCTCGGCCTCGTCAACCGCAACGGCCTGCGCCTGGGCAACAGCCTGGGCTCCGTTGACGAGGCACTGCGGGACAACCGGCTGATGCCCCTGCTGCAGTTCGGTCTCAGCTACAGCTACTGAGCCTGCTGAACTGGGTCAGAGGGTCCGCTGCAGGCCGGGCGGCCACACGCCATACGCCCTTGCGCCGCTCCGGGCATGCGCTCTGCCCGATAATCACGCCAAGGCCGGAGGGCGCCGCCCTCAGCAGTGTTCGGCCACAGCTTCTCAGCAAGGAATCAAGCCATGAGCGACGTTCAGCAACGCATTGACGATCTGGTCAAGAACAACCGGATCGTTCTTTTCATGAAGGGCACTGCCCAGTTTCCCATGTGCGGTTTCTCGGGCCGCGCCGTCCAGATTCTCAAGGCCTGCGGCGTGACGGACCTCAAGACCTTCAACGTGCTGGAAGACGAGGAAGTGCGCCAGGGCATCAAGGAATATGCCAACTGGCCGACGATCCCGCAGCTCTACATCGGCGGTGAGTTCATCGGCGGCTCGGACATCATGATGGAGATGTACGAAAGCGGCGAGCTCCAACAGGCGGTAGGCGCCCAGTGAGTGCACTGCCTGCATCGCCGCAGCGTTTGATTGTGGGCATCAGCGGCGCCAGCGGCGCTGCCTATGGTCTGCAGCTTCTGCGTCGATGCCGGGAACTGGGCGTCCACACCCACCTCATCGCCACGCCGGCCGGATTGCTCAACGTGCACCACGAATTGGGACTGAGCCGCGATGCCCTGGAGGCCGAGGCCACCCAGGCCCATGCGCCCGGTGATGTCGGCGCCTGCGTGGCCAGCGGCAGCTTCGGTGCCACAGCGATGGTGGTCGCCCCCTGCTCCATGAAGAGCCTGGCCGCCATCGCCCACGGCTTTGGCGACAACCTCCTCACCCGCGCTGCCGACGTCACTCTCAAGGAGCGCCGCCGGCTGCTGCTGATGGTCCGCGAGACCCCCTTCAACCTGGCACACCTGCGCAACATGACCGCTGTGACGGAAATGGGGGGCATCATCTTCCCGCCGCTGCCAGCCTTCTACTTGAAGCCCCAGAGCGTGGACGCGCTGGTCGCAGAGGGCGTGGAGCGGGTGCTGGACCTCTGCGGCATCGCCGGTGCCCAGCCCCAGCGCTGGCAAGGCCTGCGTGAGGCTGGCTGAGCAGGCCGCCCCGGTACTGAAACTCAGCGCATGTGCGCAGGCGGCGCCCGAAAAGGGGCCGCACTCCGCCGTCCAGGAAACAAACCCCTCGGACCTCAGCGCTCCCCCGGCATCAGCCACTTGCGCCGGGCCGCCAGCACCGCATTCGGGTACTCGGGCCGCCCCCGACTGCCGTTGTAGCGCCCCAATGCCATGAAGAGATCGCCATTCTCGCGATCCAGGTAGTGGCGCATGATCACGCAGCCAAAGCGCAGATTGGTCTGCATGTGAAAGAGGCGCGAAGCCTGACCGTCGCCGATGAGGCGGGCCCAGAAGGGCATCACCTGCATGTAGCCCCGCGCACCGACCACGCTGATCGCGTATTTGCGAAATCCGCTCTCCACCTCGACCAGCCCCAGCACCAGGCTGGGCTCCAGGCCGGCGCGAGTGGCCTCATACCAGAGGGTCTCGAGGAACTCGATGCGTGTCTGAGCCTCCGTCTTGCGGGGGCGCAGGCGATCACTCATGGTGCCCAGCCAGCGCAGGTAGGCCAGACGGTCGTCGATCTTCTCAAAGTGAGGCCGTGGCGGTGCACTGTTGCGAATCGAGGCCGACAGCGCCGAGCGCACTGCATCCGCCAAGGGCTCCTCGACCTGGGCGCCCGCCCAGGCCTGGCGCAGGGGCAGAAGACTCAGCAGCGATGCAGCAAGAAGGCCGCGCCGGGCGCGGAATGCTGGCTGCATCGGCACCTCAGACCTTCAGGCGGGCCTGCAGATGCGCCACCACCTCGGTCAATGCCAGCTTGCTTGCCTCGGCATCACGACGCCCCTGGTACTCGACCTGGCCTTCCTTGAGACCGCGATCGGACAGCACCACGCGGTGCGGCACGCCAATCAGCTCCCAGTCAGCGAACATCGCGCCGGGGCGCTCACCGCGGTCGTCCAGCAACACATCGATGCCCAGCGCCTGCAGCTGTTCGTACAGCTGATGGGCGGCTGCCCGGACCTCTTCGCTGCGGTCCATGCCGATGGGGCAGATGGCGACAGTGAAGGGAGCAATGGAGTCGGGCCAGATGATGCCGCGCTCGTCGTGGTTCTGCTCGATGGCCGCACCCAGGATGCGGGTCACGCCAATGCCGTAGCAGCCCATCTCGAAGGGCTTGGGCTTGCCGGTCTCATCGAGGAAGGTGGCGTTCATGGCCGCCGAGTACTTGGTGCCCAGGTAGAACACATGGCCCACCTCGATGCCGCGTTGGATGGCCAACAGACCCTTGCCGTCGGGCGAGGGATCGCCGGCCACCACGTTGCGGATGTCGGCCACCAGATCGGGCTCGGGGAGATCGCGGCCCCAGTTGGCCCCGGTGAAGTGGTAATCAGCCTCGTTGGCCCCGCAGACGAAGTCGGCCATCTGCGCGACGGTGCGGTCAGCCACGATCTTCACCGCCTGCTTCAGGCCGATGGGGCCCAGGTAGCCGGGCTTGCAGCCGAAGTGGGACTCGATCTCGCCCACGGTGGCGAAGCGGAAGCCACCCTTGAGGCCATCGATCTTGCCGGCCTTGACTTCGTTGAGCTCATGATCGCCGCGCACCAGCAGCAGCCAGACCTGGGTCTTGACGATTTCGCCATGCTCGTTGAGTTCGTCGGTAGCCAGCACCAGGGACTTGACGGTCTGCGCCAGGGGCAGGTCCAGCAGCGCGGCGACGTCCTCGCAGGTGCTCTTGCCCGGCGTGGGCGTCTTGGTCAAGGCCTGGGCAGCAGCAGCACGGCTGTTCAGCAAGGGCAGGGCCTCGGCCAGCTCGATGTTGGCGGCGTAATCGCTGTCGGGACAGTAGACGATGGCGTCCTCGCCCGTCTCGGCGATGACTTGGAACTCGTGGGAGCGATCGCCACCGATGGCACCGGTGTCGGCCGCGACAGCGCGGTACTCCAGGCCCAGGCGGTCGAAGATCTTGCAGTAGGCCTGGAACATGTTCTCGTAGCTGCGGCCGGCGGCTTCCACGTCACGGTCGAAGGAGTAGGCATCCTTCATGGTGAACTCGCGGCCGCGCATCACGCCGAAGCGGGGGCGACGCTCGTCGCGGAACTTGGTCTGGATGTGATACAGGTTCTTGGGCAGCTGCTTGTAGGAGCGCAGCTCCTGGCGCGCGATGTCGGTCACCACCTCTTCGCTGGTGGGCTGGATGATGAAGTCGCGGCCGTGGCGATCCTTCACGCGCAGCAGCTCGGGCCCCATCTTGTCGAAGCGGCCCGTCTCCTGCCACAGCTCGGCGGGCTGCACCACCGGCATCAGCAACTCGACAGCGCCAGCGCGGTTCATTTCCTCGCGGACGATGCCTTCCACCTTGCGGATCACGCGCAGGCCCATGGGCATGTAGTTGTAGATGCCGGCGCCCAGGCGCTTGATCATGCCGGCTCGCATCATGAGCTTGTGGCTGACGACTTCGGCGTCGGCGGGGGCTTCCTTGAGCGTGGAGACGAAGAACTGAGAGGCTTTCATCGCGGAGACTGCAGGTAAGAACCGGCAGCGCGCCTTCCTGGCACCCACCTGACGGCAGATGCCCGGCTGGCGCGCCTGGGCTTGGGGTTAGCGAGGATCATGCAAGGGGCGAGGCCCGATGCAATAATCAATCCAACTAAAGATTTGAGGTTGATTATGCTCGACCGTGAAGGCTTCAGGCCCAACGTCGGCATCATCCTGCTCAACCACCGGAACGAAGTGTTCTGGGGCAAACGCATTCGGACGCACTCCTGGCAGTTCCCGCAAGGAGGCATCAAGCATGGCGAAACGCCCGAGCAGGCGATGTTCAGAGAGCTCCACGAGGAAGTGGGCTTGAGGTCCGAGCATGTGCGCATCATTGCGCGCACGCGTGACTGGCTGCGTTATGAAGTGCCCGAGCACTACATACGTCGCGATGCCCGTGGCCATTACCGCGGCCAGAAGCAGATCTGGTTTCTGCTGCAGCTGATGGGTCGCGACAGCGACATGAACCTGCGCGCCACCGACCACCCCGAGTTCGACGCCTGGCGCTGGAACGACTACTGGGTACCGCTGGAAGCCGTGATCGAGTTCAAGCGCGGCGTCTACCAGATGGCACTCACCGAGCTCGCACGCTTCCTGCCCCGCACCAGCCACCACAACCGCTACCTGCGCGCAGGCATGCGCCCCCAGCAGCACCGTCACGACCACGGGCCGGTGCGCGGCCCCTCCGCGAATGACGACAGTGCCGCAGAGCCTCCGCAAGGCCCGGGCAAGGACGCTGCCGAGCATTGACGCCACACCATGACAAAGGCCCGCCAAGCGGGCCTTTTTTCCTTGCCGGTTCTACTTGCGGGAGAAGCGTCGTCGGGATTTCAGCGCAGCACCAGATTGTCCCGATGGATCAGCTCCGGCTCGGCTGCATAGCCCAGCACGCCGCCGATTTCGAAGGAGGGCTTGCGGGCAATAAGCCTGGCTTCGGCGCTGGAGTAGTTGCACAGGCCTCGCCCCAGCTCGGCTCCTGCTGGATCACGCACCGCGATCACATCGCCGCGATGGAACTCGCCCAGCACCTCGATCACGCCAATAGGCAGCAGGCTCTTGCCTTCCTCCCGAAGCTTCAGTGCCGCACCCGCATCGACGACGACGGCGCCCCGCATCTGCAGATGGTCCAGCATCCATTGTTTGCGTGCCGCCTGCTTGGCCGTGCTGGCCAGCAAGGCAGTTCCGATGGACTCTCCAGCGGCCAGGCGCAGTAGCACGTCCGGCTCGCGGCCCCAGGCGATGACGGTGCTGGCACCGCTCCCCGCCGCGCGCTTGGCAGCCAGGATCTTGGTGATCATGCCACCCCGGCCGATGCTGGAACCCGCGCCGCCAGCCATGGCCTCCAGTTCCGGCGTGCCGGCGATGGCCTCATCGATGAAGCGCGCGTCCGGATCCTTGCGAGGATCGGCGGAATACAAGCCTTTCTGGTCGGTCAGGATGACCAGGGCATCGGCCTCCACCAGGTTCGCAACCAGGGCACCGAGGGTATCGTTGTCCCCGAACTTGATTTCGTCGTTGACGACGGTGTCGTTCTCGTTGATCACGGGCAGCACGCGGTGCTGCAGCAGCGTGAGCAGCGTGGAGCGCGCATTCAGATAGCGCTCGCGGTCGGCCAGGTCAGCGTGCGTCAGCAGCACCTGTGCGCTGCCCAGCCCCTGCTCGCGCAGCTTGCTTTCATACATCTGGGCCAGGCCCATCTGCCCCACCGCAGCGGCCGCCTGCAGCTCATGAACCTCCTTGGGTCGAGAGGACCAGCCCAGGCGCTTCATGCCTTCGGCGATAGCGCCGCTGGACACCATCACCACCTCGCGTCCCTGCTGGGTCAGCGCGGCCAACTGGCGGCACCAGTTGCCAATGGCCTCGGCGTCCACACCCCGGCCTTCGTTGGTCACCAGGCTGGAGCCCACCTTGACGACAATGCGTCGCGCGTCTCGCAGCACGCCACTCATGAGGTACTCGCCTCGCCGCCCTCACCCTCCGACGACGTGAAGCGCACATCCGGCTCCACATGGTGCTTCTGCTCGGCAGCCACATGATCGTAGATAGCATGGATCAGCGGCTGGCAGCCCTCGCGCGTCAGGGCGGAGATCTCAAAGACCGGCCCCTTCCACTTGTAGCGCTTGACGAAGTCCTTGACCCGCTTGGAGCGCTCTTCCTCCGGGACCATGTCCAGCTTGTTGAGCACCAGCCAGCGCGGCTTCTCGTACAGCGCAGCGTCGTACTTCTTCAGCTCGGCCACGATGGCCTTGGCCTCGGCCACGGGATCGACCTCGGGATCGAAAGGGGCAAGGTCCACCACATGCAGCAGCAGGCGGGTGCGCTGCAGATGCCGCAGGAACTGATGACCCAGTCCGGCGCCTTCGGCAGCACCCTCGATCAGGCCGGGAATGTCGGCCACCACAAAGCTCTTCTCAGGCGCGACGCGCACTACGCCAAGGTTAGGGTGCAACGTCGTGAAGGGGTAGTCAGCGATCTTGGGACGGGCATTCGAGACCGCCGTGATCAGCGTGGACTTGCCCGCATTGGGCTGCCCCAGCAGGCCGACATCGGCCAGCACGCGCAACTCCAGCTTCAGCTTCTTGGCCTCGCCAGGCCATCCGGGCGTCTTCTGGCGCGGAGCGCGGTTGGTACTGCTCTTGAAGTGAAGATTGCCGAATCCGCCGTCGCCCCCCTTGGCGATCATGATCTTCTCGCCCGGCTCCAGGAGCTCGGCGATGACGGCGCCGGTTTCTACGTCAGTGATGATGGTGCCCACCGGCATGCGCAGCACGATGTCGTCCGCGGCCGCACCGTATTGGTCTGAGCCGCGTCCGGCCTCGCCATTGCGGGCCTCGTGGCGGCGCGCGTAGCGGTAGTCGATCAGGGTATTCAGGTTGAGGTCACCGACAGCAAACACACTGCCGCCACGACCGCCATCGCCGCCATCCGGGCCGCCGAAGGGAATGAATTTTTCGCGGCGAAAGCTGGCACAGCCGGCACCACCATTGCCGGCCACAACATCGATGGTGGCTTCGTCTACGAACTTCATGTCTTGCTTCTCGGGCTCGTGGAAGGAGCCATGGTAAGGCAGGCCCACAACTGGGGCCTCACCTGGGTTGCAGCCGAAAAAACAAAGCCCCGGGCATGCCGGGGCTCAGTCTGAACGGTGTGGCCGGCTGCTGCCACCGCACCGCTTCGGTCAGGTCAGAAGACTCAGACCGGCGTCACGACCACGGTCGAGCGGTTGTTCTCGCCCTTGGTGGTGAAGGACACGGTGCCGTCGATCAGCGCGAACAGCGTGTGGTCCTTGCCCATGCCGACGTTGGAGCCAGCGTGGAACTTGGTACCGCGCTGACGCACGATGATGGAACCAGCCGAGATGGCCTGGCCGCCGTACACCTTCACGCCCAGCATCTTCGGTTTGGAATCGCGGCCGTTACGAGTCGAGCCGCCGCCCTTTTTCTGTGCCATGGATTACTCCTTGAACTGTTGCGAGAGCGAGGATCAGCCGTTGACCGCGCTGATTTCCAGCTCGGTGTAGGTCTGGCGATGGCCTTGGCTCTTCTTGTAGTGCTTGCGACGACGCAGCTTGAAGATGCGCACCTTGTCGTGCTTGCCCTGAGCCACCACAGTGGCCTTGACGCTCGCGCCAGCAACCAAGGGAGTGCCGATCTTCAGTTCGGCGCCGTTACCCACGGCGAGAACTTGATCGATCACGATCTCTTGGCCAACTTCCGCAGCAATCTGTTCTACCTTGATCTTTTCGCCAGCAGCAACCTTGTATTGCTTGCCACCGGTTTTTATGACCGCGTACATATCAGCCCTTTCAATGAAACTACCTGCCGCTTGCATCGCGCATCCTGTATCGAGGCTCCGCCACAGCGAAGCACTCCGGCAGCACTCTGGCATTAGAACGAAGCCACGCCAGACTACCGAACAAGACCGCCGCACAAGGCTGCAGGCCTAAGCCTCCGCACGCAATGCGCGCAGAGCCGGCGACTATAACATGATCGCTTACCCGGATTCAAGCGCCCCCGCATCGCCGTGGGAAGCCACCGACGCCCGCGAGCCCGCCTCCCCACAAGGCCGACACCCCCGGCTGCGCTTCCTATAATCCCAGCTTCGCCCAATAGTGAGCCCAGAGTGCACGCCCTGTCTGCCTCGTCCCCCCTTCGAGAGGTTCTTGCCGCGCTGGACGCGGACATGCGCGAGGTGGATGCCGTCATCGCCCGACGCCTGACCTCCGATGTCGCCCTCGTCAATCAGATCGCCGGCTATATCGTCCACGCTGGCGGCAAGCGCATGCGCCCCAAGCTCGTCCTGCTGTTCGCGAACGCCCTGGGCTTCGAAGGGCCGGAGCGCTTCGAGCTGGCCGCCGTGGTGGAATTCATCCACACAGCCACATTGCTGCACGATGACGTCGTCGACGAATCCTCCTTGCGCCGCGGCAAGCAGACCGCCAACGCCCTGTTCGGCAACGCCGCCAGCGTCCTGGTGGGCGATTTCCTTTATTCGCGCGCCTTCCAGATGATGGTGTCGACCAACCGGATGCGCGTACTGGACGTACTGGCCGAGGCCACCAACATCATTGCCGAGGGCGAGGTCCTGCAGTTGATGAACATGCATGACCCCGACATTTCCGTCGAGGACTATCTGCGCGTCATCCGCTACAAGACAGCAAAGCTGTTTGAGGCCAGCGCCCGCCTGGGTGCCGTGCTGGCAGACGCCAGCCCCGAACTCGAAGACGCCTGCGCCGCCTACGGTCGCGCGCTGGGCACCGCCTTCCAATTGATCGACGATGTACTGGACTACGAAGGCGACACCCAGTCGCTGGGAAAGAACGTGGGAGACGACCTGCGCGAAGGCAAACCCACCCTGCCCCTGCTGGTGGCCATGGAGCGGGGCAGCGCCGATCAACGCGAGCTGATCCGCCACGCCATCCAGCACGGCGAGGTCGAGCGCCTGCCAGACATCATCGACATTGTGCGCAGTACCGGAGCCCTGGAGGCCACGCGCGAAGCCGCCCGCCAGGAGGCTGAACATGCCCGTGAAAAACTTTCGCTGCTACCTCTTAACAAGTGGCAAGAAGCTCTGCTAGAATTCGCGTTTCTGTCGGTGAACAGATCCAACTGAATCGCAGTACGATCTCACAATCGCAACTGAGTCACAACCGGAACTGAGCCACGCCCCAGTCAGCATCTGAACAGGGCAGGCAAAGCAAACGAGCTTGTGGGTGGTTGTTGAATGCGGATCGCCTGGGAGCAGCCAGGGCACCGAGGGACAAGACACATCGGGGTGTAGCTTAGCCTGGTAGAGCGCTACGTTCGGGACGTAGAGGCCGGAGGTTCGAATCCTCTCACCCCGACCAGATTTTTTGACTTGATCACTGAGCTGGGCCGCAAGGTTCTTCCATGCAGCAAAGTCAGCTCAAGCATCAGACGACATCAAACGGCGCCTTCGGGCGCCGTTTTCGTTTGGACTCACGAGACACAACTGGTCGCAAATCTGCAGCCAATGTGGTGTGATTACAAGGAATTCCCGGGCTTTCCAGTGCCGCAGAGGGTCCGGGCTCGGTTTACAGTGCCAGAGGCAGCCCTTGTGCCTGCATGCCCATGCATGCAGGCACTCGCAAGGCCACCGCTGATATTCGTTGGGAAGCTCACCGCTCGTCATGCAAGCCGATTCAACGCTGGTCGATCCATCATCCATGCTGTCCGGGGTTGCGCGCGTGCTCGTGCATGCCGGTAAGCTGCCCGCCAAGCAGGCCGAGGACCTCGTGCGCCAGGCGCGCGAAAAGAAGATCAGCTTTGTCAATGCACTCATTGGCGCGAACCTGATCTCGCCCGGTGATCTTGCCCACACACTCTCCAGTGCGCTGGCGGTCCCTCTGCTGGACCTCAACGCGTTGGATGCGCAGCGGCTTCCTCACAACATCATCGACAGCAAGCTCGCACAGCAGTACCAGGTGATTGCGCTGGGGCGCCGCGGCAACCGCCTCTTCATCGGCGGGGCAGACCCGACGGAACCGGAGGTCGTCGAGCGCATCAAGTTCGCCACCCAGCTGTCGCCAGAGTGGGTAATCGTCGAGCACGACAAACTGCAGAAGCTGCTGCAGGGCACGACCACGAACGCGACAGAGGCCCTGGAGTCCATCGCCGGTGGCGACTTCGATTTCGACATCGCCGAGGAGGACGCCTCCCCGCAGGAAGAAACGCCGGAAATGGCGGACGTGGAAGACGCCCCGGTGGTGCGTTTTCTGCAGAAGATGCTGGTGGACGCCATCAACATGCGTGCGTCCGACCTTCACTTCGAGCCCTACGAATACAACTACCGGGTCCGCTTCCGCGTTGATGGCGAGCTGCGCGAGATCACTCAGCCGCCAGTGGCCATCAAGGACAAGCTGTCCTCCCGCATCAAGGTCATCTCGCGCCTGGACATCGCCGAGCGGCGCGTGCCCCAGGACGGACGGATGAAGCTGAAGTTCGGCTCCAAGTCCATCGATTTCCGCGTTTCGACCCTGCCGACCCTGTTCGGCGAGAAGATCGTGATCCGTATTCTGGATCCCTCCTCGGCCAAGCTGGGTAT
The DNA here is from genome assembly GCF_051857535.1 of Roseateles sp. DB2. NCBI lineage: Bacteria > Pseudomonadati > Pseudomonadota > Betaproteobacteria > Burkholderiales > Sphaerotilaceae > Roseateles > Roseateles sp. DB2. The sequence goes on along the minus strand of NZ_JBPZGY010000016.1, from coordinate 53,515 downwards.
CGACGCCCTGGGCTATGAAAAGGCGGAGAAGGATCGGCTGATGGCCTGCATCCAGCGGCCCTACGGCATGATTCTGGTCACCGGGCCCACGGGCTCTGGCAAGACGGTGTCGCTGTATACCTGCCTCAACATCCTGAATCAGCCGGGCGTCAATATCTCCACCGTGGAGGACCCTGCGGAAATCAACCTGCCAGGCATCAACCAGGTCAATGTCAATGACAAGGCGGGCCTGACCTTCTCCGCGGCCCTGAAGTCCTTCCTGCGCCAGGATCCCGACGTGATCATGGTGGGCGAAATCCGTGACCTGGAAACGGCCGACATCGCCATCAAGGCCGCGCAGACGGGTCACATGGTGATGTCCACCCTGCACACCAATGACGCGCCGACCACGCTGACCCGCCTGATGAACATGGGTGTCGCGCCGTTCAACATCGCATCCAGCGTGCTACTGATCACGGCCCAGCGTCTGGCACGGCGTCTGTGCGAGAACTGCAAGGCCCCTGCAGAATACCCGCGCGAAGCCCTGCTGCGCGCCGGCTTCACCGACAACGACCTGGACGGCTCCTGGCGCCCCTACCGCGCCGTGGGCTGCTCCATGTGCAACAACGGCTACAAAGGCCGGGTCGGCCTGTACCAGGTCATGCCCATCACCGAGGCCATCCAGCGCATCATCCTCAGCCAGGGCACGGCCATAGACATCGCCGACCAGGCCCGCAAGGAAGGCGTGCGCGATTTGCGCCAGTCCGGCCTGGTGAAGGTCCGCGCCGGCGTCACCACGCTGGAGGAAGTCCTGGCAGCAACCAACGAATAGGCTTCAGGCCACTGACCCGACAGCAGTACCGCTGCCTGCAGCGGCGGCAACGACAACAGGGCCTCTGATGCCCGGGAGTGAATATGGCGACAAGCGCGACCACCACCAAGGGTGTGAACGAGCAGGTCTTCGAGTGGGAAGGCAAGGACCGCAATGGCAAGGTCGTGCGGGGCGAGATGCGCGCCGGCGGCGAAGCCATGGTGAGCGCGTCGCTGCGCCGCCAAGGCATCCTGGTCAGCAAGGTCAAGAAGCGCCGCTCCAGCGGTGGCAAGGCCATCAAGCAGAAGGACATTGCTGTCTTCACCCGCCAGCTCGCCACCATGATGCGCGCCGGCGTGCCCTTGCTGCAGTCCTTCGACATCGTCGGCCGCGGAGCCACCAATCCACGGTTGACCAAGCTGCTCAATGACATCCGCCAGGACGTCGAGACCGGCACCAGCCTGTCCGCGGCCTTCCGCAAGCATCCGCTGTACTTCGACGCTCTCTATTGCAATCTGGTCGAGGCGGGCGAAGCGGGCGGTATCCTTGAACAACTGCTGGATCGACTGGCCATCTACCAGGAAAAGACGGTGGCCATCAAGCAGAAGATCAAATCGGCACTGACCTACCCGATCGCCGTGCTGGTCGTGGCCTTCATCGTGCTGGCCGTCATCATGATCTTCGTGGTGCCCGCCTTCAAGGATGTGTTCTCCTCCTTCGGCGCACAACTGCCGGCGCCAACGATGTTCGTGATCACCCTCTCCGAGATCTTCGTGAGCTATTGGTGGCTGATCTTCGGCAGCATCGGCGGCGGCATCTATTTCTTCTTCCAGAGCTGGAAGCGCTCAGAGAAGATGCAGAAGACGATGGACCGGCTGCTCCTCAAGATCCCCGTGTTCGGCGACCTCATGTACAAGTCCGCCATGGCACGCTGGACGCGCACGCTGGCCACCATGTTCGCTGCAGGCGTGCCCCTGGTCGAGGCCCTAGATTCCGTGGGCGGGGCCTCTGGCAACATCGTCTTTTCGGAGGCCACCGAGAAAATCCAGCGCGACGTCTCCACGGGTTCCGCACTCACTACCTCCATGCAGTCCACCGGCATCTTCCCGGTGATGGTGCTGCAGATGGCCGGCATCGGCGAGGAATCCGGCTCCCTGGACCACATGCTGGCCAAGGCGGCCGAGTTCTACGAAGAGGAAGTGGATGATGCCGTGAAGTCGCTGTCCAGCCTGATGGAACCCTTCGTCATCGTCATCCTGGGCACGCTGATCGGCGGCATCGTGGTGGCCATGTACCTGCCGATCTTCAAGCTTGGCCAGGTGGTCTGACGCATGCCCGGAATGATCGCTCCCGAATGGCAGTACCTGCTGAGTCCTTGGGCTCTGGGCCTGCTGGGACTGTGCATTGGCAGTTTCCTGAATGTGGTCGTGCTGCGCCTGCCGCGCATGATGGAAAGGGAATGGACGCAGGACGCCGCTGCCCACCTGGGTGATGCCGGCGTGCTGGAGCGCAGCACCGGTCTGCCCCCCACCAAAGCCGCCCCGCTGGCCGACCAGATCCAGAAGCTGGGTGAGTTGCTGGACAAGCAGCCCGCATTCAGCCTGGTCACGCCACGCTCGCGCTGCCCGAAATGCGCCCATCAGCTGGCCTGGCACGAGAACCTCCCCTTGCTGGGCTGGTTGCGCCTGCGTGGCCGCTGCGCGTCCTGCAAGACCCCCATCTCTGTTCGCTATCCGCTGATAGAAGCGCTGACGGGCGCCCTGTTCGCTGCCATCGCCTGGCGCTTCGGCCCCCAGTTCCAGACCCTGCTGTGGTGCGGCTTTGCCGCGGCCCTGGTGGCTCTCGCAGCAATCGACTGGGACACCACCCTGCTGCCGGACAGCATCAACCAACCGCTGCTGTGGGCCGGCCTTTGGGCTGCGCTGCTGGGCTGGACCCTGCCCCTGGACCAGGCCTTGATCGGGGCTCTGGCGGGCTATTTGAGCCTGTGGTCCGTCTACTGGCTGTTCAAGCTGCTGACTGGCAAGGAAGGCATGGGCTACGGCGACTTCAAGCTGCTGGCGGCCCTGGGGGCCTGGCTGGGCTGGCAGATGGTGCTGCCCATCGTGCTGGGCGCCTCTGTGATCGGCGCCATCGTGGGCATCGCCATGAAGCTCACCAGCAGCCTGCGCGAAGGCCGCTATGTCCCCTTCGGCCCATTCCTGGCTGGTGGCGGGTTGGCCGTGCTGCTGATCGGCCCGACACGCCTGCTGAGCTGGTGGCTGGGCGGGCACTGAGCCACCGCATGGTGGTTTACGCATGCGCATCGGACTGACCGGCGGCATCGGCAGCGGCAAGAGCACAGTCGCGCGCTGCCTGGCCGAACTGGGCGCTGCGCTGATCGACACCGACGCCATTTCCCGCAGCCTGACCGCGGCCGGTGGCGCGGCGATGCCGGCCATCATCGCGGCCTTCGGCCCGGAGGCACAATCCCCGGACGGCGCCCTGGACCGCGCCTTCATGCGCGAATGGGCCTTTCGTGAGCCCGATGCGCGCAAACGCCTTGAAGGCATCCTGCATCCCATGATTGGCGCTGAGACTCGGCGCCTCGAACAGGCCGCCGCGGGCAGCCCCTGGATCGTCTTCGACGTGCCGCTGCTGGTGGAGTCGGGCCGCTGGCGCCAGCGTGTCGACCGCGTGCTGGTGGTGGACTGCGAGGTCCAGACCCAGATACAGCGTGTCATGGCCCGCAATGGCTGGCCATGCGAGGCCGTGCAGGCCGTGCTCGCGCAGCAGGCCACGCGGGCCCAGCGCCGAGCCGCAGCCGATGCCGTGATCTTCAACGAAGGCCTTGAGCTGGCCGCCCTGGCCCATGAGGTCCGCCAGTTGGCCGAGCAATGGCGCACCTGAGCCGAGCCACGCTCGCCAGGCCAGCACAAGCCCCTTTCGGCAGAGCGAGCTGCGGCGGGACCTGCCGGCTGTGAAACAATCCGGGCATCCGCCTGCAGGCAGCCAAGCCGTCCTGCGCGCCCACAACGCCAATTGCCCTGGGATGTCCGCCTTGGTCTTGTACGAATACCCGTTCAACGAAAGCATTCGAACAATGCTGCGGCTGGAGCATCTCTTTGATCGCCTCGGCCAGCTGATCGCCCGCGAGACGGCGCTGGACCATCACTTTGCCCTGGTCACCCTCTTCGAGATCATGGACGTGGCCTCACGGGCCGACCTCAAGTCCGACCTGCTCAAGGAACTGGAACGCCACAAGGCGCAGTTCAACAGCTACCGCGGCAATCCGGCGATTTCCGAGGCGGCGCTGGACCATGTGATCCAGCGCATTGACGCAGCCTTCAACAAGCTCAACGCCCTGTCCGGCAAGGCCGGCCATGCCCTCACCGGCAATGAATGGCTGATGAGCATCCGCAGCCGCATCAGCATTCCCGGCGGTACCTGCGAGTTCGACCTCCCCGCCTACTTCACCTGGCAGCAGTTCCTGCCCGTGCGCCGCCGCAATGACCTGATGCAGTGGACCCAGTCCCTGATGCCCCTGGCCGAAGCCCTGCAGGTGCTGCTGGGCCTGCTGCGCGACTCCGGTGCCCCGCACAAGGTCGCCGCCCAGGCCGGGCAGTACCAGCAGAGCCTGCCTCAGGGTCGCAGCTACCAGTTGCTGCGTATGCGCATAGATCCCAGCCTGGGCCTGATTCCCGAGATCAGCGGCCACCGTCTGATGGTGGCCATCCGCCTGATGCGTCAGGACGAGGAAGGCCGGCTCAAGCTGGCCTCCCAGGACGCCAGCTTCGAATTGACGCTTTGCGCCTGATCCCATGAGTGCCATGAAGAAGAACGCCCAGGGCGAACGCCTGGTGCCCTGCCCTCACTGCGGCGGCGATGCCGTCTTCGCGCCCAGCAACCGATATCGGCCCTTCTGCGGCGAGCGCTGCCGGGAGATGGATCTCGGCGCCTGGGCCAGCGAGTCTTTTCGCGTGGCTGCAGCGCCGCCCACCGACGACAACGAGCCGCTACCACACTGATTGATGGCTGCTGGCCGGCAGCTCAGCCCAGCAAGCCCCGCGCGCGCAAGGCCTGTTCGGCCGCTTGCGGCGTAGTGAACAGCAGTGCCTGCCAGCCGCGCGCGGCTGCGGCCTCGATGTTGGCAGGATGGTCGTCAAGGAACACCATCTCCCGCGGCGGCACGCCCAGCTGCGTCTCCATCAACGCAAAGATCTCGGCGCCCGGCTTGGACTGTTTGACACGGCTGGAGAAAATGCCCCCGTCGAACCAGCGATCCAGCGGGTAGTGGTGCTCCAGGTAGTCTGCGTAGATGGCGGGCATATTGGACAGGTAGTGCGTCTGGTGACCCGCCGCCTGTGCGGCCTCGATGAGTCGCACGGTGCCCGGTACGGCCTGCAACTCGTCCGGCACCGCATCCACCACCGCGCGCACCTCCGCTTCGGGCCAGCCGGTGCGTGCGGCGATGCGCTGGATGACAGCCTCCGGGCCGATGAGCCCCTGGTCGAAGGCGCCCCAATCACCGCTGTACTGGGTGAAGAACTCGCGCGCCGCGACCGCCCCCGCCGCCTCGTCAGGGCATCGATGGGGCCAGACCCGCGCCAGGAAGCTGGGCGGATGCCAGCGGAACAACACGCCGCCGAAGTCAAAGACGATACGCATCAGCTTCGCAGCCTGCGCAGCAAACCCGCCGTGGAGCCGTCCAGGCCTTGCACATCGCCGGAGCCCAGGCGGGGCAGCAGGCTGTTGCACAAGGCCTTGCCCAGCTCCACGCCCCATTGATCGAAGCTGTTGATGCCCCACAGCGCGCCACTGACGAAGACACGGTGTTCATAGAGCGCGATCAGCGCCCCCAGGCTGCGCGGCGTGAGCTGATCCATCAGGATGGTGGTGCTCGGGCGGTTGCCAGGAAAGCTGCGGTGGCGGGCCACGGTCAGCTTGCCCAGGGAAGCCGAGGCCGTCGGCGCCTTCTCGTGCAGGGCCTGCTCCACCGTCTTGCCCTGCATGAGCGCCTGTGACTGCGCCAGGCAGTTGGCCAGCAGCTTCTGGTGCTGGTCCTGCAGGCGCGCGGCCAGCTCACCCTGCACGTGGGTGCCGTGGCGGGGCGTCTTCACCGCGATGAACTCCACCGGGATCACGTCCGTGCCCTGGTGCAGCATCTGGAAATAGGCATGCTGGCCATTGGTGCCGGCATCGCCCCAGACGACGGGGCTGGTGCCATATGGCAAGACCTGACCCTCGCGGTCCACGCCCTTGCCGTTGCTCTCCATCTCCAGCTGCTGGAGATAGGCCGGCAGCCGGCGCAGGCCCTGGTGATAGGGCGCTACGCTGCGGCTGCTGAAGCCGTGGAAGTTGCGATACCAGAGGTCCAGCAATCCCAGCAGCACCGGCACATTGCGTTCCAGCGGCGTCTCGGCGAAGTGGCGGTCCATGGCATGGGCGCCCGCCAGCAGCTCGCGGAAGGCCGCGGCGCCAATGGCGATCGCGATGGGCAGGCCGATCACCGACCACAGCGAGTAGCGCCCGCCGACCCAGTCCCAGAAGCCGAAGCTGGTGTGGATGCCGAAGGCCTGGGCTGCCGCCGTGTTGCTGCTGGTGGCCACGAAATGGCGCCCGATGTCCGTGCCGCCCTGGGCCAGGAACCAGGCCTTGGCGGCCTCGGCATTGGCCAGGGTCTCCTGCGTCGTGAAAGTCTTGGAGGCGATCACGAACAGCGTCCTGTTCGCGTCCAGTCCGCGCAGGACGGGGGCCAGGTCATGCCCGTCGACATTGGAGACGAAGTGCAGGCGACGACCGGCGTCGGTGAAGGACTGCAGGGCCTGCACCACCATGGCCGGGCCGAGGTCCGAACCGCCGATGCCGATGTGCACGATGTCGGTGATGCCGGCATCTGCACGCACGCTCTCGGCAAAGGCCAGCATGCGGCTCAGCGAGGCCTGGACCTCGTCGCCGAAGGGCGCGGCGCCGGCCGGTGCGCGCAGGGCCGTGTGCAGCACGGCACGGCCTTCGGTGTGGTTGATGGGCTCGCCCTTGAAGAGCGCCTCGCGTTGCGATTCCAGCCGGCAGTCCCGGGCCAGCTGCAGCAGCAGGGCCAGCGTGGGCGCGTCGATGCGGTTCTTGGACAGGTCCACGAACAGCTCGGGCGCATCGAAGGACCAGCGCTCGAAGCGCGCCGCCTCGTCAGCAAAGGCCTGGCGCACGTCAAAGGCGGCGCCGCTGGATTGGTACTGTGCTTGCAGGAGAGCCCAGGCCGGGCTTTGGTCGCAACGCGGGTGCTGCATCAGAGTTGGCTTTCGATGATCTGGTCCAGCTTGCCGGCATCGACGGCAAACAGGCGGATGCCCTCGGCCAGCTTCTCGGTGGCCATGGCGTCCTGGTTGAGGGCGAAGCGGAAGGCCGCTTCGTTGTACGAGATCTTGGGCACGTCAGCTGTGGCCGCCGTGGCGGCATCCAGCGCACGGCTCAGCGGCGCCTCGCTGGCCTGCAGCTGGGCCAGCAGGTCCGGGCTGATGGTCAGCAGGTCGCAGCCCGCCAGGGCCTGGATCTGGCCGATGTTGCGGAAGCTGGCGCCCATCACCTCGGTGCGGATGCCGTGCTTCTTGTAGTAGGTGTAGATCTGGCTCACCGACTTGACACCGGGGTCGTTGGCACCCGCTTGTGCTGCCTCATCCCAGGCGCTGCCGGCGGCCTTCTTGTACCAGTCGTAGATGCGGCCGACGAAGGGAGAAATCAGCTGCACGCCGGCTTCGCCGCAGGCCACGGCCTGGCAGAAGGAGAACAGCAGGGTCAGGTTGCAGTGGATGCCCTCGAGCTCCAGCGCACGCGCCGCCTGGATGCCCTCCCAGGTGGAGGCAATCTTGATCAGCACACGGTCACGACCAATGCCGGCAGCCTCGTACAGGCCAATCAGGCGCTTGGCGCGGGCGATGGTGGCGGCGGTGTCGAAGCTCAGGCGGGCGTCGACCTCGGTCGACACGCGGCCCGGCACCACCTTGAGGATCTCCAGGCCGAAGCGCACCAGCACCTGGTCCACGATCTCGTCCAGCGGCTTGCCCTTGTGGGCCGCCACGGTCTCGTTCAGCAGGGGCGCATAGTCGGGCGACTGCACGGCCTTCAGGATCAGCGAGGGATTGGTCGTCGCATCCCGCGGCGTGAACTGCGCCAGTTGCAGGAAGTTGCCGGTGTCGGCGACGACAGTGGTGAAGGCCTTGAGTTGTTCGAGCTGATGCATAGGGAAACCCCGAAGTTCGTGCAGGCCGTTATTAGAACCGCTCCCCGCCCGCCTGCAAGCCGAATGAGGTTACAAGCGCAGGGAAGACGGATTCAAGCTTTCCCATAGGGCAAGGCCTGAAGACGGCGGTCCGGATTGACCCGATTACGAAACTCGTGCATCATAAATCTGGAAACTTTGTTACATCAAGAGTTCAAGCAGCGCAGACTGCTCGAGCCTCAACAGGAACCCTGGCATGGCATTCGATCTCGTCTTCTTTGGTGGCACTGGCGATCTCACCTGGCGCAAGCTGATGCCGGCCCTGTTCCAGGCCTTCCGTCACGGCAAGCTGCCCGAGGGCGGCCGCATCCTGGCGGTGGCCCGCGACGACATGCCCGACGAGCGCTACCGCGACTGGCTCAAGGAGCGCTTCCAGGAAGTCGAGGGCGCCAAGCGTCCCAGCGACGAGGAGTTCGAACGCTTCGCGGCCCTGGTGCACTACCGCCGCATGGACCTCTCCCAGCCCGAGCACTACACACGGCTGAAGGAGTGGCTGGGCGAGCGCAGCGCCGAGACCGTGGTGTTCTACCTGGCCACCAGCCCCCACCTATTCACCCAGATCTGCGAGCAGTTGGGTGCCGCCGGCCTCAATGGGCCGCATATCCGTGTGGTGCTGGAGAAGCCTCTGGGCCACGACCTGGCCAGCGCCCAGCACATCAACCGCGTGGTGCGTTCGGTCTTCACCGAGTCGCAAGCCTTCCGCATCGACCACTACCTGGGCAAGCCCTCGGTGCAGAACCTCATGGCCCTGCGCTTCGGCAATGCGCTCTTCGAGCCACTGTGGAACCGCCAGGCCATCGCCAACATCCAGATCACGCTGGCGGAGTCCTTGGGCGTGGGCACGCGGGGCCCCTTCTACGACAGCACCGGCGCCCTGCGCGACATGATCCAGAACCATGCGCTGCAGCTGCTGACCATGATTGCCATGGAGCCCCCCTCCACCAACGATGCCGACGCCATCCGCGACGAGAAGCTCAAGGTGCTGCGCTCGCTCAAGCCCTTCACGCGAGAGTCCGTGGCCCGCGATGTGGTGCGCGGGCAGTACCGCGCCGGCAGTGTGGATGGCAAGTCGGTGGTGGGCTATCTGGACGAGGCCAAGATCCCGGCCAATAGCCCTTGCGAGACCTTCGTGGCCCTGCGCACCGAGGTGCAGAACTGGCGCTGGGCCGGCGTGCCCTTCTACCTGCGCACCGGCAAGCGCCTGGCCGCGCGTGATGCCCAGATCGTCGTCAATTTCCGGCCGGTGCCCCATCCCATCTTCCCCGGCGCCAACCAGCCCAACCGCCTGGTGATCAAGCTGCAGCCCGAGGACGGCCTGGAGCTGCAGTTGCTGGCCGCCAAGGGCAACTCGCACGGCGAGTCCCTGGCGCCTGTATCCCTGGACCTGGACTTCGACAAGGCCTTCGGCAGCGCCCGCGTAGGTGCCTATGAACGCCTGCTGCTGGACGCCATCGCCGGCAAGCTCAACCTCTTCGTTCGCAGCGATGAGCAGGAGCAGGCCTGGCGCTGGGTCGAGCCTGTGCTGGACGCATGGTCCGCCGACAGCATGGGCCCGCGGGCCTACAACGCCGGCAGCTGGGGCCCTGCCGCCGCCAGCGCCCTGGTGGCGCGCGATGGCTTCAGTTGGGCCGAGGAGCAGTGAGCATGAGCATCCTGGAACGCGTCAAGGCAGCCCTGCCCGCCCTGCCACCGGCGGAGCAGCGGGTGGCCAAGCTGCTGCTCACCGACCCCCGCTCCTTCGCCAATCTGCCGGTCAGCGAGCTGGCGGATCGCTCGCATGTCAGCAAGCCCACGGTGGTGCGCTTCTGCCGCAGCGTGGGCTATGACGGCCTGGCCGATTTCAAGCTGAAGCTGGCGGGCAGCGTCAACGAGGGTGTGCCTTTCGTCCACCGTGCCGTGGACGAGGACGACAAGCCGGGCGACCTCATCGTCAAGGTGGTCGACAACGCCGTGGCCGCCCTGCTGCACTACCGCAACGACGCCGCCAGCCATGCTTTCGAGCGTGCCATCACGGCCCTGACCGAGGCTGCCCGCCAGGGCAAGCGCATCGAGTTCTATGGCGTTGGCAATTCGGGCATCGTGGCCCAGGATGCCCAGCACAAGTTCTTTCGCCTGGGCGTGCACACCATCGCCTGCAGCGATGGTCATGTGCAACTGATGAGCGCCACCATGCTGACGCCCGGCGACTGCGCCGTGATCATCTCCAATTCCGGCCGCAGCCGGGACCTGCTCGACGCCGCGGAGATCGCCCGCAAGAAGGGCGCCACCACCATCATCATCACCGCCAGCGGATCGCCGCTCGCGCAACTGGGCCAGGCCCCGGGACAGGTGCTGTTGGCAGTGGACCACCCGGAAGACTACGACCGCTACAGCCCCATGGTCTCCCGCCTGCTGCATCTGACGGCCGTGGACATTCTGACCACGGGCGTCGCCCTGCGCCTGGGCCAGCAGCTGCGGCCGATGCTGCAGGAGATCAAGCGCAATCTGCGCAGCAAGCGCTACGCGGCCTGAGCCAGGCGCAGCGCCAAAGTACAACGGCGCCCGAGGGCGCCGTCTACTGCATCTATTGCGAGAGCTCAGCGCTCAGAGCTGAGGTGCCAGCTCGGGCCAGAGCGCCGCATCCACCCCATACACCCGGGCCAACTCCTGGAGCTTGGCAGGCACTTCATGGATCTGCATCTGCAGGCCCATCTGCTCACCAAGGCGGACCGCACTCAACAGCAGGGTGAGCACTCCGGAGTCGAACTCGCTGAGATCCACGGCGTTGAGGCGCAGCGTCGACCCCGCAGCGGCATTCACCTGCGCGGCTTCAGCGCGCAGCGCCGCCTCGAGCTCCGCCCAGATCAGGGGCAGCTCGGGCAGGCGGATGCTGGCGGGCAGCTTGAGCATGGCAGCATTCACTCCGTTCAGCTCTTGGCGCCGGCCGCAGCCTTCTGGTTCTTGTCAGCCAGGGCCTTGATCAGGCCATCGATGCCATTCGCACCGATCTCCTGGGCGAAGCTGTTGCGATACTGGTCTGCCAGCCAGATGCCCAGCACATTGACGTCATAGATCTTCCAGGCGCTGCCGACCTTTTCCAGGCGGTAGTCCAGCTGGATGGGATCGCCCTTGCCCCGCACCTCGGTCTTGACCACGACCTCGGTGTCTTCGGTACTGGCACGCAGGGGCTTCAGCGCAATGGTCTGGTCCTTGACCTGCGCGAGAGCGCCAGCGTAGGTGCGCACGAGCAAGGTCTTGAACTCGTCCTGCAGACGCTTCTGCTGCTCGGGGCTGGCCTGGCGCCAGAAGCGGCCCACGGCGGACGAGGTCATGCGCTGAAAGTTCACGTGCGGCATCACCTTGGTGTCCACCAGGGTCACGATCTTGCTGACATCGCCGGCCTGAATGGCCTTGTCGGCCTTGACGGCTTCGATGGTCTCGATGGACAGCTGGCGGATCAGGCCATCGGGTGTGCTGGCATCAGCGGCATGACTGGACAGAGGCAGCCAGGCGAAAGAGGCGGCAGCCAGCAGGGCCTTCAGAGCGGAGCGCTTGGTCGACAGAATCATTCAATTTCCTTTCAGTAGCGCGGCGACGGTATCCGTCGCCATGGGACCCACAACGCAGCAGGGGTCCCGGCGGTTCACACGAGGGTCAGGGCTTGCTGTCGCCCGCGGACGGCGGCGTGATCACCTCGAACTCGTCCTCGGCAGCCTCGAAATGCCCGCGGCGCTGCAGGTAGGCGTCGCGGATGAAGGTGTATTTGTCCAGGGCGATGCCATCCAGCATCTCGCCGGCACGCAGGAAGTTGGAACGACCGTTGACCGTCTGCAGCAGATAGATGGAGACCTTGCTGCGGCCGTCCTGGAAATACAGGGCCGGGCTGGCCGTACGGTCCCAGGGCAGGGCCAGGGAGTCACGAACCGAGGAGGGGCCGAACAGGGGCCACACGATGTAGGCACCGGTGCCGAAGCCCCAGCGGCCAAAGGTCTGTCCCAGGTCCTGGCTGTTGCGCTCCACGCCCGCCTCGCCGGCCAGGTCGATGAGACCGCCCAGGCCCAGGGTGGAGTTCACCGCAAAGCGGAACGCCTGCTGAGCAGCCAGCTTGAAACGCCCTTGCAATGTCAGGTTGATGGCCGACCAGGCGTCACCCACATTGCTGAAGAAATTGCCAATGCCGGTGCGGGCCGGGCTGGGCACGACCTCGCTATAGGCGGTGGCCACAGGTTTGAGGACATGAGCGTCCAGGTCCTCGTTGAAGGCGAAGACTTTGCGGTTCCAGTTTTCCCAGGGATCCAGCTTCTGCCCTTGGGCGCCTGGTCCCTTGAGCGAGGCGCAGGCCGCCAGGTTCAGGCTCAGCACCAGCACGGCGCCGCGTTGGGTCCAATTCACTTTTTCTCCCCGCTGCCGCTGTCCGCGGCCTTGTTGTAGAGGAATTGCCCGATCAGATTTTCCAGCACCACGGCAGACTGGGTCTGCTTGATCACATCGCCGGCCACCAGGTTCTTCTCGTCGGCGCCGGGCTCCAGGCCGATGTACTGCTCACCGAGCAGGCCAGCCGTCAGGATCTTGGCCGAGCTGTCCTTGGGGAAGGCCACGCCCTGGTTGAGCTTGAGCACCACGCGAGCCTGAAAGCTCTTGTCATCGAAGGTGATGGATTCCACCCGGCCCACGACCACACCAGCGCTCTTGACGGCCGCGCGGGCCTTGAGGCCACCGATGTTGTCGAACTTGGCCACCACCGTGTAGGTGTCGTCGAAGTTGAGGCTCAGCAGATTGCCCGCCTTCAAGGCCAGGAACAGCAGCGCCGCTGCACCCAGCAGCACGAAGGAACCGACCCACACATCATGTCGAGAGGCTTGCATCCTCTTCTCCCATCAAATCGAGAACATCATGGCCGTCAGCACGAAATCCAGTGCAAGCACAGCCAACGATGAAACCACGACCGTGCGGGTCGTGGCGTAAGACACCCCTTCTGGTGTCGGTTTGCAGGCATAGCCTTGCAGCAGTGCCACAAAGCTCACCGTGAGGCCGAAGACCAGACTCTTGATGACGCCGTTGCCCACATCGGCAAAGACATCCACCCCGCCCTGCATCTGGGACCAGAAGGCGCCAGCATCGATGCCTATCAGCACCACGCCCACCAGCCAGCCCCCGATGACGCCCACGGCAGAGAACACCGCCGCCAGCAGGGGCATGGCAATGAAGCCCGCCCAGAAACGTGGCGCCAGCACGCGCGTGACGGGGTCCACCGCCATCATTTCCATGGCGGTCAGTTGCTCCCCGGCCTTCATGAGACCGATCTCGGCCGTCAGCGAGGTGCCAGCCCGACCAGCGAACAGCAGAGCACTCACCACCGGGCCCAGCTCACGCACCAGGCTCAGCGCAACCAACAGACCCACGGCCTCGGCCGAACCATAGCGCTGCAGGGTGTAGTAGCCCTGCAGGGCCAGCACAAAGCCCACGAAGAGCCCCGAGACGCCGATGATGGACAGCGAGCGGTTGCCCAGGTAGAACACCTGTTCGCGGATCAGCGAGAAGCGCATCAGGGCGCGCGGGCTGCGGGCCAGCAGCTGCGAGAACAGCCGTGCGGCCTGGCCAATCTCGGCCAGCTTGCTGCGCAGGGTGTAGCCGACGTGCAAGGGGAGGCGCTTCATGCAGACCTCCCGCTGACGCCGAAGTCCTCCAGCACCGGCACGGCCGGCTGATGGAAGCGCACAGGGCCGTCCGGCTGGGCGCCCACGAACTGCTGCACCAGGGGATCCTGGCTGTGCCGCAGTTCGTCCGGCGTGCCTTGCGCCACCACCCGGCCATTGGCAACCATCGCAACATGGTCAGCGATGGCAAAGGTTTCATGGAGGTCGTGCGACACGATCACGCTGCTCAGTCCCAGGGCATCGTTGAGGTCACGGATCAGGCGCGCCGTGACGCCCAGTGAAATGGGGTCCAGGCCCGCGAAAGGCTCGTCATACAGCACGAGGTCGGGGTCCAGTGCGATCGCGCGCGCCAGGGCCACACGGCGCGCCATGCCGCCGGAGATCTCGCTGGGCATGAGCTCGCGGGCGCCCCGCAGGCCGACGGCATTGAGCTTCATCAGCACCAGGTCCCGGATCATGGACTCCGGCAAGCGGGTGTGCTCCCGCAGCGGGAAGGCCACGTTCTCGAACACGCTGAGATCCGTGAACAGGGCGCCAAACTGGAAGAGCATGCCCATGCGACGGCGCACCGCGTACAGGCCAGCCTGGTCGAGATCGGCCATGTCCTGGCCATCGAACAGGGCCTTTCCGGCCATGGGCGTGATCTGGCGGCTCAAGGCGCGCAGCAGCGTGGTCTTGCCGCCGCCCGAGGTGCCGATCAAGGCCAGCACGGAGCCGCGTCTGAGTTGCAGGTTCACGCCCTGCAAAATGGCACGCCCGGCGTAGCCGCAGCTCACATCGCGCAGCTCGATCAGGGGTGTTTCTTGATCAGTGGTCTGTAGTCTTTGGGCAGGCATGGGCCAGTGGCGGCTGGGCACCTGCCCAGACAAAAGAGGCCACATCATAGGGGAAACACGGAATTGCCTCCGGAGGTCACGACATGGCCCGCCGAGGGAGGCGTTTTCTCAGTTCAGCATGCGGGTGCTGACGATGCCGCGGGCGTCGAAGGTCACCTCGATGCGGATCCAGGACTTGACCTGCCGTCCTGCGAGTTCGCCCGGCGCGAATCGGGCGTTGCTGAAGGTGTCCTGCGTCAGGCGCACCAGGGGCGGCAGGAGGTTGCCCGTCTCGCCCATGATGCGGCGTACCCGCCCCTGCTCATCGATATAGAGCCTGAAACGGCCCATGTACAAGGCACCGTCCGGAACACCTCCGCCTTCAGGCCAGGGCAGTTGCACCTGCTCCTGGATCAGTGGGCGCTGGCTGAGGCGTGCCGCCGGGATGTAGTCGTCGAAGGAAATGGCCCCGATCGCCTCGCGAGCCGCCGCGGCCTCCGCCGCTTCACGCGCCAGTCGCTCGAGCAGGGCTTGCTCCTCGGACTCTGGCACGCTGCCGGGAATGCCGGAGTTTGCGACGGGACCGGAGAGCGGCGCCTTGTCCGCCCCCTGCCCCGGCTCCTCCGCCAAGGCGGGCGGTGGCTCGGCAGCCGCCAGGCCTTGCGGCTCCACCACCGACCGGACCCTCACCGGGACGGCCCCAGCCTTAGCGCTACGCCGACCGCCCTCGCCCGGATGAAGCTCAGGCATCCACGCCAGCCATAGCACCGCGACACAATGCAGCGCAATGGCGCCCAGCACGGCTGCTCCCAGCGGAGCACCCCGCACTGGACTCATCGCCGCCATGCTGCCATGTGCGCTCAGCGGAGCTCACGCCAGGAGCTGCGACGAGCCGGGTTGGCGCCCGCCGTCAGCGGCTCGATGTCCGGAGTCAGGATGCCGCCTTCGGTGGTCGTGCCGATGAGCTTGATGCGGCTGGTGCCGGCTCCGGTGTCAGAACCCGTGCCGCTGCCGCTGCCGCTGCCGCCGCCGCTGCCGCTGCCGCTGCCAGAGGACGTGATCTCGACGGCACCCAGACCCGCCATCATCGTGCCCAGGGAAGTGGAGTTGCCGCCACCGGTGATGATGTTGAACAGGTACATCCAGGCGCTGTTCGAACCCGGCGCAGCGCAGTCCGACGATGTCTTGCCAGGGACGTTGCCCACAGCGACCAGCGTATTGGCCACCAGAAGCATGTCCACGTTGACGCGCTCGGCCTTGGACACGAAGTCCATATACCAGCCCTTCTTCTTGGACCAGTCCATCAAGGTGTCCTTGCTGCCGACGATGCGGGGCGTCGACGAAGTATCAACTGGCTGCTTGACCAGGTCGGTGCCGGCACGCATGTCCCCGTAGCCCGTGTCGGTCAGTTTGTCCAGCACGGCATAGACGGACTGCTGCTCCCCCGAGGTGCTCGACGCCGGCACGTCAGAGGCACCCAGATACTTCCCGGTCCCCACATAGATGACCTGGCGCACCGCCCCGTTGGCGTTGAACTCAGCCAGCATGGGCATGGTCGTGATGGGCTGCGGCGTCACCGTCTTGGCCACGGTGTCGGTGATCTGGAATTGCGCCAGTTCCACCACATCCTTGGGCAGGGCCAGCCGGCTGTCAGGGTCAAAGCGGTACAGGCGTCCGGTCAGGTCCCCGCCATAGAAGCGCAGGGCCTTGTTCTCAGCCGGGGAATTGATCCAGGCATTGATGCGGGACAGGCCAGAGGGATTGGAAGCGTCACCAACGCCGGTGCTGAGGGTCTTGATCAGCTCGCCGGTATTGGCGTTGACGACGAACAGGTAGCCGCCACCATCAGGGTTGTTGTGGCCGGAGGTGAAGACCACGACCCAGGTGCCGTCCTTGGCCTTGGTCACGACCGGGTTCCCGAAGGTGTAGCCCAGGCGGCCTTCCTGGCCAGCCGGGAGATTACCGGGACCGAACTCCCACATGGCCACGGGGTTGGCGGGGTCGGTGATGTCGAGCGCGTAGTAGCCGCGGCCACCCGCATTGAGCCCGCCCACCACGATGGTCCGCCACTTGCCCTCAGGGCCCACGATGTCGGACACGACTGGCGTGCCGTCGACGAAGTAGCGATGCTGGCTGCCGTAGTTCATGTCAGCCAGCTTGTACATGTTGTCCATCACCAGGCGCGGCACATAGGCCCACATTTCGGTGCCGCCCGTGGCGTCGTCTGCGTCCTTGAAGGCGTGCAGCATGCCGTCATTGCCGCCGACCAGCAGCGTGCGCTGACGCTTGACCATGGCTTCACTCGAAGCCCAGGTCGCGTAATCATTCTCCAGGTACTTGAAGCCCGGCTTGCCCACGAAGACAGGGGATGAGTTCACCAAGTCACCCAGCACAGCGTCGCGCGGACGGTAGCCCGTCTTCGGCTGCCCCCGCAGATAGTCCACCATGGTCGCTGCGGAGTTCAGCGCGGCAAGCGTCGTGGCATCCGCCGTTGCGCATTGGGACAGGCGATCCGCCGTGGCGGTCCTGGTGCAGGCGGCGGAGAACAGGGCCTGCTCGGCGGAGGTCATGTTCGCCGCGTCAAAGTTCTGGAGCGACCCCGTGGCACCCGAGCCGGGACGGAAGAAATAGATCCTGCGCGTGTAGTCCTTGGTGAGCTTCGCCGCCGCGCTCCATACGGCAGTGTCGGTCTCCTCGCCTGTCGAGCTCACCGACTTGAGGGTCACGGAGCCATCGTCGTTGAAGCGGTACTTGCGCAGGTCACCGGTCCACGCTGGTGACGTGAACTGAGAGATGTAGATGCCGTTGTCACCCGCGACCGGCTGCAGGGTGCTCGTGGCAGCGGCTGCGGAGGTCCCACGAACCTTGGTGATCTCACTCAGCGCCTTCTTCAGGCTGTAGGCCAGGCTGTTGGGGTCCGTCGCGCTGAAGTACATGCCCCGGCCATTGACCGCAGCGTGCCAGAGGTCATCGATACGGGTCGCACCGCCACCGGAAGGATTGGACCAGTCCCGCGTCCCCTTGCGAGCGGCCACATCACCGGTTTCGTCACCGAGGTAGTAGTAGTCGTTGTAGATGGACGCCGCCTCATTGGGAATGGCGGTGAGGTAGTCCTTGTTGTAGCGCAGCGTGCCACTGTTGCCCAGGCTGATGGTGTAGGTCGTCAAGTGCTGATGAGTGGCCTTGTCACGCTCGCCTGCGAGTGGCTTCACGTTGTTCTCGCACACATCCTTTTCCAGGGCTCCCGTGCAGTTGTCGAGCTCAGAGGTACGCAGGTCCGTGTTGTAGTAGTACATGGCCAGATCGGCCAGGGTGTTGCTCGTCGCACCCGTGGTCTTGTCGGTCGAGCCATACAAGGACTCCGCGCCCGCTTCCGCCGTCTTGAGGCCGTCCACATTGGTGACGGATCCAGTGGCCGTGGTCAGGCTGCCGGACGTCGTCTTCTTCACGAACGTCGGCCCGTCCACAGTCACGATGGCGCTGGGATTGGGTGAAGGCACGGAGGTGGTGCAAACGCCCTTGGTCACACTCACATTGCTCCATGAGCCGGCGCTGACAAAGGCTTCCGGAGCTACGCTGGAGACGTAGCTCGTGTCGGCCGCGCTGCTTTCGATCTTGACGGAGGTGCTGCTCACCAGGGAGGGCGTACCCGGTGAGGTAACAGTGGAAGCGCCGGCATTGGTGGTGGTGTCTGTCCTCTGCCATGTCTCTACCTGAGACACATTGTTGGTATCAATGCGCTTGGTATAGGACGTGACCGTCTTGTAGGTCGCAGTACGCTCCCGAAGAGTGGTCTGCAGGTACTTGTAGGGACTGGCCTTGCAGTAGGTCGAGTCTGCCTTGATGGCGTAAGCCTCCTGCTGCTGCTTGTATGAGTTGTTGACAGTCTCTGAGTAACTGATGGGTGTCGTCGAAGTCCGAACCCAGGTATTCTTCACCGCCCAGCGATAAGTATTCTTGATGATCTGAGCGCCGCCTTCAAAATAGGGGCGAGGCGTCCCGATGCCATCCTGGTTGCCCACCTCGGCAGTACCATCCACGGTATACGGCCCATAATCAACCGCTTCGTCATAGGTATTCCAGTAGCCATCCGTCGAGAGGATCAGGAAATTCTTCTGGCACGAGTACTGGACCGGATCATAGGTCTGATCCGGCATTTTCTTCGCGTAGTATCTACCTGCTTTTTGGAGCGCCCCCCGCAGAGGAGTTGAAGCCGAAGGCACGGCCTGGGACAGGTTGTAATAGAACGTCGACTTCTGGTCCTTGTCAAAGTCCTTGACATCGAGCATGCGCTTGTCGGGCTTGACGTCCAGCTTGAGAATGGTCGTGAAGCCAACGCGGAATTTATCGTCAATATCCTTGAAGGCCAGCGACATCGCCGTCTTCATCATGTCCATGCGCGTGCTGTAATATTTTCGCCACAGCCAATAGTTGGCGGCATCCGGCGCCTTGTCCGTCATGATCACGGGCCGGAAGAGAGCAGGCGTGGTGTTGATGGTGGAGATGCACTGCTTGTAGAACGTGGTCGTGGTGTCAACGGCAGAGACCGGATAGCTGTAGTTCATCTTGGGCTCGGAGCCCGTATATTCGTAGACCAGCTGATTCGTCGGGGTCCCATAGGCCACCACCGGGGTCGTCATGGCACTGGTGCCGCGGGCTTGCTTGACATCGATGGTCAGCTTTTGGGCCCCGTCCCAGGACGTCACCAAACCCACCATATAGCGCCCCTTGGCGCTAGAGTCATAGACCGTGACAGGCTGATTGACAAAGTAGTAATCGGCTGGCACGACTACCTTCAGCGTGACAGACAAGGCCCCAGAACTGACAGGCGAGAAACCCGCTGTATCAAGGAGCTGAGCCCGAACTGTCCTCACCGAGGCGTCTGAGGTTTCAAACAGCGCCGTGAGTTCGCTTGACGTAGGACTGCCGGCCCCCACCGTCGCCCCCGTGGCATCCACTGGGCGCAGGTAGCTCACGGTCTTGTCATAGGCCAGGCCATTGCACTGCGGCGACAGGTAGCCGAAATGTGCCCAATAGAAGGTGTCGGTCCGGGAATCGATCCAGGAAACCGGGTAGAAGTTCCCCGCGTCATCAGGCAGATAGCCGTCCGCCATACTGCCGGAGTCGTCCAGCGTGAACAGGACGTTGGGCTTGACGTTGGACATCACAGAAGACCACAGGGGCGCCGTCGCAATGTCCGTGGGGGCCGCCATGGCCAGGGGCGCCAGCAGGATGGCCAGGGCCAGGCCGCTGGCCCGCAGAGGGGCGGAAAGACAGAGGTTGTTCATGAAAGACTCCTCAAGCAGGCGTCAATGGCAGGTACGGTCAGAAATGAACCAGCGTTTCGGTGTAGGCCACGGAGCCCCGTGCACCTTCGGTGCGCGCAATGACGCGATAAAAGGTCACGGCCGTGGGCACGGTGATCGTCCCCTGGCCGGTGAATACACCGCGGTCCATGGAGAGGGCATCACTGGTAATCAAGGGAATGACACAAGGACGGCTGCTGCCACCGCGCCCCGCCATGCTGCAAAGGCGCGTCACCACGTACTTCACGACGACGCCGTCCTTCAATTCCTTCTTGGCGACCTTGAGACATTGGCGCGTGGCAGAGGTCGTGGCCTTGCCACAATCGTTCCCGTCCCAGTCCACCAAGGACACCGGGTGCGCATCGCTGGTCGTGGTGTCCATGGGCGCCAGGTTGGTCACTGCGGTAGCGTAGTAACCGTTCTCGACATCGTTGTTGTGGAGGCTCGCAGGCGGCTGGGAGAACAGCCAGGTTACCGCCGCCTCCGAGCCGGCAGAGGCGGCTGACAAGGCGTCCTTGCGGAATCCAAGATTGCCCAAGGTCAGCATGCCGGTATCCACAGAACGCACGAGCGCCACGGCGCCAAGCGTGAGCACCGCCAGCGCAATCAGCGCAAACATCATGGAGGCGCCACGTTGACGTCGGCTCCGCAGGGACAGGCTCTTCAGATTGCGTATGGACTTGACCATGTTCGGGCATCCATTCAAGTGCCGGCAGGCGCCGGGGCTGGTTCGGGAGCCGGCGCCGGGGCCGGCTCGGTAGCGGGCGTCGGCGGGGGAGGCACGGTGAGGTCCGAGCGCCACAGCTGGTTGCGCATAGGGGACACAAGGTCGAACAGCTTGTAGCGGTAATGCTTCCAGCTGGCGTCGCCAGCCACAGGATTGAGCTTGATGCACTTGCTGTCGCCGCAATCCACGGCGCCCGTGACGGTGATGCCCGTTCCCACATCCCACACGGGCTCGGTCGGGGTGACTTCTTCCTTCTCGAATTGGTCGCTGCGGGCCAGCACGGCCAGGCGAACCGACTTCACGCGCGCCCAGCCGGCAGCGGTGGTGGGCGTCGTGGTGTCATAGACGTCCACGATGCCATCGTCATCGGTATCGCGGCCGTAGAAGGCCTTGAGGTCGACAATGCCTGTCTGGATGACCTGAGTCGTGCTGGTGCGCCGGGCAAGGTTGTACCGCGTCAAGGACAGCTGGTACTGCGATGTGTCCTTGCCAGATGCATTCTTGGCCGGAGCGACCGAATAGGTCTCCATCTCCAGCTCACCGAGGTTGATCACGTACTGCTTGTCCTCCGCCTTGGCCAGATCGCCCGTACCGTTCCAGGGCGTGTCCGGCGTGCGAGTGATGTCACGCTGGCTGGCCCCCAACCCCGAGGCTTGAAACACCGTGCAGGAACCCAGTCCGACAGCGGGATCCGCTGGCGGCGTCACCACGGCCAACAGGTCGTTCACAGCCATGCCCAGGGTGGAAGTCACGATCAAGGTGGTCCTCACCGAGCCAGTGGCGACGGTGGGATCAAACAGCGGAGCCTTGACCTTGGCCGGCAAGGAGAACCCGGCAGCCGTGCTTCGCATCAGGGCGATGGTGCTGGGCTTTCCGTCAGCGTCCGGGGTGATGCGAACCGGTTCCAGGTGGGTAGGCGCTCCGGCCAGGTCCACGCCCACGGCATAGCGGGCCCTCAAGGTGCAACCAATGCCGCTGACGTCGGTGGTCAAGCCATAGCCAGCGTCCTTGATGGAACGGTCCAGCTCATTGAGAGCCAGGGCCCCTGCAATCTGCGCATCATTGCCCGAGGATGAACTACGCTTCTGCTGCTCAGACCGGGCCAGGATGGTCGCGATTACCACTGTCGACAGGAGGCCGACGCCGACCCCCACCATCAGCTCGACCAAGGAGAAGCCCGCCTGCCCGCGTTCCATGCGAAGCCTGCGCGTGGACGACGACGACGACGACGTGTTCATTGTTGCCATACCATGCTCGTCCGGTACTGGTTTTCGGATTCCGTCCCCTGCTGCCACCGAATGCGGAGCTCGACCTTGCCAGGCCCCGCATCCACGGTGATCTCGGGAGCGAGATCGCCCGGCAGCGTCGTGCTCACCTTGGTGAGCCAGTCCTTGCAACGTGCATAGCTGGCACACGAGGCGGTCGCGTACTTGCTGATCATGGCGGGGTTGTCGGTCTGGATGAGACCGAAAAGGTCCGACGCCAGGTTGGCGGCATCGGCCCTGAACTTGGCCGACGATTGCGCCTTGGTCATCGCAGCCTGCAGGCCCATCAGGCCCAGCACGCCGAAAGCGAAGATCAGGATGCCAATCAGCGCCTCCAGCAAGGCAATGCCGCGACGGCTTCGCCGGCTGGTAGAGGAAATTTGACGAGGCTTCATGTCATGCTCCAGGCCCAGCTCAGGGGCAGGCGCGCGGATCGCCCGCGCTCACCTTGGGATCGCAGGTCCGGACGCTGCCGCCCGGCTCCACCAGGATGAGCAGGGTGCGCCCCGTCCCGCCGATGCGTGCAACGGTCACCTGACGGATCATTCCGACGCCCTGGACCTGCCCCAGGGCATTGAAGGTCACCTGATTGGCCTTCTTGCCGTCGGCGTCAACCGCCTCGACCGTCACCTGCGCGCCATCCTGGGAAACCTCGGAGCGGTAGGCCAGCCGCGGCTTTGCCGTGGTGGACCGCGCGGCGTTACAAGCCTTGCTGGGGCTGTCGACGCTCACCACCCAGGACATGCCCATGTCGGACAACTCGCAGTCGGCCCCCGGGACCTTGGACTTGGCGTCCGTCACCAGCCAGAAGGACATGGTGCGATTGCCTTTCAGCGCTTCCATGCGCGCCCGGTCCAGACCTGTCTTCAGCGATTCGGCCACGCCGCGCATGCGGAGGTCCTGCATCCATTCGGCCGCGCTGGGCACCACGGATGCCAGCACGAGCGCGAGGACGACCAGCGTCACCGCCAGTTCGATCAGGCTGTAGCCACGCACGAGCACGGTGCGGGCAGACGAGCGGCGAGTCAGCATTCGTCCCCCGAGACCAGCCAGCAGTTCTTGCCTGTGACGTCCGTGCCTTTGAAGGTTCGCGTGGCCATGCCGCCGGACGTCAGCACATAGACATGCCCGGCCACCGAGGTCGAACTCCCGCCGGTCGCGACGATTTCGTAGTCCTGGCCCTTGTCCGTCAGCTTGCAGCTGTAGGTGAAGCTGCGCTTGGCGGCCGGGCTGAAATCACTCCAGGCAGGAGCCGGATCCGCATTGGCACATGCCGTGCCGGTGCCGTAGTTCCGGTTGTCCTGGTAGTACTGCTCCATCTTGATGCGATAGTCCGACAAGGTTCCGGTCGCTTCCGGAATTGCTCCGCGGCGGACGTAATCCTTGTAGGACGGCAGCGCAATGCCGAACAGCACCCCCATGATGGCCACGGCAATCATCAGTTCCATCAGGCTGAAGCCGGCCTGGGGGCGGCGCGAAGAAAGGCGTGCGTAGGACATGGTTTGAGGCAGTTGATCCGGACACCATGCGCACCTGCAAAGCCGGCAGCATGGACCTGAGCCTAGTGTCGGGCGAAGCATAGACAAAGCACAGGGGCGTTTTCCACTGCGGCGCCACAGTGCCCGACCAGCGGCCGCTGGTCCCGGATGAGTGGCGAAGTCCTGTAACCGAGTGCTTACAAGTGGCGAATCAAGGAGCACATCAAGGAGCGCAACAAGGAAAAAGGCCGCCCTCGCGTCACGCGGGGCGGCCTGGCCGCAGCACAGGAGCGGGACTCAGCGCGGCAGCACGCTGGCACCCATGAGGAACTCGTCCACAGCGCGGGCCGCCTGGCGCCCCTCGCGGATGGCCCAGACGACCAAGGACTGCCCACGGCGCATGTCGCCGGCTGCGAAGACCTTGTCGACATTGGTCGCATAGCCCCCCTGGGCCTCGGTGCCGGCCTTGGCATTGCCGCGCGCGTCCTTGTTGACGCCGAAGGCCTCCAGCACCGGTGACACCGGCGAGACAAAGCCCATGGCCAGCAGCACCAGGTCCGCCTTCAGCACCTGCTCGGAACCCGGCACCTCGACCATCTTGCCGCCCTGCCACTCGACACGCACCGTCTTGACGCCGGTGACCTTGCCCTTCTCACCCAGGAATTCCTTGGTGGCGATGGCGAACTCGCGCTCGCAGCCTTCCTCATGGCTGGACGAGGTGCGCAGCCTGTAGGGCCAGTACGGCCAGGTCAGCGGACGGTCCTCTTCCTCCGGCGGGCGGGGCATGAGCTCGAACTGCGTGACGCTCTTGGCGCCGTGGCGATTGCTGGTGCCCACACAGTCGCTGCCGGTATCGCCCCCGCCGATCACGATGACGTGCTTGCCATCGGCACGCAGCTGCCCCTTGAGCTTGTCGCCAGCATTGACCTTGTTCTGCTGAGGCAGGAACTCCATCGCGAAATGGACACCCGCCAGGTCGCGCCCCGGCACCGGCAGGTCGCGCGACTGCTCGGCACCGCCGCAAAGCAACACCGCATCGAACTGCGCCTTGAGGTCCTCCGCGCTGACGGATTCCTTGGCCCAGTTGGTGACCTTGGCGTCCTCGCCCATGCTGGCCACCAGCACACCGGTGCGGAAGACCACGCCTTCGGCCTGCATCTGCTGCACACGACGGTCGATGTGGGACTTTTCCATCTTGAAGTCGGGGATGCCATAGCGGAGCAGCCCGCCCACGCGATCGTTCTTCTCGAAGACCGTCACCTCATGGCCCACTCGGGCCAGTTGCTGGGCCGCCGCCAGGCCGGCCGGCCCCGAGCCCACGACTGCGACACGCTTGCCCGTCTTCGTGGCAGCGGGTTGTGGCTTGACCCAGCCCTCGGCCCAGGCGCGGTCGATGATGGCGTGCTCGATGGACTTGATGCCCACGGCGTCGTCATTCACATTGAGCGTGCAGGCGGCCTCGCAGGGCGCGGGGCAGATGCGACCGGTGAACTCGGGGAAGTTGTTGGTGCTGTGCAGGATGGTGATGGCGTTCTGCCAATCCTGCGTCTGGCCGCGGTACACCAGGTCGTTGAAGTCCGGAATGACGTTGTTGACCGGGCAGCCGTTGTTGCAGAACGGCGTGCCGCAGTCCATGCAGCGCGCGCCCTGCTGCTTAGCCTGGTCGGCGTTCAGCGCGATGACGAACTCCTTGTAGTTCTTCAGCCGGGACGGGACGGGCTCGTAGCCTTCCTCCAGGCGCTCGTACTCCATGAAGCCGGTGACTTTTCCCATTGTGTACTCCTAATCTCTCAAGCCTTGGCGGCGGCCACAGGGGCCTTGGCGTGGGCGATGGTCTCGGCGGCTTCGCGGGCGGCATGCAGCTCGCCCAGAGCGCGGCGGTATTCGTTGGGGAAGACCTTGACGAACTTGGCACGCGAATCGGCCCAGTGGTCCAGGATGTCGCGGGCGCGCTGGCTGCCGGTCCAGCGGTGGTGGTCCTCGATCATTTTCTTCAGGATGGCCTCGTCGGTCTGGGCTTCGCCGCCCTGCTTGAGACGGTGCCAGATGGCCTTGTCCACGCCCGCCTCCTGCTCATGCGACGGCAGGATGCGGTCGAGGCTGACCATGCTGGTGTTGCAGCGTTTGGCGAAGCTGCCGTCCTCGTCAAAGACATAGGCGATGCCACCGCTCATGCCCGCGGCGAAGTTGCGGCCGGTCTTGCCCAGCACGACCACGGTGCCGCCGGTCATGTATTCGCAGCCATGGTCGCCCGTGCCCTCGACGACCGCCGAGGCGCCGGACAGGCGCACCGCGAAGCGCTCGCCCGCCACCCCACGGAAGAAGGCCTCGCCGCGGGTGGCACCGTACAGCACGGTGTTGCCCACGATGATGTTCTTGGTCGCGTCGCCCCGGAAGTCAATGGAGGGACGCACCACCACGCGCCCCCCCGAGAGGCCCTTGCCGGTGTAGTCGTTGGCGTCGCCGATCAAGTACAGCGTGATGCCCGGGGCCAGGAAGGCGCCGAAGCTCTGGCCGCCCGTGCCTTCCATCTGGATGAAGATGGTGTGGTCAGGCAAGCCCTCCGGATGGCGGCGCACCAGCTCACCGGAGAGCATGGCACCCACGGTGCGGCGCACATTGCTGACCTCCTGCATGAACTGCACCTTCTCGCCCTTCTCGAAGGCGGGCAGGCATTTCTCGATCAACTTGACGTCCAGGGCCCGGTCCAGGCCATGGTCCTGTGCGGCGCTGTGCAGGCGGGCCACGTCCGCAGCCAGGGTCGGGCGGTGGAAGACGCGGCTGAAGTCCAGCCCCCT
The DNA here is from genome assembly GCF_051857535.1 of Roseateles sp. DB2. Classification (NCBI taxonomy): domain Bacteria; kingdom Pseudomonadati; phylum Pseudomonadota; class Betaproteobacteria; order Burkholderiales; family Sphaerotilaceae; genus Roseateles; species Roseateles sp. DB2. Next base: position 27,445 of record NZ_JBPZGY010000016.1, on the reverse strand, counting down.
GGCCTTCCAGTGGCTGATGCCCTTGCGGGTGTCCAGCAGATCGGAGCGGCCGATCAGTTCGTCGAACTTGCGCAGCCCCAGCTGAGCCATGATCTGGCGAGCTTCCTCGGCGACGAAGAAGAAGTAGTTCACCACGTGCTCGGGCTTGCCGGAGAACTTGGCACGCAGCACCGGGTCCTGCGTGGCCACGCCCACCGGGCAGGTGTTCAGATGGCACTTGCGCATCATGATGCAGCCCTCCACCACCAGCGGTGCGGTGGCAAAGCCGAATTCATCAGCGCCCAGCAGCGCGCCGATGACGACATCGCGGCCGGTCTTCATCTGACCATCTGCCTGCACCCGCACACGCCCGCGCAGGCGGTTGAGGACCAGGGTCTGCTGCGCCTCGGCCAGCCCCAGTTCCCAGGGGGTGCCGGCGTGCTTGATGGAGCTCCACGGCGAGGCGCCCGTGCCCCCGTCATGACCGGCAATCACAATGTGGTCGGCCTTGGCCTTGGCCACGCCAGCGGCGATGGTGCCGACACCCACTTCCGACACCAGCTTGACCGAGATGTCCGCCTTGCCATTGACGTTCTTCAGGTCATGGATCAGCTGGGCCAGATCCTCGATGGAATAGATGTCATGGTGCGGCGGCGGCGAGATCAGGCCCACGCCTGGCACGGAGTAGCGCAGGAAGCCGATGTACTCGGACACCTTGCCACCGGGCAACTGGCCACCCTCGCCGGGCTTCGCGCCCTGGGCCATCTTGATCTGGATCTGGTCGGCACTCACCAGGTATTCCGCGGTCACGCCGAAGCGGCCCGAAGCCACCTGCTTGATTTTGGAACGCAGGGAGTCGCCGTCCTGCAGCTCGTAGTCGGCCTCGATGACCTTCTTGCCGATGACGTCTGACACCTTGGTGCCCTTGACGATCTTGATGCCCTTGAGTTCGTTGCGATAGCGCGCCGGATCCTCGCCGCCTTCGCCCGTGTTGCTCTTGCCGCCGATGCGGTTCATGGCGACAGCCAGCGTGGCATGAGCCTCCGTGGAGATGGAACCCAGCGACATCGCGCCCGTGGCGAAGCGCTTGACGATCTCGGCGGCCGGCTCGACCTCCTCCAGCGGAATCGCCTTGGACGGATCGAACTTGAACTCGAACAACCCACGCAAGGTCATGTGGCGCCTGCTCTGGTCGTTGATGAGCTGCGCGTATTCCTTGTAGGTCTCGAACTTGCCCGAGCGGGTACTGTGCTGCAGCTTCGCAATGGCGTCAGGCGTCCACATATGCTCCTCGCCGCGGGCGCGCCAGGCGTATTCACCGCCGGCATCAAGCATGGTGGCCAGCACCGGGTCCTCGCCAAAGGCCGCCTCGTGCAGTCGGATGGCCTCCTCCGCCACCTCGAACACGCCGATCCCGCCGACCTGCGTGGGCGTGCCGCGGAAGTACTTCTCGACGAAGTCAGCCTTCAGGCCGATGGCCTCGAAGATCTGCGCGCCGCAGTAGGACATATAGGTCGAGATGCCCATCTTGGACATGATCTTCGACAGCCCCTTGCCCACAGCCTTGATGTAGTTGTAGATCGCCTTCTCGGCAGAGAGATTGGCAGGCAGCTCGGTCGTCATCTGGGACAGTGTCTCGAGCGCCAGATAGGGGTGAACGGCCTCGGCGCCGAAGCCAGCCAACACCGCGAAATGATGCACCTCGCGGGCCGTCCCCGTCTCGACGACCAGCCCGGCCGTGGTGCGCAAACCCTCGCGCACCAGGTGGTGGTGCACGGCGGACAGAGCCAGCAATGCGGGAATGGCCACGCGGCTCGCGCTCAGGTGGCGGTCCGTGATGATGAGGATGTTGTGACCGCTCTTGATCGCATCCACGGTCTCCGCGCACAGCGAAGCCAGCTGCGCCTCCACGCCTTCACGACCCCACTCGCGCGGGTAGGTGATATCCAATTCGTAGGGCTTGAACTTGCCGTTGGTGTGCTGCTCGATGGCTCGCAGCCTGGCCATGTCCTTGAAGTCCAGCACGGGCTGGCTCACTTCCAGGCGCATGGGCGGATTGATCGCGTTGATGTCCAGCAGATTGGGCTTGGGACCCACGAAGCTGTTGAGGGACATCACGATGTTCTCGCGGATCGGGTCGATCGGCGGATTGGTGACCTGGGCAAACAGCTGCTTGAAATAGTTGTACAGGGGCTTGTTCTTGTCGGACAGCACCGCCAGGGGCGAGTCATTGCCCATGGAGCCGATGCCCTCCTCGCCATTGGCAGCCATGGGCGCCAACAGGAACTTGAGATCTTCCTGGGTGAAGCCGAAGGCCTGCTGGCGGTCCAGCAAGGAGGTTTCGAAGCTGGCGGGCGCGGGGTCAGCCACAGGGATGCTGTCCAGCTTGACCCGGACGTTCTCGATCCACTGCCGATACGGGCGCGCGTTGGCGAACTGGGTCTTGAGCTCCTCGTCATCAACGATGCGGCCCTGCTCCAGATCGATGAGGAACATCTTGCCTGGCTGCAGGCGCCACTTCTTGACGATCTTGCTCTCGGGGATGGGCAGCACGCCGGACTCAGAGGCCAGCACGACCATGTCATCGTCGGTCACGCAGTAGCGCGCGGGACGCAGGCCATTGCGGTCCAGTGCTGCGCAGACTTGTCGGCCGTCGGTGAAAACCATGGCGGCCGGGCCATCCCAGGGCTCCATCATGGCCGCGTGGTACTCGTAGAAGGCACGGCGGCGCTCGTCCATCTGCTCGTGCTGCTCCCAGGCTTCCGGGATCATCATCATGGCCGCATGGGCGAGCGGATAGCCGGCCATCGTCAGCAGCTCGATGGCGTTGTCGAAGGTGGCTGTGTCGGACTGGTGCTCGAAGCTGATCGGGTACAGCTTCTTCAGATCGTCCCCCAGCACCGGCGACTTCATCACGCCCTCGCGGGCACGCATCCAGTTGAAGTTACCTTTGACTGTGTTGATCTCGCCGTTGTGGGCGACCATGCGGTAAGGGTGCGCCAGTGGCCACTCGGGGAAGGTGTTGGTCGAGAAGCGCTGGTGCACCAGGGCGATGGCAGAGACAGTGCGCGGGTCCGACAGGTCCTTGTAGTACTTGCCGACCTGATCAGCCAGCAGCAGGCCCTTGTAGATGACCGTGCGGCAGCTCATGCTGGGCACGTAGTACTCCCGGCTGTGCGTGAGCTTCAGAGCCTGGATGGCGCTGGAAGCCGTCTTACGGATCACATAGAGCTTACGTTCCAGGGCATCGGGCACGATGATGTCGGGGCCGCGACCGATGAAGACCTGGCGAATGATGGGTTCCTTCTCCCGCACCGTGGGTGACATGGGCAGTTCGGCGTCCACCGGCACGTCGCGCCAGCCCAGCAAGACCTGACCCTCGGCCTTGATGGCACGCACCAGCTCCTGCTCACAGGCCAGCCGGGACGCATGCTCCTTGGGCAGGAAGATCAGGCCCACGCCGTACTCGCCGGGGGGAGGCAGGGTGACGCCCTGCTTGGCCATGTCTTCGCGGTACAACTGGTCGGGAATCTGGATCAGGATGCCGGCGCCATCGCCCATCAGCGCATCCGCACCCACGGCACCGCGGTGGTCCAGGTTCTCCAGGATCTTCAGGCCCTGCTGGACGATGGCATGCGCCTTCTGCCCCTTGATGTGGGCCACGAAGCCAAGGCCGCAGGCGTCCTTCTCGTTCTGAGTCCGGTACAGCCCCTGGCTGGCCAGGGACTGGATCTCGGCGTGGTCAGGCCCTGTGATGAAAGGGCTCTGGGGGTGGCTCATCTCGACTGCCATGGCGACTCCGCATTCAAAAGGCTGTAGCTCCAGCCCTGGGGGGCCTGCGCTACGCGAATGCTGCAGCGCGGGAGGAATGCCGTGCAGATTAGTCGCCGGGCCGTTACAGGACAAGAACGATTAAATGGGGTCAGACTCTTTTATAAAGATTCTCGAGTGCACACTCCAATTTAATTAGGGACAGTCTCAAATTGCTTGCGCCGTGGACGGCCGCGCGGCCGCGGCGCCAAAGGTCGGTCTGTCTGCTTGGCCAGTTGGGCGCGAAAGGCTGCCGAGCCCAGGGGCCAGCCTCGCAGGGCAGCAGCCAGCAAGGCCTGCATTTCCTCCGCACTGCAGCCCTCCTCCATGTAACGCCGGTAATTGGCGTCACGCTCAAAAGGGGTGTTGCCCATGGCCCAGAAGCCGGCATGGTCGTGCACTAGCGGGTCCCGCACGGCACCCAGATGGTGAGCAGCACTCGACCAGGCGTAGCTTTCGGGGCGCTCCACCAAACCGGCTCGCACGGGATTGAGCTCGATGTAGCGCATGCACGACAGCAACCAGGCCGGCTCCAGAGGCGCGGCCCTGAAGCGCCCTTCCCAAAGCCCTCCGCTGCGCCCATGCCGTCGATTGAAGCGGGCCACGTAGCGGCGTCCCAGCGACTGCATCATGCGACTGAGGCTGTCAGGTGCGGGCGGTGTGGCAAGCAGGTGCAGATGGTTGTCCATCAACACATAGGCGTGGATGGCCACCTTGTGCAGGGCGGCACACTCGCGAAGGGCGTCAATGAAGGCCCGGCGGTCTTCATCGTCACGGACGATGGCTTGCTGGTCGTGACCGCGTTGGATCAGATGGTGAACCTCGCCGGGGATCGCGAGGCGGGACAGTCGGGCCATGCCGGCACTCCTGGCAGCCACAGGGCCGCATGAATCTGTCCCTAATTATTCAACAAATGCCGCCCTAGCCAAAAAGCCGCTGGCCTGTGAGCCGTTCGTGCTCCTTCAGGGCGAAGCGGTCCGTCATGCCAGCAATGTAGTCTGCGCAGGCTCGCGGATGGTCCACCTGCTCGGCAAAGTCCGGGGGGAGGTGCTGGCAATCCTGCAGATAGGCCGCGAACAGGTCCCGCAGCACGATTTCGGCGCGCTGGCGCGTCTCACGAACCTGGGCATGCCGGTACAGATTGGCGAAGAGAAAGCGCTTGAGTTCAGTGCTGGCCTGGCGCATGGGCGGGCTGAACCGGATCAGCGGCGGCGAGCGGCGAACCGCCTGCACATCGTGGGGGGCGTACTCAACCAAAGCGGCCTCGCTGGCATCGATGATGTCGTAGACCTGCTGGGACAGCATGCGCCGGATGGTTTCGAAAAGCAGGCGCTTGCCTTGCAAGGCTGGGTAGGCCGCGAGCGTCTCCCTCAGGTAGTGCTGGACCAGGGGCACGGATTCCAACTGCTCAAGCGTCAGCAGTCCCGAGCGCACGCCGTCGTCGATGTCGTGCGCGTTGTAGGCCACCTCGTCAGCCAGATTACAAAGCTGAGCCTCGAGGCTGGGCTGCCCGCCATTCAGGAAGCGCTGGGCAATCCCGCCGGGCTCGCGAGCCTCGATCTGCTCGGCGTTGCGCCGCGCACAGTGCTTGAGGATGCCCTCGCGACTCTCGAAAGTCAGGTTCAAGCCGTCGAAGGCTGGGTAGCGCTGCTCGAGTTGATCCACGACCCGCAGGCTCTGGAGATTGTGCTCAAAGCCGCCGTGCGCCTTCATGCAGTCGTCCAGAACATCCTGCCCCGCATGGCCGAAGGGCGTATGCCCCAGGTCGTGCGCCAGGGCCACCGTTTCAATGAGGTCTTCATCCAGCCCCAGACTGCGTCCGATGGAGCGGCCCAGCTGAGCCACCTCCAGCGAGTGCGTCAGGCGGGTGCGGAACAGGTCGCCCTCATGATTGAGGAAAACCTGGGTCTTGTAGACCAAGCGGCGAAAGGCAGAGCTGTGAACGATGCGGTCGCGATCGCGCTGGAACTCGCTGCGCGTGGGAGCGGCCGGCTCGGCGAAGCGTCGACCGCGAGAGGCGTTGGCATGGCAGGCATAGGGTTTCAATGACATGCGCAACGCTCTTTCCGGTTCAGGCGCAGTGCTGGCGGATGACCTCGGCGACCAGGGCGTCGGGGGCACCTCGCATCACGGCCCGCCCGAGGCGCTCAATCAGCACAAAGCGGATCTCGCCGTCCTCGGCCTTTTTGTCCACCCGCATGAGCGCCATGAAGCGGTCCACGTCCAGGGTGGCCGGCGCCTTCACCGGCAGACCGGCTCTTGTGATGAGCGAGGTCATGCGGGCAAGAAACTCAGCAGGCATCAGCCCCATGCGGACCGACAGGTCGCTGGCCATGACCATGCCACAGCCCACGGCCTCACCATGCAGCCACTCACCGTAGCCCAGGCCGGTCTCGATGGCGTGCCCGAAGGTATGGCCGAAATTGAGAATAGCGCGCAAGCCGGACTCTCGCTCGTCCTGGCCGACCACCCAGGCCTTGATCTCGCAGCTGCGCTGCACCGCCTGGGCCAGGGACTCGGGGTCCCGGGCTCGGAGTGCGTCGACGTGTTGCTCAAGCCAGCACAGGAACTCGGCGTCGGCAATAGGGCCGTACTTGATGACTTCGGCCAGTCCGGCGGACAGCTCCCGGTCCGGCAGGGTCTTGAGTGTGTCCAGGTCAGCAATGACGCGCTGCGGCTGATAGAACGCCCCGAGCATGTTCTTGCCCAGGACATGGTTGATGGCCGTCTTGCCACCTACAGAGGAATCCACCTGAGCCAGCAAGGTGGTGGGTATCTGCACAAAGGGTACCCCACGCATGTAGATGGCGGCGGCAAATCCGGTCATGTCACCGATCACGCCGCCGCCCAGGGCAAACAGGACCGTCTTTCGATCGGCCGCAGCCTGCAGCAAGGTCGAAGCGATGCGTTCGATGGCATCCCAGCCCTTGTACGCCTCGCCATCAGGCAGTACGACGGAAAGGACCTGCGCATAGCGCCCTCGCAGGCGCGCGGTGACCGCTTCCAGGTACAGCGGTGCAACAGTCTCGTTGCTGACCACCAGTGCGCAACGGGCCTTGGGCAGCCCGTCCCAGCTCCTATCATCGGCCAGCAGGCCCCTGCCAATGTGGATGTCGTAGCTGCGTTCGTCCAGGGTGATGGGGACCAGCCGGCGATCCACGGCGGCGGTACCAGTACCAGCAGGACAGGAAGGATTGGCGTTCATACCGACCGAGTGTACGGCCCACCACATCGCCCCGCCTTCGGCTGTGCCGATCTCAGGCTTGCGCCTCGTCCGGACGTGTGACCCCCACCGTGGCGGCAACCCGCTCCGAGGAAATCAGGCCAGCGAGTTCCAGCTGCATCAGCACCATATTGACCAGGGTCGCAACGGAAGGCCGGCCCACCTCGATGGTGTAGTGAGCAGTCGAGCGATACCAGGGATCTCGCTGCACATAGAGCTCACGCAACTTCTGCAGAGGATCCTTCACCTGCAGCAAGGGGCGCTGCGTGTCGTGGCGGAGCCGACGGAACAACTCCTCTGGCGTCGATCGCAGGTACAGCACGGTCGAATGCTGCCGAAGCGCCTGGCGGTTGGCCTCCCGCAGCACGGCCCCCCCACCGGTGGCCAGCACCATGTCACCTGGACGCTGCAGCAGGTCGGCAATGACCGCCTGCTCGATGTCTCGGAACCTGGCTTCGCCTTCTCGGTCGAAGAAACTGCGGATGCTTTCGCCCAACTGCTTCTCGATCTCGGTGTCGGAATCGACAAAGCGCATGCCAGCCTGTCTGGCAAGGCTGCGCCCGACGGTGGATTTGCCACCGCCGGGCATGCCGACGAGGGAGATGATCAAGGTTGCTTGATCAGGGGCAGGCCACATAACCGCCTGGGGCGGCTCCAGCAAAGATATTGATGGTCGAGAAGGTCTGCAGGCCGCTGGGCGACTGAACGGTGATCGTGATGGTGCCGCTGCTTGCCGTCGTGAAGGTGTAGTTCACCACCGAGGTAGTCGGCGTCAAGGTGTTGGGCACCGTGCCACCCACCACCGTCGCGGACATGCCTGCGGTCGCCGTTGCCGACACCACGGTGCCTACGGCCATCGGGTTGTAGAAGTTGGTGTTGGCGTCTGCCACTTCGAAGGTCAAGGACCCCGTCGTGCCAGCATTGGCCAGCGTCGTACCGCTCAGGTCATAGACAGACTTGTTTTGCACCGTGCCCGCTGCCGTGGCTGCGTAGCCGTAGGCCACCGTGCGTGCCGACGGGCAGGACCCCGCGGCCGGCCTGTAGACGCCGCTGGGAAGCGACGAACCCCAGGTCAGGCGGGCGCTGGACGTCGACCAGACCGTCTGGACAGCCGCCCGGACGAAGGCCTTGCCCCAGTTGGCAGAGCAGGTCGTGGGCTTGGACGGCACTGTCGGGCGTGCACTACCAACCGCACCGTTGGTGCCGTCGAAACGCTGGAAGGGAGCCGTCGCGGCGCTGAAGCAGGTCGACGTTCCTCCGCCGTAGGGAATGGTCTGCAGGTCGGCGGCGTAATAGCCACGGAACTTGGGATCCATGTACGGGTCGCCCAGGTCTTCGTAGTCCTCACCGGAGTTGTACTGGTTGTCGCCGTTCAGATCCAGGAAGCTTTCCTCGCCGATGGCATAGGCCAGGGTCGTGACGCGGCCGTCCCAGTTGGGAGGCCGCTGACCACCCGTGATCGAGTTGGCCGAGACTGTGGACAGCGACGTCGAGGCGCCAGTGGAAGGAGCGGTCAGCACCTGGCCCAGCGTGTTGACAAAGTTGACCACCGTCGTCGGCGGGACAGGGTTGCCCAGACGGTCCGCCACAACAGCCGTGTAGGTGTTGGTGGTGCCGTCGAGGTCGTAGCCCTCGATATTGAGCTTGAGCTGTGACAGCGAGAAGCGCGACTGCGTCGGCAGGCCCACGGCGATCGACAGATTGGCCGACACCGAAGAGAAGACCTGCGTGCCGTCGTCCGAGGTGTAGGTAGCGCGGATCGCCACCGGCGTCGGTACCGTGCCCGAGTTGACCAGCACGCGCACCTGACCATTGCTGTCCGTGGTCTTGGTGATCACGGGCAGGACACCGGCCGTGGAGGTCTGGCCATCCACAGTCAGTCCACCCACCGTGGTCGTGGGCGACAGCTTGACGGTCTTGCCGGCCAGGCCAGCGCCGTTGCCATCGTTGACCTGGAAGATCACGGTGGAGTTGGTGGGCGGATAGCCCGCAGTCGACAGGTACAGCAGCGAGGGGGACGCAGACACAAAAGTGATGCCCGCCACCGAGGGCGCTCCCAGCGGCAGATTCAGCGTGGCATTCACCGTGCTGCCCACCACCTGCAGCGACAGGGTGTCGCTGGTCTGCTTGGCACCGCAGCCCAGGTCCTGATAGGTAAAGGTGGCGGTACCCGTGGTTGTCGTGGCCGTGGTTGGCGTGAGCGTGGCCTTGGCTGGCGACTGCGCAGCGCACTGAGAGGCCAGGGCCAGTTGCACCGGCACCGAGCCTACCGTTCCGGACAGCTTCACGGTGATGATCGAAGAGCCATTGGCGGCCAGCTTGCTGCCTGACGGCACGTCAGAGGTGAAGGACTGGATGCCCACCACCGTGGCCGTCAGTTGGAAACCGACGCTGTTGGAGGTCACCGTCTGGCTGCCTACCGTCGTGGTGGCACTGACGCTGTCGGCCGCCGTCGAAGTGGCATTGGCAGGCGACAGCGTCACTGCTGCTGTGCCGGTGGCATCAGTCAGGGCGGTCACCGCGCTCAGGGCGCCAAAGCCACGCTGCGTGCTGAAGCTCACCACCTGGCCGGGGATGGCAACACCACTGCCATCCTTCAGGACCGCCGTCACCGTTGCGGGGGCCCCTGCGGTGACCGTCGCGCTCGAGAGGCTCAGCACCAGCGAGGCAGAACTGGTCGAGGTGCCCACGACGGCGAAGTTGACCTGGCTAGACAGGATGCGCGTGTTGTAGCTGATCGAGGCTTTAAGCGTATCCGCACCCGGTTGCGTCCCGGAGGTGGTCAGGACAACCACAGCATTGCCGTTGGCGTCGGTCAAGGCCTGGACCTGGTTCAGCTGCGCCAGCGTTGTGCCCAGGCTGAACGCAATGACTTGGTTCGGGATGCCCACGCCATTGGCGTCCTTCAGGCTGGCCGTCGCAGTAATGGACGACTTGGAAGTCAGGCTGTTGGAGGAGAGCGCCACCGTCAGCGATGCGGTGGAGGTGGAGGTCGCCGTCACCTGGAAGCCTCTGTTGTCACTCAGGGCCTTGCCGTTGTAGGCGACTGTCGCGACGACAGTATCCGCACCGGTGATGTCCGTGCTGACAGCAGTCAGCAGCACTCGGGCACTGCCATTGCCATCAGTGAGCGCCGTGGTCGAGCTCAGCTGAGCCAGCACACCGACACCGCTGCCAAAGCTGAAATTGACAACCTGACCAGCCACTGGCGCGCCATTGGCATCCTTCAGCACGGCAGTCACCGAAGCTGGCGAGCTGCCCGTCACATTGGGACTGGACAGCGTGACCGTCAGTGATGCTGCGCCAGAGGCTGCCCCCAGCACCTGGAAGGCCTTGTTGGCGCTCAGCGTTGTCCCGCTGTATGTGGAGGTGGCGACAACCGTGTCGGCCCCCGAGTTGCCGCTGCTGCCAGGGGACAGGACGGCCACGGCATTACCGTTGGCATCCGTCAGGGCGCTGGCGACGCTGAGGTCAGCCAGGCCGCCGGCACCGAAGCTGAAGTTCACCACCTGGTTGGGCACGCCGACGCCATTGGCATCTCGCAGCGTGGCGGTCACTGTGACCCTGGCCGTGCTGGACACCGTGGTGCCGGAAAGGCTCACGCTGAGCTGGGCGCTATTGGCGCCAGGATAGAGGGAGCTGCCAGCACTGCCGCCACCGCCGCAGGCCACCAGCCCCAGGCTCATCGTCATGGCCAGAAGTGCCATGAGCCAGCGGCCCAGGTGTTGTTGAAGGTAGTTCCTCATATCGTCAAACTCCAGCGCAGCAGATGCACATTGACCCGCACAGCTTTGATCATCAATCCAGCAGGCCGACCCATGGTCGGCCCATCTTTAATACTCAGCGGCCCGTCACCCGCTCCGTCACCACCTTCGGGGTGATGAAGATCAGGAGCTCGGTCTTGCTGGACGTCTTGGCCTTGTTCTTGAAAAGATTGCCCACGACAGGGACATCTCCCAGCAGCGGGACCTTCTTCACATCCTCACGCTCTTCCTGCGTGAAGATGCCACCCAGCACGACGGTGCCGCCATTCTCAACCAGCACCTGGGTCTTCACGTGCTTGTTGTTGATGGCATAGCCCTGAGGCGTCAGAACACCACGGCTGTCCTTGTTGACATCCACATCCAGAATCACATTGCCCTCGGGCGTGATCTGCGGCGTGACTTCCAGCTTCAGCACGGCCTTCTTGAAGGAGACGGACGTGGCACCAGCCGACGTGGCCTGCTGGTACGGGATTTCTTCGCCCTGCTCGATCAAGGCCTTGGCCTGGTCCGCCGTCACCACACGCGGGCTCGAGACGATTTTGCCCTTGCCGTCGGCTTCCAGCGCGGAGAGCTCCAGGTTCAGGAAGCGATTGGCGGTGGCATTGAACAAGGTCAGGGCGAAGGTCTGCGGCGTGCCACTCAGCACACTGGGGGCCGGCAGATTGATCATCTGCGTGTCACTGAAGCTTCTCGTGGCTCCGGGCTGCAAGGTCGTGCCGCCTGCAGCGTTGTAGTTGCCGCCGATGGCCACGTAGTTGTTGCCGCCAACGTTGTAACCCGGGATACCGCCCTGGCTGGCACGGATGTCATTGACGCCGAGCTTGACGCCCAGCGAGCGTCCAAAGCTGTCATCCGCTTCCACGATGCGGGCCTCGATCAGGACTTGCCGCACGGGAATGTCGATCTTGGCGATCAGCGCCTGGACTTCCTCCAGCTTGCTGGCGATGTCATTGATGAAGAGCTGGTTGGTCCGGCTCTCGGCAATGACGCTGCCGCGCGGAGACAGGATGCGCGCATTGCCGCCGCCAGTTCCCCCACCGGTCAGGCCCTTCATGACATCCTCGGCCTTGACGTAGTTCAACTGGATGGACTGGGTGCGCAAGGGCTCCAACTGGGCCATCTGCGCCTTCGCTTCCAGGTCCAACTTTTCCTTGTTGGCCAGCTCTTCCTTGGGCGCGATCCAGAGCACATTGCCGGACTTGCGAAGACCCAGGCCTCGGGCCTGCATGATGATGTCCAGTGCTTGATCCCAGGGGACGTCCTTTAGCCGCAGCGTCACATTGCCGGTTACGCTGTCGCTGGTCACCACGTTGAAGTTGGTGAAGTCGGCAATGACCTGCAGCAGGGCGCGCACCTCGATGCTCTGGAAGTTGAGCGAAAGCTTGTCGCCGGCAAAACCAGGCCCCTGTACCAGCTTGTTGGGGTCCACCTTCTGAGGCCGCACCTCCAGGACGAACTGGTTGTCGCTCTGGTAGGCGCTGTGCTCCCACACACCCTTGGGCTCGACGATCACCCGGACCTTGTCACCCACCTGGCTGGCGCTGACGTACTGCACAGGGCTGCCGAAGTCGGCCACGTCCAGACGGCGGCGCAGTTCGGGAGGCAGGCTGGTCTTGGGGAACTCCAGCACCAGGTTCTGCCCTTGCTGCTGGATGTCCACCCCCACCTGATTGCTGGGCAGGCTGATCACCACGCGACCGGCGCCATCGGCACCGCGTCGGAAGTCGATGTCGCGCAAGGTCTGGCTGGCCGCATTCAGGCTGGGCGCGAAATGCAGTGGCTCCGCAGGCTTGGCGGTAGTTGGCGCCGTGGCCTGGGTGCCGCCGTTCTCCAGGATCACCAGAAGCGCTTTGTCTGCCAACTGCGCGCGGTAGTTGGAGGCTTGGCGCAGGTTCAGAACCACCCGTGTACGCTCCCCCGCCTGGGCAACGCTGGCAGAGCGCAGATTGCCGGCGTTGATCTCCACCGTGTTGCGGCCCATGCCATTGGCGATGCCGGGAAGATCCAGGGCAATGCGCGGAGGCGCCTGCACCACGAATCCGGCGGGAATGTCCTTGAGACTTTCGCTGAGCTCGATACGAACGACCTCAACGCCAGACTGCTGCAAGGTGCTGATGGACTTGATGGCGTTCTGCGCCCAAGCCTGCAGCGGCAGCAAGGCCACCGCCACAACACCCACTGCCCAACGACGCCATTGAGTCATACCACTCATCTCCGACAAATTCTTCATCGTCCCTTCTCCTGCAACTGGAGGGTGCTTGTGCGTTCTATCCATTCGCCAGCCGCGTCCTGGACGACTTCCCGCAAGGTGATCTCTGTTTCGGAAATTTTCGTGATTCGCCCGAAATTGAGTCCGAGGTGGTCCCCTTGCTTGACCTGATACAGCAGCGCATCCACCTTCAGCAGCGCGAAGGGGCGCCCTTGGCGTGTGAGGCTGCCCACCATGGTCATGGAGTCCAGGGGATAGGACTCCAGAGGCTCCTTGCGCCGATTCATCTCGGCCGTCAGCAGGGAATTCGGCTGGGCCGCCTCCTGCTTCACGGCAACTCGCAGCTTCTGCGTGCTGAAGGGGTCGACACTGAGCGACGCGTCATAGGGCTGGGGCGAGAACTTCTTGGGAGGCGACAGCGGCTGCACGGTGGCCCGCGTCTCGCGCCGCTCCTGCGCCGTCCAGTCCTGCAACTCAGACAAGTCATTGCCGCAGCCACTGAGCCCCAGGGCTGCCAGTGAAAGGGAGATCAGGGTCAGGCGCTTCATTTCTTGGCTCCTGCCTTGCTACCGGACTTCGCCTTGCGCTGCTCAGCGACTTCACCCGCATCCAGATAGCGATAGGTACGCGCCATGGCTTCCATGGTCAGCGTGCCGGTCAGCGCCTGGTCCCTGCCCGTGACGGCCGCCACGTTGAGGTTGTTGAGCGTCACGATGCGGGACAGGTTGGCGATGTCCGCCGAAAAGGAACCGATGTCATGGTAGCGACCGGACACCTTGATCGCGATGGGCTTCTCGGCGTAATAGTCCCGTACCACCTCGGCACCCGGGCGGAAGAGCTCGAACTGCAGTCCGCGCCCGACACCAGCGTTGTTGATGTCGGACAGCAGCGCATCCATCTCGGCCTTGCCGGGGAGCTGCTTCTCGAGCTGATTGACATACTCCTCGACTTGGCTCTTCTGCTTGCGCAACTCCGGCAGGTTGACGGCCTGGATCAGCTTGGTCTTGAAGTCCTGACGCAACGCCGGCTCCTTGGCGGCCTCGGCATCAAGGCTCGCCTGCGCATCGGCCAGCACAAGGAACCAGCCTGCAACAACAGCCACCGTGGCTGCCGCGAAGAAGGTCAGCAGGCGAGGTGCCAGGGGCCATTGACCAGGCTCCTGGGGGTTGAGTCCTCTGAACTGCTCCTGGATCTCTTCGAACCAGGCGTTCAGGTCGAATTTGGCAGTGGAATTCTTGGCCATGTCGTCAGGGCTTCTTCGAAGGCTGCCCCTTGGCAGGCGCTTCCGCCTGAGGAGCCTTGATGGAGACGCGCATCGTGAAATCGAACAGGCGCTTCTGGTCCTTGGAGTTGGCAAGTCCCGCCTGCCGGATCTCCACGAGATCCGGGTTGTAGAGCCATTCGGAAGACCGCGAGGTGTTGCGAATGAACTCCGAGATCCGATCCTGCGTCTGGGCCAGTCCGGTGATCGTCACGACCTTGTCCAGCTGTCGAATGCTGGTCAGGAAGATGCCCTCGGGCACCTGCCGCACCAACTCGTTGAGCAGGTGAATCGGCATATTGCGATCCGTCTGGAGGTCTTCCACCGCCTTCTGCCGGGACTTCAGACCTTCGATCTCGGCCTTCAGGTTGGCGATGTCCTTGATCTGGTCGTCCAGCAGCTTGTTCTCGCGCTTCAAGTATTCATTGCGCGCGATCTGCTGGTCTGTCATCTGCTGCAGCAACAGCAAGCCGACGCCGACGAGCAGGGCGCCCAGGACCATCGACAGCCCCAGCCAGACAAAGAAGGCCGTCTTGCGACGCTTGCGCTTCTCGGCACGATGCGGAAGGAGGTTGATCAAAATCACTGGAAGAACCTCCGCATCGCTAGCCCACAGGCGGTCAGGTAGGCCGGAGCCTCACGGCGAAGCTTGGATTCGCGCACCGCCGTACCCAGTTCCATGCTCTCGAAGGGATTGACCACCATGCACGCAAACCCGGTCAGTTCGGTCACCCGGTCCTTCAGGCCAGGCAGGGTGGCCGTGCCGCCAGCCAGCATCACGTAATGGACCTTGTGGTGCGGCGTGCTGGTGAAGAAGTACTGCAGCGCGCGGCCGATCTCCTGCGACAGGCTGTCGACAAAAGGCTGCAGCACCACGGTCTCGTAGTCCTCTGGGAGCTCATTGGCCAGCTTCTTTTGCTCGGCCTCCTCGAAGGAGAAACCGTACTGGCGCGAAATCAGCTGCGTCAGCTGCGAGCCTCCGAAAGCCTGGTCGCGGTCGTAGAGCATTTCATCGTCGCGCAGCACCTTGAGGCTGGTGGTGTCTGCGCCGATCTCGAACAACGCCACCAGGGCATCCTTGCCCTCACCAGGCAGAGCCGCAACCAGGCGCCCCATGGCCAGACGGGAGGCATGAGACTCGATGTCCAGGACCACTGGGCGCAGGCCGGCGGCTTCCGCCAGACCTTGGCGATCCTGGACCTTGTCTTTGCGCGAGGCGGCGATCAACACCTCCACATCCCCGACCGAGGTGGGGCTGGGACCCAGCACGCAGAAGTCCAGGCTGACCTCGTCCAGCGAGAACGGAATGTACTGATTGGCCTCCGCCTCGACCTGGATCTCCAGCTCCTCTTCGCGGAGGCCTGCGGGCAGCATGATCTTCTTGGTGATCACGGCCGACTGTGGCATGGCCAGCACGGCATCGCGGGTCTTGGTACCGCTACGGGCAACCACCCGACGCACAGCATCCGCGACTTCGTCGAACTTCTCGATCTGGCCGTCGGCGATCCAACCCTTCTCGAACGACTCCATCGCGAAGCGCTCAAGCACCATCTCACCGTTCTTGTTTTGACTGAGTTCGACCAGCTTGACGCTGGAAGAGCTGATGTCCAAGCCAATCATGGGCGGATGCTTGCGACCCAGCAGTACGTCAAGAATTCCCATGACGCGGTTCCCCCAACACGCTTTGCAGGCGTCGGATTGTTAATAAGTTACTTGAATGCTAGCAGTAAAGCCTATGACACCGTTCGAAAAACGGCTGCCAGCACGTAACACCACGTTGCGAAACATACACGGCTTTCTACGCCTATCTGTCCCTGAAAAGAAGCCCTTTCGTACTGGATTCGAAGTATCGAAAGGAGGAGCGCCGATTCCAAGCGCAGCAGAGTGCCGTTTCTATAATGATTTGCCCTCACTGGAGCCCCATGAGCAAATCCAAATCATCAAACGTGTCCAGCTCGCCAGATATGGACGCGAAGGATGGGAAGACGGCGTCGCGTCGTCACCACACACCGGCCTATCGCTTCGTCTGGCGCCCCCTGATGTGGCTGGGCGGCCTGGCCCTGGGAGGCGCCGCTGCCCTCGCCTTGCTGCTGGCCCTGGGCCTGGCCATGGCCTACCCCAATCTGCCGGACATCTCAGGCCTGACCGACTACCGGCCCAAGCTGCCGCTTCGGGTGCTGTCCGCCGATGGCGTCGTGCTGGCCGAGTTCGGCGAGGAGCGGCGCAACTATCAGCCCATCAAGGACATCCCCAAGGTGATGCAGGAAGCCATCCTCGCCATCGAGGATGCGCGCTTCTACCAGCATGGCGGCGTTGACTACCTAGGTGTGATCCGCGCCGGCCTGGCGAATGTGGGCGAAGCGCGCAGCCAGGGCGCCTCCACCATCACCATGCAGGTGGCACGCAACTTCTATCTCTCCACTGAGAAGACCATGACGCGCAAGATCTACGAGATCCTGTTGGCGCTCAAGATCGAATCGGCACTCAGCAAGGAGCAGATCCTCGAGATCTACATGAACCAGATCTTCCTGGGGCACAAGGCCTATGGCTTCGCCGCTGCCAGCGAGGTCTACTTCGGCAAGCCGCTCAAGGAGATCTCCGTGGCCGAGGCGGCAATGCTGGCCGGCCTGCCCAAGGCACCGTCAGCCTACAACCCCATCAACAACCCCCGCCGGGCCAGGATTCGTCAGCAGTACATCATCGACCGCATGCTGGAGAACGGCTACATCACCGAGGAGCAGCATGCACACGCCAAAGCCGAGGTCCTGCGCTACCGCTCGCTGAGCGACACCACCAGCCATGCGGAGTACGTGGCCGAGGCCGCCCGGCAGCTGATCTTCACGCAGTACGGCGATGAGGCCTACAGCCGGGGCTTGGACGTCTACCTGACCCTGCGCCATGACGAACAAATGGTCGCCTACCGAGCCTTGCGCCGAGGCATCATGGATTTCGAGCGCCGCCAGGTTTACCGCGGCCCCGAGGCTTACATTGACCTGCCGGCCGACCCCAAGGACATGGATGTGCGCATTGCCGAAGCGCTGGCGGACCATCCGGCCAATGACGAACTGCTGGCCGCCGCCGTGCTGGAAGCCGATCCCAAGAAGGTGGTGGCCGTGCTGCAGAGCGGCGAAAGCCTGACCATCACCGGCGACGGCCTCAAGCCAGCCACCTCCGGGCTGTCAGAGCGCGGCAACCCCAAGACCCGCATCCGCCGCGGCGCCATCATCCGGGTGCTGAAGCTACCCAAGGGCGATTGGAGCATCACGCAGTTGCCGGAGGTCGAAGGCGCATTCGTCGCCATGGACCCCAAGGACGGCCGCATCCGTGCCATGGTTGGCGGCTTCGACTACAACAAGAACAAATTCAACCACGTCACCCAAGCTTGGCGCCAACCTGGGTCCAGCTTCAAGCCCTTCATCTATTCGGCCGCACTCGAGAAAGGCTTCACGCCCGCTACCGTGGTCAACGATGCCCCGCTTTTCTTCGATGCCACCACGACCGGCAGCCAGCCCTGGGAACCCAAGAACTACGACGGCACCTTCGATGGCCCCCTGCCACTGCGAAAGGCGCTGGCCAAGTCCAAGAACATGGTGTCTATCCGTGTACTGCAGTCCATAGGTGTGCACTACGCCCAGGACTGGATCACTCGCTTCGGCTTCGAGGCGGAAAAGCATCCCGCGTACCTGACCATGGCTCTGGGCGCCGGCTCTGTGACGCCCATGCAGATGGCGCAGGGCTATGCCGTGTTCGCCAATGGCGGCTACCGTGTCATGCCGCAGTTGGTCGCCAAGCTGACGGACCACAAGGGCCGCGTGCTCTACGAGGCGCCGCCGCGCGCACCCAGCGATGAGGCGCGAGCCATCGAATCACGCAATGCCTTCCTGATGAGCAGCCTGCTGCAAGAGGTCACCCGCAGTGGCACGGCAGCCAAGGCCCAAGCACTACTCAAGCGGCCCGACATCTACGGCAAGACCGGCACGACCAACGACTCCATGGACGCCTGGTTCGCCGGCTACCAACAAGACCTCGTCGCCGTGGTGTGGATAGGCTATGACCAACCGCGCAAGCTGGGGGACCGCGAAACCGGCGGCGGCCTTTCCCTGCCGGTCTGGATCGAGTTCATGGGCTTCGCGCTGAAGAACGTGCCCGTGGCCGAGATCCAGCCTCCCGAGGGGGTCGTGCAGATCAACGGCGAATGGTTCTACGACGAATATGCCGGCAACTCAGGCGTGCGCGCATTGAGCAATGACGCAGGCATCCCGCCGCCCGCCACCGACGAGGAAAAGAAGAGCATCTTGGATCTGTTCAGGCGCTGAGCCCCGGCACGGCGCCTGGCCGGGGCATGCCAGGCAGACCCGCCGCAGCGGCCGGCCATGCTTTCTAGCCTCAAGCGAGCAGGAGGTTGTGCTTCGGCTCATCCATTGTCATTGACACACAGGCAGCAGCGGCCTTGCGCGGGACGGCGTCAGGACTGCACGGGTTCGAAACAGAGCGCCTGACCAGCCTGGGCCGAGGCCTCTTCAGACAGCAGGGCGTGAAATTCACGTCCACCCCGCTCCACCCAGCGCCCGTCCACGAAGCGGAAGTGGTAGCCCCCGGCTTTGGCTGCCACCCACAGTTCCTGCAACGGCGGCTGGGTGTTGATGATGATCTTGCTGCGATTGGGGAAGCTGAGCTCCAGCAGACCACCGGTACGGTGGGTGTCGATGTCGATCACATCGCCATCCAGCCAAGCGTCGACCCGCGACTCTATGCCCTGCAGGATCGCATCGGTGCGCGCATGGTAATCGGCATCATCAAGGGGCGTGGCGGTGAGAGCACTCATGACCGATAAACTTGCAGCTATGAAGACCTATCAAGGCTCCAGTTTAGTCGCCGCCAGCCCTGGACCGACCAGCAAGGCCCTGCAAGCAATGCGGTCGCGAGGCCTGCGGGCCAGCCTCGGATCCCTGCTGCTGTGGAATGTGCTATGGCTCACAGCCTGCGGCCAGAAGGGCCCGCTGACGGCACCAGCCCCCCGGACGCCCGCGCCAGCAGCATCCAGCCCCTCGAGCTGAGTGGCCCAGACTCGGCGCGCGCCGGGCTCAGAAGCGCAGGCTGCCAGGCAGCTCGCGATAAGAGGCATCCAGGAACTGCACAGGGCCGTAGCAAGCCTGCGCCGAGCCATGCCCGTTGTCAGCGTCCGTCATCAGCGCAGCACCTACCAGCGGGCCCGCCGCCTCGCCGAAGGCCAGGCGGTAGTCCTCGGCAATATTGCGACTGAAGCTCAGCCATCCG
The DNA here is from genome assembly GCF_051857535.1 of Roseateles sp. DB2. Lineage (NCBI taxonomy): Bacteria > Pseudomonadati > Pseudomonadota > Betaproteobacteria > Burkholderiales > Sphaerotilaceae > Roseateles > Roseateles sp. DB2. Next base: position 7,922 of record NZ_JBPZGY010000016.1, on the reverse strand, counting down.
CCCCGCTTCTCATGACCTGACCCAATCACGATTTTGCGGATGCGATCGCTGCGAGGACTGACCTTGACGGTACCGGGTGCAGCCTTCGCATCCCAGACATACATCAGCGTGGCATAGGGGGGCGGCTCGCCCATGACCGCCTGAGCCAGCTCGAACAGCATGCGGTTGCGCAGGGACAGTTGCCCCACGTCACCATCAAAAGCCAGGACCAGGCTGGCCGGCGCGTCGTCCACATCCGGATCATCCACATCACGGCTGGACTCGAAACGATCGATCCACCACTCGAATCGGACCTCCTGCAGCTGCTCCACGGGCAGATGCAGCCGTCGGCGCAGTAGGCTCGCTGAGGACCGGGCATTTGCCTGCACACAGGGGCGGCTGTCGCGCTCGTTCATGCTGTAGTGCGTGCGCGCCTTGCCGGGCAACTCACGGACCGACCAATCCTGCGGCAGGGAGACCGCAACCGCCTCCGACACGGTCTGCGCCGGTTCAGAGGCAGGGCCATGAGCGCAGGCAACGAGGCCCAGCACCCATCCCAACAACAACCATTTCTTACAGGCGCTCATGTACTGCTCCAGACCCGTTGCAGCCAAGACTAGCTGCTTCGCTTCCCGGCGCCGTGATGCTATGCACAACATCTGTCGACAGCATGAAAAAGGGCCCCGAAGGGCCCTGGATTGCGCGAACAACTGCGCAGATCAGAAGCGATGCCGCATACCGACGGTGTAGCCCATGCGGGACTTGGCACCATTGGGACTGCCGACGCTGCTGTTCAGACTGGCGTGATCGCCCGTCAGCGAGGTGCGATCGATCTCAGCATACAGATCGGTGCGCTTGGACAGGGCATAGTCAGCAACTGCAGACCAGAACTTGGCCTTCAGTTCCAGCGCAGCCACGGCACCAGTTTGCTTGGCGCTGTAGAAGTGCGTGCCCAGGTTCAGCTGGGGCGTCATCTGGTAACCCAGGCCCAGGGTCCACATCGTGCGCTTCTTCAGACCAAGGAGTGCAGCATTGCCACCCATGGCGGCGTCATAGCCGGTACCACCGTTGTTGAAGGAGGCCCACAGCAGAGTGCTGGCGACGGTCGCCGCATCGGCGGCCGTGGGCGTGCCTTCCACCTTGTTCTCGCCCCAGCCGGCGTTCAGGTACCAGTCACCCACCTTGTAGGAACCGCCAAAGGTCTTGGCCTTGATCTTGGCCGAAGAGGGCAGCTGGTAATCCTGCATACCAGCACCGAAGGAGATGCCGTCAGCCGAATAGCGCAGGATGCCGCCGATGGTACGGCCACCACCGCCCTCGCCGGCCGAAGCCTGCAGTTCGCCGCGGATCGGACCTTGTTCGAACAGGTACTTGACCATATTGTCCGCACGGGCGCTCAGCGCCAGACCGACTTCAGGCTTGTAAACATCGAAGTAGGGCGAATAGGGGTAGGACACATAGGTGCTGGTGACCAAGTCAAACAGCACGTTGTACTGACGACCAATCGTCACGCGACCAAAATCACTGCTTTGCACGCCGACCCAGGATTGCATCCAGAAAGGCAGCGGTGCCGGGTTGGACGAACCGGTATCCAGGTTCAGCCGATGCTCCAGGTTAGCCAACACCTTCATGCCACCACCCAGGTCTTCGGTCACATTGACGCCCAGGCGGCTCTGCGAAAAACCGCCACCGACCGCGCGGGTGATGGAACCGCTGCCCCTGCTACCTTCGTTCGTGGTCATGCGCACACCGCCGTCCACGATGCCGTAAAGCGTCACGCTCGACTGGGCGTAAGCGGCGCTCACGCTGGCAGCCAGCAAACCCAAAACCAGAGTAGCCTTCTTCATGAACTGTCTCCTGCTATATGAATGAAGAGTCGCTTTGGATTCTGTGACAGATGCACCCGCAGGCCTAGCCAAGTCGTTGCAGCCCACCCACAAGCACTAACCCTGTCGCCACGGCGACAAGGCTGAAATGAGGCTGACAATCCTGCACTTTCCAACCCGTTGGAGGCAGTTCGCTGACGATCAACAAACGAAAAGAGCCGCCCAGAGGGCGGCTCTTACGAAGGCCGGCGAACTACAGCGAACCACAAGGGTCCGCCAAGCCAAGCATCAGAAGCTGTGGCGCACGCCCACTTCGTAGGCCGAAGACTTCTGGCCGGCAGCAGCAGCCGGAGCGCCGGCAACGGCAACCTTGGAGTTGCCCTTGTTGTCGATCTGCGAGTAGGTGGCGTACAGAGCCGTGCGCTTGGACATGTCGTGAACATAGCCAAAGGACAGGATGTTCAGGTCATCAGCAACCTTGGCAGTAGCCACGGCGTCATTCGCGTTGGAACGAGCGTAGTGCACGCGAACCGAACCTTCCTTGGTGACGGGCACCTTGGCGCCGATCGTGAAGATCGACTGCTTGTAGGAACCGAACTTGGTGTTGGCCACGGTGCCCATCACGACGGCGGCACCGAAGTCATAGGAAGCACCCAGCACGGTCAGCTTGTACTTGCTGCCCTTGGCGTCGGTTTGCGCATAAGCACCGGCGACGTTCAATTCCTTGTCCTTGTAGCCCAGACGAGCCGAGCTGTACTTCTTGCCGTCCGTACCTTCGCCAGCACCCAGTTCGAAGGTGCCATAGATGCCACCCAGGGTGTCAGGCAGGCTGTAGGCCACCTGATTGTCCGAACGGTTCAGCGTGTCAGCGCCGCTGCCCAGAGCCGAGTAGGCCTTGGTGATTTCGGCGATGCCAGTGGTCTCGAAGGGGGTGAAGCCGTCGACAGCCAGACGCGCAGCCACCTTGTGGCGACCGAGGCGCAGTTCGCCGAACTCGGTGGAGCTCAGGCTCACCGTGGCGCGGCGGCCCCAGAAGCGGGAGCTGTCAGCGGCGCCGGTGTCGGGGTTCAGGGCAGCTTCCAGCCAGAAGCCTGCCTTCAGGCCACCGCCCAGGTCTTCGGTACCACGCACGCCCAGACGGCTGGCGTTCAGGCCGTCGGTGCCCACCTGCTTGATGGAGGCGCTGCCAGACTTGGCGGAACGCACATTGGCATCGATCACGCCGAACAGGGTCACGGAAGATTGGGCCGCAGCGGCACCAGCGAAGGCGGCCAGAACGGCTCCCACCAGGATCGTCTTTTTCATTCGTAGCTCCGAAAGAGTCATCAAGGGTCGGCAACCATGTCGATCTGCTGCCTTTCAGACAGCAGCTCGCATGGAAGTTGGCGCCATTGAACCAAAGGTTTTCCCTGATGCGCCACCTGCAAATCATGACAGTTTGTCATCCGTTGTCGCACGGCAACGACGATCGAACATTTGCTTATGTTCATATGACTGTCACGAACCAAGACATGGACAACAGCGGGGACTTGCGGCGGGAGGGCACGCCAAGTGCGCTGCCCGGCCTGTCCTGCTGCCTATTTACACTTCGGGCATCTCGCCCAAGACAATCAAATGCCACAAGCCCTCGACTTCAAGGACCGCCTCCTTTGTGCCGCCGGCCACGGCCTGCTGACCGTCTTCGGCCGCCCCCTAGCGGGCCGCCCCAGCCCGGCGCACAGCCCTGCGGCCAAGTTGAGCGAGGCTCAGCGCACGCTGGCCGGCGCGTTGATGCGGGTCAATCATGTCGGCGAAGTCTGCGCGCAGGCCTTGTACCAGTCGCAGGCCCTGTTCTCGCATGACGAAGCGCTGCGCAGTCAGCTGGAACAGGCCGCCGACGAGGAGATCGATCACCTGGCCTGGACACGTGCGCGGTTGGACGAGCTCAAGGACCGCCCCAGCCTGCTCAACCCGCTCTGGTACGGCGGCGCCTTCGCGCTGGGCAGCCTTGCCGGACTCATGGGGGACCGAATCAGCCTGGGCTTTCTGGTCGAGACCGAGCGCCAGGTCGAGCAGCACCTGGCCGCACACCTGGATCGCCTACCAGCGGAGGATCAGCGATCCAGGGAAATCGTCGACCGAATGAAGCAGGACGAGGCCGAGCATGCGCGGCACGCACTGGAGGCCGGCGGGGCTGAGCTGCCCCCACCGGTGCCAGGCCTGATGCGCCTGGCCGCCCGCGTGATGACCACGGTGGCGCACCGGGTGTGAGGCGTCGACGCCCGGGTGATGCGCTCAGGCCTCGACAATCTCCACCGAGGTGGTGATGTCCGCTGTCTTGCCCAGCATGATGCTCGCCGAGCAGTACTTTTCGTGCGACAAGGCCACCGCCCGCTCCACGGCGGCACGATCCAGTGCCTTGCCGCTCACCACGAAATGCATGTGGATGCTGGTGAACACCTTGGGCTCCGTGGCCGCGCGCTCCGCCTTGAGCTGGACCTGGCAGCCCCGCACGTCATGGCGGCCGCGCTTGAGGATGAGCACCACATCGTAGGCTGTACAGCCGCCCGTGCCTGCAAGCACCGTCTCCATCGGCCGCGGGGCCAGGTTGTGGCCACCGCCCTCCGGTGCGCCATCCATGGCCAGCATGTGGCCGCTGCCGGTCTGGGCGACGAAGCTCATGCCGTCCACGCCCATCCAATTGATCGTGCATTCCATGTGGCGCATTGTGGGCCCAATTTAAAGCCCCCTCGCTTCCCCAGCCCTCGGGAACAGGCGGCGCCGGCCGATGACGGATATCACGTTCGGTGCGCAACTAGAGATGCCGCTCCAATACCAATGGCTTGTGGATATTGCAGTGCAGCATGGCGCAACATAGAATGAATTTCATTGGGGATGACGAATGCGCAAACGTATGCGCACTCGTTTTGTGCATCAGTCTGCACCAATCCGGCCCCTGCCCTTTGTCTCCTCCACCGCCTCCATGGTGGATTCAACCCGAAGCTGCAAGGCTTCGGGTTTTTTTTTGGCCGCCCGGCCTCGACAAGCAGCATTCGCGCACCGTCTCAGGGCTCTTGCTGAAGGGCGACATCTCGACGACGGCCCGCCGCCCCCCCCCCGGAGACCGCCCCTTATGATGCAGTGCCGCAACACTCTCATTGGAGTCCGCAGATGGCTGGCCAGGTTCGCAAGCGCCGCTCCCCGTCCACCCCACCGCAGTCCCCCGCCCTCATTCCGGCCGGCAACAGCTATCTGCAACGAATTCTGAATGCCAAGGTCTACGACGTCGCCGTCGAGACGCCGCTGGATGCCGCGCGCAATTTGTCGCGCCGAGTCGGCAACAAGGTCTACCTGAAGCGCGAGGACCAGCAGCCCGTCTTCAGCTTCAAGCTGCGCGGCGCCTACAACAAAATGGCCCACTTGACGCCCGAGCAGCTGAAGCGCGGCGTCATCTGTGCCTCGGCCGGCAACCATGCGCAGGGCGTGGCCCTGTCCGCCCGCAAGCTGGGCTGCCGCGCCGTGATCGTGATGCCCACGACCACGCCCTCGGTCAAGGTCAACGCCGTCCAGGCCCTGGGTGGCGAGGTGGTGCTGCATGGCGACAGCTTCTCCGATGCCTACCTCCACGCCCTGGAGCTGGAGAAGGCACAGGGCCTGGGCTTCGTCCACCCCTTCGACGACCCCGACGTCATCGCCGGCCAGGGCACCATTGCCATGGAGATCCTGCGCCAGCATGAGGGCCACATCGACGCCATCTTCGTTGCCATCGGCGGCGGCGGGCTGATCTCGGGCGTGGCCGCCTACATCAAGGCCGTGCGCCCGGACATCAAGGTCATCGGGGTGCAGACCCGTGATTCCGACGCCATGGTGCGCTCGGTACGCGCCGGCAAGCGCGTGCAGCTGACCGATGTGGGCCTGTTCTCCGACGGAACAGCCGTCAAGCTGGTCGGCGAGGAAACCTTCCGCATCACTCGCGAGCTGGTGGACGACTTCGTCGTGGTCGACACCGATGCCGTCTGCGCCGCCATCAAGGATGTCTTCGAGGACACGCGCAGCATCCTGGAGCCCGCAGGCGCGCTGGGCGTGGCCGCGGTCAAGCAGTACTGCGCGGCACAAGGCGCCAAGGGGCAGACCTTCGTTGCCATCACCTGCGGCGCCAACATGAACTTCGACCGCCTGCGCTTCGTCGCCGAACGCGCCGAGGTGGGCGAGCAGCGCGAAGCCGTCTTCGCGGTGACCATTCCCGAGGAGCGCGGCAGCTTCCGGCGCTTCTGTGAATTCCTGGGGCCGCGCAACGTCACCGAGTTCAACTACCGCATCTCGGACAGCAGCCAGGCGCATGTCTTCGTGGGCGTCTCCACGCAAAAGCGCGAAGAGGCGCAGAAGGTCATTCGCCAACTGAGCCGCCAGGGCTACGAGACCGTGGACCTGACCGACGACGAACTCGCCAAGCAGCACGTGCGCCACATGGTTGGCGGTCGCAGCGAACTGGCCCAGAACGAGCGCCTGTTCCGTTTCGTCTTCCCGGAGCGGCCAGGGGCGCTGATGAAGTTCCTCTCCAGCATGCACCCGGACTGGAACATCAGCCTCTTTCACTACCGCAACCAGGGCGCGGACTACGGTCGCATCCTGGTCGGCATCCAGGTACCGCGCCGGGACAACGCAGCTTTCAAGCGCTTCCTCGATTCGCTGAACTATCCATTCGTGGAAGAAACGGACAACCCGGTCTACCGCCTGTTCCTGCGCTGAGCCCCCCCGCAGGAAAGTTCGCGCAGGCAAGGCGGTCGGCATGGCGCACAATCCGGGCCAGCGGCGCAGGTCGCCGGCCCGTCAGCGCCCATGTCCATCCACCAGTCCCTGATTTCCCCGACCGCGAATCCCGAGCTGCGCCGCGCCCTGAGCGAGCGGCTCCAGCGCCGTGCCGCCCTGGCTGGGGGATTGGGCGAGCTGGAACCCCTGGCCATACGCCTGGGTCTGATCCAGGACAGCCTGACGCCCCGTTTCCGCGACCCGACGCTGGCCCTCTTCGCGGCCGACCACGGCCTGGCCGTCGACGGACTGCCCCTGCTCTGGGGACGGTCCACCAAGGCTCATGCCGACCTGCTTCTGCACAACCGGCTGCCCTGCAGCGTGCTGGCGCGCACCCAGGGCCTGCAACTGTCGGTGGTGGACTGCGGCATCGCCGAGGAAATGCCGCCCAACCCGCGCCTGCAGTCACGCAAGATCGCACACGGCACGCGCAACTGCCGCCTGGGTCCGGCCATGAGCCTGGAGCACGCCCATGCTGCCGTGCGCGTGGGCATGGAGATCGCCGACAAGTTCAGCGGCAATGTGCTGATCTGTGCCGGCGTCGGCCAGGGCGCCTTCGAATCCAGCGCGCTGGTCATGTCGCGACTGTGCGACCTGCCGGTCAAGGATTTCATCGTGTCTGGCCCCGACATGCGCCAGGACCAGCTCGACCCACTGCTCAACCTGCTGCTCGCCTGTCAGGCGCGCCACCGCGAAGTCGTCGACCCCATGGACGTGCTGGCCGCCTTTGGTGGATTCGAGACCGCCGTGATGGTGGGCGCCATGCTGGTGGCCGCCAGCAAGAGGCACCTCATCATCGTCGACGGCCTGCCGGCCTGCGCCGCGCTCAAGGCAGCGTCCATGATTGCCGCCCCCGTCACCGACTACGCTGTGTTCTGCCGCAGCCACACCCACCATGGCATCGACCAGGCCCTGGCGCAGTTCCATGCGGCCGCCCTGCTGGAGCTGGGCCTGGACAGCGCCGATGGCTGCGGCGCCCTGCTCGCCTGGCCCATGCTGCGGTCAGCCGCGGCCATGCTGACAGATCTGCAGGACCCGGCTGACACGCTGATGCCGCCCCCTGCACCGCCGGCGGTGCGCGTCTCGGGGCCGGGGCGGCTCAGCAGCAGGCCGGGTCTGCTGAGCATGCCGGGCGATATTGAGTCCTGAGCTTGAGTCCTGAGCGCGTCGTGACCGAGTACCCAGTGGGTTCCGAATTTTCCTGACCTGACCCGTCCTGAATTAGGTTGACACTCAGAACGGTTGAACAAGGCCGGCGTCAGCCGGCCATCGACGCCCGATGCACTGCATCGGGCGTCTGCATTTTCAGCGACAGATGAGGCCGCTCGT
>NZ_JBPZGY010000015.1:0-104368 GCF_051857535.1 Roseateles sp. DB2 | reverse complement strand
CTGCTCGTTGCTAGGGCGGCGATTCTGGAAATCGAAGTCGCCGGCCTTGTAGCACTCCAAGGCTTCGACCACATCTGTCTCGGCCTCGAAGAAGTCCAGCGCGAGATCTATGCGCGTGAGCTTTCCGTCCAGTTCGCGGATGTAGCTCTCTATGCGCTGCTCCCACCCTGGAAGGGCGAAGGTGCATCCGGCGCCGGAGATGTTGACGCAGACCGTCCCGCGCTGCCGGTCATTGCCGGCGGAGGCATAGCCCATCTCCACACCATCGCCATTTGTGATGAGCACGGTGTGCTGGTAGAAGTCGCGCCCCTTCCGGGTGTCTCCAACACTGAAGCCCATCAGCGCAGCGACTTCGCCAGCAACGGCGCGTGCGAAGTGCTCGGCCGTGAGGCCCTGATACGTGCCGGTCCGGAGATGAACAGCCTTTGCTTCGAGGAAGGTGAAGCGGAGCCAGTCCACGACGACACCTTGATGCTGGCCAGCGGCGAGCTGCCGTTCCGCGCAGAGCACCTTGAGGCGACGGCCTTCCAGGACGAGGCGTTCAGACTTGGTGTCGCTCATCGCGCGTTCCCCGCTCCGCTCTTCTCATTCCCCGTGTTACCCGCGGGGGGAGCCTTGCGGCTTGCCGGCACCGCGCTGCGCTCCTCGCTGACGCTGCGGTGCTTCGCGCGGCTGCCGACCAGCCGTGCGACTGCGACCATTGGCGACGAGGAAAGCTCAGGCCAGAAGTCCAGTTGGCGCTGCGGACGAACAGATCCAGCGGCCTTCACAGCACGAACTCCTGCGCCCGTTCTGCGGCCTTCAGGCGTACGGCTTCAACGTTGATGAACACGCGCTTGCCAACCGTGACCTGAGGCCAGTAGCCGCGCTCGGCCTGAGCAACCAGCACGCCGAGAGGAAGGCCAATGGCAAGCGCGAACGCTTCCCGGGTCATCACTGGCACGACAAAGGCGTGCGGCTGTGCAGAGCTTTCGAACGAACCCATAATCGCTACCCCTAAGCCCCTTCGACTCAATCAAAGTCCACAGGGCTACACTTCATCCGTTATGGCTAAATTTTAGCCGTTTTGGACATTCTACAGTCGGAGGTAGCTGTGTCAAGCAACGAAGTTGGCATCTCGGCGCGGGTGCGCGAAGTGATCGAGGCGAAGACAGCAGAAAAAGGACGCGTCAAAGAACTTGAGGCGCTGACGGGCATCGCGGCTAGCAGCTGGAAGAACTTTTTGAATGGGCAACAAAAAGCGACCATTGCCATGGCTGAAAAAGTCTCTCAGGCCTTTCCTGAAATGGCCTTCTGGATTGCCACAGGAATTAGCGATGACCAATATGGTCACGTAACGCCGAAGTGGAGTTCAAAGCATTACGCAGGAAGCAGAAAAACAAAGGCAAGTTCAACCTACTTTGAAGAGGCATTAAAGCCTCCGCCCGAGGAGCTTGAAAACGTTCAGACTGCGCTGCAAGCGCTGGATGGCCTAGGCCTGTTAAAGGTCGGCCAGGGCGATCCAATGCCGGCATCAGAAAGATCTTCACTTCTGAAAGCATTCCGCTGGATGCACATATTCCTAGATGAATACATATTGAATCTTGGAATAGAGACCTCCATTTCCGCCTTCAATGAAATGAGAAGCGAGGCGCAGAGGATGAAAGGGAGCGCAATAGATCTAAATGAAACAGAGGCGTATGAAGCCTTGCAGGCGCACTTTGCAGAAAAGAAGGCAGAAATCGAGAAATTAGCAGGAAGACTCAACCGGGAACTAGAAGAGCGAATGAAGCAGATAAACATCACCAAAGATAATGGCGATCACAAAAAGTAATGGCGGCTGGCTAGTCGATGTGCAGCCCGGCGGGCGAGGAGGGAAGCGCTTTCGCAAGACGTTCAAGACGCAGGCGGAGGCCAAGGCCTATGAGGCCTGGCTGACAACTCAGGTCAACCAGGACGCCAAATGGCAACCCGAACGCCGTGACACTCGACGCCTCTCTTCATTGGTCGAGCTGTGGTTCACTCATCACGGCTCGGGGCTTTCAGCTGGCCATGACATGCACCGCCGCCTAAAGGCAATGGTGGAGGCAATGGGTGATCCAGTTGCCGACCGCTTCAAGGTCGAAATGTTCGCCACGTATCGCACGGCACGCATGGAGGCGGGCATCACAGCCAGCAACATGAACCGAGAACATGCCTACCTGCGAGCAATGTTCAACGAGCTGGTGAGACTCGGTCACTGGACAAAGGACAACCCGCTCGCCAATCTGCGCCAGTTCCGGGTCCAGCAGACCGAACTGAGCTATCTCACGGATGCGCAGATCGCGTTACTTCTCGCCGCGCTGAAGAGCTCCCGAAATCCGCACGTGCTGCTGATCAGCAAAATCTGCCTCTCAACTGGGGCCCGGTGGAGCGAAGCCGAGGAATTGCGTGAGAGCCAGGTGCGAAATGGTCTCATCGAGTACGCCCGAACGAAATCCGGCAAGACACGCGCCGTGCCTATCAGCGACGAGCTGGAGCGCGAAATCCTTGAACATGCCAAGGTCCACGGCAGCATTGGCCGAATCTTCGGCTACGCGATTTCAGCGTTTCGAGAGGGGGTCGAGCGAGCAGGCCTGGAACTTCCAGATGGCCAGATGACTCATGTGCTAAGGCACACCTTCGCAAGCCACTTCATGATGAACGGCGGCAACATCCTCACGCTGCAGCGCATCCTTGGCCACGCCAACGTCACGATGACGATGCGCTACTCACACCTATCGCCAGAACACCTCCAAGAAGCGAAGGCATTGAACCCGTTGGCGCGGTTGACACTTGGTTGACACCACAAAGAAAAACGGGCTACGCCGCTAAGCGTAACCCGTTGATTTCTTTCGCGAATTCTGGTGGCCAAGGGCGGAATCGAACCACCGACACGCGGATTTTCAATCCGCTGCTCTACCAACTGAGCTACTTGGCCATCTTTGCTTCCTTGACCACCCTGTCTTGCAACACAGCGATCAGCGAAGACCATGACTATAACACTAAATTTGGCTGTTGCGCTTATTTCTTGAAAGATCGACGCCCAGCTGCTTCAGCTTGCGGTACAGGTGGGTGCGCTCCAGGCCGGTCTTCTCGGCCACGCGGGTCATGGAGCCGTTCTCCTTGGCCAGATGGAACTCGAAGTAGCTCTTCTCGAAGGCGTCGCGCGCCTCGCGCAAGGGGCGGTCCAGCTCGAACAGCTGCTCGGAAGCCAGGGCCTGCACAGGCGCAATGGCCGGGGCGACACTGTGGCCGCCGTGGCTCATCACCGCACTATGCGCATGCAAGGGCAGCTCAGGCCGCACAGCGTAGCTGGGCAGGCCAGGTGGCGGCGCAACCGGGCGAGGCGCCGTCTTCACCAGGGCCTGCTCCACGGCTCGCAGCAGCTTCTGCAGGGTGATGGGCTTTTCCAGGAAAGCAATGGCGCCGAACTTGGTGGCCTCCACCGCGGTGTCGATGGTGCCGTGGCCGCTCATCATGATCACGGGCATGGTCAGCTGGCCGCTGCTGCCCCACTCCTTGAGCAGGGTGACGCCATCGACGTCAGGCATCCAGATGTCCAGCAGCACGAGATCGGGCCGCATGCGCTCGCGAACGGCGCGCGCCTGACCGGCGTTCTCGGCCAGTTCGATGGTGTGACCTTCGTCGGTCAGGATTTCAGACAACAGGGCCCGGATGCCCAGTTCGTCGTCAACAACAAGAATGGTTGCCATGTATGCCTACTGTTCACGCGGCCCCGGGAGCTTCGCTCGGCTCGGCCGGGCTCGGTGCAGTCGCGAGTTTTGAAAATGATAACGAAACTTGGGCGCCGTTCGGCGGCAAGGACTCGTCGCCGTCAGGATGCAGATTGCTGAGGCGGATACGCGCCCCATGCTCATCGGCGATCTTCTTGACCACGGCAAGTCCCAGGCCCGTGCCCTTGGACTTGGTGGTCACGTAGGGTTCGAAGGCTCTCTTGAGCACCTTCTCCGCAAAGCCGGGACCGTTGTCCGAGATCACGAGGCGCAAGCCACGCAGCTCGCCAGTGTCGCCGACGGATTTGAGCGTGCGTACCCGAACATGCCCTTGCTCTCGGTCAGCAACCGCGTCCAGCGCGTTCTGCACGAGGTTGTGGATGACCTGGCGCAGCTGGGTGGCATCCCCCACGATCAGGGGGAGTTCGGGGCTCAGCTCGGCATGCAGGCGGCCGGCCTCCTGCGCCGAGACGTAGAGCAGCAGCACCTCGCCAACCAGGGCGTTGAGGTCCAGGGGCTTGAGCTGGGCGGCGGGCAGGCGGGCGTAGTCGCGGAACTCGTTGACCAGCTGCTTCATGGCCTGCACCTGGTTGACGATGGTGCCCACCGAACGCACCAGCATGGCCTGGTCCGGACCTTCCAGCTTGGCCTCGAGCTTGTGCTGCAGGCGCTCGGCAGAGAGCTGGATGGGCGTCAGCGGGTTCTTGATCTCGTGGGCCAGGCGCCGCGCCACCTCGCTCCAGGCGGCCGAGCGCTGGGCCGACACCACCTCGGAGATGTCGTCGAACACGATCAGGCGCTCGCCCTCGGGCAGGCTGGCGCCGCGCACCAGCAAGTTCAACGCCTCCGCATTGCCGGGCAGCTTGAGCTCGAAGCTGTCCTGCCAGGTGCCGTCGTTGTCCACGCTGCTGGCGAAGCGCTGGGCCACCTCCGCCGCGAAGTCCTGCAGCTCGGGCACGGCCTCCATGCGCTGGCCCTGGTAGGCCGACAGCGGCAGGCGCAGGATGCGGGTGGCGCCAGGGTTGATGGTGTCCATGCCGCCGCGGGCGTCGAAGCCGATCACGCCGGCGGTGAGGTTGTCCAGGATGGTCTGCAGATGGGTGCGGGCACTCTCCAGCTGGGTCACGCTCTGCTCGACCATGTGGCGGGCATCGGCCAGCTGCTGTGTCATGTCGGCAAAGCTGCGGGTCAGGCCGCCCAGCTCGTCGCGCGAGGCGATGGTGGGCTTGGCGGTGAGGTCGCCCTGGGCCACCTGGCGCATGCCGTCGGCCAGCAGCAGCAGAGGCTGGGCGAGTTGGTCGCCCAGTGTCACAGCCAGCAGCAGGGCCGCGAACACGGCCAGGATCAGCACCAGGGTCAGGGTGCCGAGGTAGATGCGGCGCATGCCATCGCGCTCCAGAGAGCGCTGCTGGTACTCGACGTTGGCGTTCTGCACGGCCAGGGCATTGGCCAGCACCGAGCCGGGCAGGCCCTGCACCACCATCAGGTAGCGATCGCTGGCGCCCAGGCTGAAGTCATTGCTGGGCACCAGGGCCAGGGCGCGGATGCGGGCCTGGCCCTCCAGCGCCTTGGCCTCGTCCTCCAGGCCTTCGATCTTGCTGATCACGCCCTGGCGCCGGGCATCGCGCAGCAGGTTGCTGCTGGTGCGGCTGAGGGTCAGCGCGGGGTTCTCGGCGCCCCCCACCACGACCAGGGGCTGGCCGTTGGCGCCCAGCAGGCTCACCGAGCGGGCTGAGAGCTGGTCCCGCAAGCGCTCCAGGGCCAGGGTCATGGGCGTGCCGCCCTGCTCGCCCAAGCGCTCGGCGGCGCTGCGGGTCTTGCTGCCCAGCTCGTTGACCAGGCCGTCCAGCGTGCCCTGGCCCAGCTTGAGGCCGGACTCCAGCGCGCTGGCCAGGCGCACGTCGAACCAGCTCTCGATGGAGCGGTTCACGAACTGGTAGGACACGGTGTAGATCAGCACACCAGGCACCACGCCCACCAGGGCGAAGATGCCGGCCAGCTTGAGCAACAGGCGGCTGCCGAACTTGCCGCGGCGCACCCGCAGCACCAGGCGCACGCCGGCGCTGATGATGACGGTGGCCAGCACGCCGGCCACGCCGATGTTCAGCCCCAGAAGCCACTCGTAGTGCCGCTCGAAGAAGCCGCGCTCGGCGGTCGCGCCGATGGACAGCAGAAAGGCCAGCAAGCCGCTCGCCCCGGCAACGGCCAGCAGCGAGACCAGCCAGGCCCAGCGTCTCACGCGGCTCATTGGGGCACCCTTCGCACTGCGTGCTGTCCCGCCAGGCGGGAATGAACGCCTTCGGGCGGCCGTGCGGCGCGCACTTGGGGCACCCTTCGCACTGCGTGCTGTCCCGCCAGGCGGGAATGAACGCCTTCGGGCGGCCGTGCGGCGCGCACTTGGGGCACCCTTCGCACTGCGTGCTGTCCCGCCAGGCGGGAATGAGCGCCTTCGGGCGGCCGTGCGGCGCGCACTTGGGGCACCCTTCGCACTGCGTGCTGTCCCGCCAGGCGGGAATGAACGCCTTCGGGCGGCCGTGCGGCGCTCATGGCTGCAGCCGGGCGCTGAAGTCAGGCGCGAGATTGAGCTTGTGCTCCACGCTCAAACCCCAGCCCTGGGGTGCGCCCAGGCCGATCTGCATGGGGCGGGGCAGCTGGGAGGTGTCCAGCTTGTAGCTGAACTCGAGGTAGTACTTGCCGTCTTCGTCGATGTCGCGCGGCTCGGCGATGCGCCAGCCGGAGACGCCCCGCATGAAGGCCAGGGCCTCGGGCAGGCTGTCGAAGTTCTGGTGCAGGCCTTCGGTGGTCACCCGGTACTGGCGGGTCAGGGGCTGCCAGACCAGACGCCAGCTGCGGGCCGCCCGGGCCGCCCGGGCGTCGCGCCAGTACCAGCGGCCGCGCATGACGTTGACTTCGGCCTGGAAGTAGACGGGCAGGCCCTTCAGCAGGGCCTCCTCGACCGGCTTGGTCAGCTCGAAGCGGGCGCTGAAGCTCAGCAGCAGGCCCTCGTCCGTGCGCTCGGTGCGCAGGTCGGTGAGGTGAATGCCCTCCGCCCGAGCTGTCGACACCGCTCCCATCAGCAGGGCCAGCGTCAACAGCAGCCCCACCACCCACCGCAGGCCCCGCTGCCCCCAGGCCACGGCGCGGCCCAGGCCCTTGGCAGACCAGGCACAGCGCAGCAGACATGGCGCCTCGGGCGCCAGGGGGGCGAGAACCATCAGCGGGTGGAAGCAGGCGATTTCAGGAGCAGGGCATAGAAGAAGCCGTCCAGCGGAACAGCCTGCCCGGCCGCGTCTTGGGCGCCATTGTCAGGCACGGGCAGCAGATGACCCGTGAGCCCTGCGCACTCCACGGCCCCGGCATCGGGCTGGCGTTGCAAAAACGCGTCGACCTGGTCCTGGCCCTCGGCCTTGAAGAGCGAGCAGGTGGCGTAGACCATGCGCCCGCCCGGCTTGAGCAGGGGCCACAGGGCATCCAGCAGCTCGGCCTGGATGCGGGCCAGTTGAGCGATGTCCTCGGGGCGACGCAGCCAGCGCACGTCCGGATGGCGGCGCACGATGCCGGAGGCGCTGCAGGGGGCGTCCAGCAGGATGGCGTCGAAGGAGCGGCCGTCCCACCACTGCGCGGTCTGGCGGGCGTCCACGGCGCGGACCTGGGCCTGCAACTGCAGGCGGCGCAGGTTGCCTTCCACGCGGGCGAGGCGCTCGGGGTCGGCATCCAGGGCCAGGAGGTCCAGGGCCTGGAGCTCCAGCAGGTGCGCGGTCTTGCCCCCGGGCGCGGAGCAGGCGTCCAGCACCCGGGCGCCGGGCGGCAGGGCCGGCAGGGCCAGGTCTTGCCCCTGCGGTGTGCGCGCCTGCAGCGCGGCCACGGTCAGCGGGGCGGCGATCTGGGCGGCGGCATCCTGCACCGAGACAGCCCCATGCTCGAAGCCCGGGAGGGCCGCCACAGGCTGGGGACGGTCCAGCAGCAGAGCCTGCGGCAGGCGGTCGCCCAGCAGGCGCGAGGCCATGCCCTGCTCCGCCAGCCGCGCCTGGTAGGCCGCGGCACTGCCCTGGCGGGCGTTGGCGCGCAGGGTCATGGGCGGTCGGCTGTTGTTGGCAGCGAGGATGCCCTGCCAGTGCTGGGGCCAGTCCTGGCGGACGCGGTCTATCCACCACTGTGGATGGTTGTGGTGCGCCACCGGATCGCGCTGCAGGCCCTGCACCAGGGCCTCGCGCTCGCGCAGGAAGCGGCGCAGCACGGCGTTGACGAAGCCCGCGCTGGGGGCAGCGCGCTGGCGCATGGCGCGCACGGCCTGGTCGACCACGGTGTGGGCGGCATAGGGCGGGTCGTCCGACGGCCACAGCAGGGCCAGGGCGCACAGCAGCAGGTTCTCGACCTTGGGCGGCGGCGCCTTGGGCGCCAGCTGGCGGCGCAGGGCCTGGGCAGCGCCGAGCTGGCGCAGTACCTGGAAACTCAGGGCCTGGGTGCCTGGACGCAGCTCGCGCGGGCAGCGGGCCAGCACATCGGTGAGCGAACGCCCCTGGCGCACGGCCTGGACGGCGTCCGCGGCCTGCAGCAGGAGACGCTGCAGGGGGATGCCGGCAGCGGAGGGAGAGGAGGTTTCTGACACAGGGGCAGTGTAAGTGCGGGCCTCGGGCCAGGCTTAGGCGGGCGTGAAGCAGGCGGCGGGCGCTTGTCCGGTCAAGGTCTGGGGCCAAGTGCGCACCTCACACGCCCGATTCATTCAAAAGGGCCACAATCCGCGCCATAGAAGAACCGAGAGGCCCCCATGCCTGGCAAGACCGCCCCCCTCCCCGCCCTCAGCGCCGACGAGCTGGCCGCCCTGCCCGCCTCAGAGCGCGTGCGCTACCGGCTGCTCGCCGCCGACTGCCGTCACCACGCCAATGACAACATCGCCGACTTCATCGAGGCCGGTGAGCTCGACGAGATCCAGGCCGAGGTCCAGCAGCAGCTGCAAGGCGTGCTGCGCGCCCTGGTGATCGACACCGACAGCGACCACAACACCCAGGAGACCGCCAAGCGCGTCGCCAAGATGTTCGTGCGCGAGGTCTTCAAGGGCCGCTACGTGCAGGCCCCGGACGTCACCGAGTTCCCCAACATCACACGGCTCAACGAGCTGATGATCGTGGGCCCCATCACCGTGCGCTCGGCCTGCTCGCACCACCTGTGCCCCATCGTCGGCCGGGTGTGGATCGGCCTGCTGCCCAATGAGCATTCCAACCTGATCGGCCTGTCCAAGTACGCGCGGCTCACCGACTGGATCATGAGCCGTCCCCAGATCCAGGAAGAGGCCGTGACCATGCTGGCCAACGAGCTGCAGGAGCGTGTGCAGCCGGACGGCCTGGGCATCGTGATGGAGGCCGACCATTTCTGCATGCACTGGCGCGGCGTCAAGGACAGCGAGTCCATGATGACCAACAGCGTGATGCGCGGCGCCTTCCTCAAGGACCCCAATCTGCGCCGCGAGTTCCTCTCCCTGCTCAGCAAGAAGTAATCCCACCCCAGGAGCCAGCCATGCTCGTCCGTCTTCTCTACGCCAGCCGTGCCGCCGAAGGCACCAAGGAGGCCCAGCTGGCCGCCATCCTCAAGCAGTCCCGCGAGCACAACCCGCCCGAGGGCATCACCGGCCTGCTGTGCCTCAGCGACGGCGTCTTCATCCAGGTGCTGGAGGGCGCCCGCGATGCCGTCAACGCGCGCTACAAGGCCATCGTGCAGGACCCGCGCCACCACGACGTCATCCTGCTGAGCTATGAAGAGATCGACGAGCGCCGCTTCGCCGGCTGGAGCATGGGCCAGGTCAACCTGCACCGGCTCAACCCCGCCCTGGTCCTCAAGTACAGCGAGACCACTCGCCTGAATCCCTATGCCATGCGCGGCCAGGCCCTGATGGCCCTGTTCCAGGAGCTGGTGAGCTCGGGCGTGATCGAGTGCAGCTGATCAGCCGCGCCGCCTGATCACAGCGAGCGCGCCTCGCCAAAGCCGAAGAAGCTGGCCAGCAGCCGCGTGGGGAACTGCTGCACTGCTTCGTTGTAGACGCCCACCGCCTGGTTGAAAAGCTGGCGGGCGAAGGCGCGCTGGCGCTCCACCATCTTCAGCTCGTCCACCAGGACGAAGACCTCCGGATGTTCGGCCAGGGCGCCATGGTGCTCGACCAGGGACATCAGCCGCGTCAGCGCCGCCGCATGCACCGCCGCGGCCACGGCCAGGGCAGCCACCGGGTCGGCCGCATAGGGCCTGGCGCGCACCGCATTGGCGGCGGTCTGGGCCTCCCCCTGCGCGTTCTCCAGCGCGTCGAAGGTGGCCTGCTCGTTCTGCAGCAGGGGGCGCAATTGCTCCAACAGGCGGGCGCAGAGCTGGGCCCGCTGCACCAGCAGACCGTCCAGCTGGGCATAGGCCGTGCCGATGGCATTGCGCAAACGCATCATGCGGTTGTAGCCCCCCACGCCCCAGAAGAAGAGCATGGCGGCCAGCAGCCAGGGGGTCCAGGACCAGGAGCTCATCCAGGACATCATGCGCCAGCGCGCCCCTGGACCCGATAGCCCTCGTAACCCTGGGCCCGCAGCTCGCAGGCCGGGCAGCTGCCGCAGCCGTAGCCCCAGACATGGCGCTGCTGGCGCTCGCCCAGGTAGCAGGTGTGGGTGTGCTCGATCACGAGCTCGTTCAGGGCCGCGCCGCCCAGTTGCTCGGTCAGGGCCCAGGTCTGGGCCTTGGTGATGAACATCAGTGGCGTCTCGATGGTCATGGGCTGGTCCAGGCCCAGGCTCAGGGCCACCTGCAGGGCCTTGAGGGTGTTGTCGCGGCAGTCGGGGTAGCCGGAGTAGTCCGTTTCGCACATGCCGCCCACCAGCACCGAGGCGCCACGGCGGTAGGCCAGGGTGGCAGCGAAGCTCAGGAAGAGCAGGTTGCGCCCCGGCACGAAGGTGTTGGGCAGGCCGTTGGCCTGCATCTCGATGGCGCGGGATTCAGTCAGCGCGGTGTCGGAGATCTGGCCCAGCAGGGCGAGGTCCAGCACATGGTCCTCGCCCAGCTTTGCGCCCCAGGCGGGGAACTGGGCGGCGAGCTCGCGGCGCACGGTCTGGCGGCAGTCCAGCTCGATGCGGTGGCGCTGGCCGTAGTCGAAGCCCAGGGTCTCGACCTGTGCGTAGCGCTCCAGGGCCCAGGCCAGGCAGGCGGTGGAGTCCTGGCCGCCGGAGAACAGCACCAGGGCCTTGCGGGTGGAATTGGCTTGCGGAGGAAGACTCATGGGCCGCAGTGTGCCATTGCCAGGTGTCACGGCGTCCCGGGAGCCCTCTCCACGGCGGCCGGCAGCGGGCCGGCGGTGTTAGGCTGAAGGCCCCATCGAAAGCCTCTCAGCCATGCCACAAGCGACACCCCTGCTGTCCCTCCTCACCCTGGCCGGCCTGGCCCTGCAGGCCCAGGCGGCCGACACCCTGCGCCAAGTCACCCTGCACCCCCAGGGCGCCACCATCGAGCGGGCCCTGACCCTGGCGCCCAATGCCCGCGAGGCGCGCTTCAGCTGCCTCAGCCCCGAGCTGGTCGCCGACTCCCTCCAGCTGCTGCCCGCCCCGGACATGGGCGTGGGCGAGATCCGCCTGGAGCTCAAACCCGCCGAGCTGCTGCCTGAATGCGACCGCGGCAGCAAGGTGCGCGAGCTGGAGCAGCAGTCGAGGCAACTGCAGGCGGAGTCGGAGGCCCTGGCCGTCTCGCTCAATTTCCTCAAGCAGCTGACCGGCAAGGAGCTGCCGCCCGGCGCCAAGCTCTCGGAGACCCTGGAGACCCTGCGCCGCCAGACCCTGGACCAGTTGCAGCGCCAGCAGGCGCACAAGGAGCGCATGGAGTCCCTGGACCGCCAACTGGCCCAGGCCCGCGAGCAGGAGGGCGACCAGCGCCAGTACCAGGTGCTGAGCGTGCCCGTGGACACCCTCCAGGGCGGCGAGCTGCGCCTGCGCTACCGCAGCGAGCAGGCCGGCTGGACGCCGCTCTACCGTGCGCGCCTGGACACGGCCACGGGCCAACTGAACCTGGAGCGCCGGGCCGAGGTCTCGCAGCAGACGGGTGAGGACTGGAGCAATGTGAGCCTGCGCCTGAGCACCGAGCTGGGCCGGCCGCAGGGCGGCCCGGGCTATCTGTCACCCTGGCTGCTGGACATCCGCCCCAAGCAGGAGCCCAACCACGTCTATGAAACCAGGCCTGTGCCCATGGCGGCACCAGCCCCCATGGCCAAGGCCGAGTCCGTGGCCGTGTCCGGCTCGCGCGTGCGCACCGACTTCCGGCCCGAGGTCTTCGTTGGCGAGTTCGCCAGCGAGTACGCCATCCCGACCCGCCAACGCCTGCTGAGCGGCGCGCGCCCGCTGCAGCTCTCGCTGGGCAAGGAGGCGGTGGACACCACGGTCTACAGCCGCGTCCAGCCCCAGGTCGACAGTGCCGCCTTCCTGATCGCCGAGCTGGCCCGTCCCGCCGGCAGCTGGCCGCGCGGCAAGCTGCAGCTGTACCGGGACGGCCTGCTGGTCGGCGAATCGCAGCTCTTCTTCAGCGGCGAGCAAAAGGTGGACTGGGTCTTCGGCCGTGACGACCGCCTGCGGGTGCGCCGCCTGCCCGAGCGCCTGGAGGGGGCGAACGCCGGCCTGATCAGCCAGCGCCAGGAGCGCCAGGTGGAACGGGTCTACGAGGTGGAGAGCCGCGCCGACAAGCCCCTGCCCCTGCTGGTGCTGGAAGCCAGCCCGGTGAGCCAGCACGCGGACATCCGCATCGAGGCCCAGCTCAGTCCCGAGCCCCAGGCCGGCGACTGGCGCGAGCAGCGCGGCATCCGTGCCTGGCGCCAGACCCTCGCGCCCAGGCAGACGCAGCGCTTCACGGCCCGCTACAAGCTGTCGGCCCCGGCCGATGCGCAGGTGACGGGCTGGCGCTGAGCCGGCCGCCGGCTCAGCGCTTCCCGGCGGCCTTCTCGCTGCAGCGCTGCAGGTTGAAGCGGGCGGCGCGCAAGAGCGGCAGCAGGTTGTCGTGGTCGGTCGGCGCGGTCTCGCGGAAGACCTGCAGCTGCTGGTCATCGGCCACCGGGCGCGAGAGCGCCACGCAGGCCGCGAAATCGCCCAGGTGATAGGCGGCCACGGCGCGGTCATTGTTCAGCGCGTAGGACTCCGTCCAGTGCATGAACACCCCGCAGGAGCGCTCCAGTTCGGCCCAGCGGCTGGCGGCCTCGGCATGGCGGCCGGCCTTGTAGGCCTGCAGCCCCTGGGCCTGGCGGGCATGACGCTGCTCGTCTTCGCAGCCCTGCGGCATGGGGTGGTAGACCCCGTCGAAGCTGGCCCGGGCGCCGCAGAACATGCGGCAGGCCTGGTCCATGGACGGCGAGGCCGGCAGCACCTCCAGCCGCCCGCCCGGCAAGGGCTTGAACTGCAGCTTGCAGCCTTCGCCTGCGTCTCCCACAGAGCCCTGGCGCGCGCCGTCCAGCACGCAGCTGTGGCCGTTGCTGCCAGTGGCCAGCAGCTCGAAGCGATCGCCCTGCAGGCTCAGATGTCCCCAGCCTGCCTGCGTGACATAGATCGAGGCGGACGGCGCCGACTGGGCGCACAGGGGCAGGACCAGGGCGGCCGCCAGCGTCAGCGCGAGACGGAAGGTGAACGGGCGATGAGCAGTCATGGCCGGACAAGGGATGGAGAGGCGAGGACCATAACACGCTGGCTGCGCACCCTGCCCACCCATGCAGGCCGGCTGTTTCAAGCAGCGCCCTTCAGCCCCGCACCTCGCCCTGCCCCAGCACGATCCACTTCATCGAGGTGAGCCCCTCCAGGCCCACCGGGCCGCGGGCGTGGAACTTGTCGGTGGAGATGCCGATCTCGGCGCCCAGGCCGTACTCGAAGCCATCAGCGAAGCGGGTGCTGGCATTGACCATCACGCTGGCGGAATCGACCTCGCGCAGGAAGCGCATGGCGTTGGGGTGGTTCGTCGTGAGGATGGCGTCGGTGTGGTGCGAGCCATGGCGGTTGATGTGGGCCATGGCCTCGTCCAGGCTGTCCACCACCTTGATGCTGATGACGGGGGCGAGGTACTCGGTGCTCCAGTCGGCCTCGGACGCCGCCGCCAGCGTGGCGCCCGGCACGGCCTGCAGTGCGGCCAGGCTGCGCGGGCAGCCGCGCATCTCCACGCCCTTGGCCGCGAACACGGCGCCGATGCGGGGCAGGAAGGCCGCCGCCTGCGCCGCATGCACCAGCAGGGACTCGGTGGCGTTGCAGGGGCTGTACTTCTGGGTCTTGGCGTTGTCGACCACACGCAGGGCCAGGTCCAGGTCCACCTCGGCGTCCACATAGCAGTGGCAGTTGCCGTCGAGGTGCTTGATGACGGGCACGCGGGCCTCGGCAGCGATGCGCTCGATCAGGCCCTTGCCGCCGCGCGGGATGATCACATCCACGAAGTCCGGCATGGCGATCAGGCGGCCCACGGCGGCGCGGTCGGTGGTGCCGACGAGCTGCACGGCGCTGCCCGGCAGCCCAGCTTCATCCAGGCTCTGGGCCACCAGCGCGGCCAGGGCCTGGTTGGAGTGGAAAGCCTCAGAGCCGCCGCGCAGCAGACAGGCATTGCCGCTCTTGATGGCCAGGGAAGCCGCCTCGATGGTCACATTGGGCCGGCTCTCGTAGATCATGCCGAAGACGCCCAGGGGCACGCGCATCTGACCCACGCTGATGCCACTGGGGCGGCGCTTGACGCCGGTGATCTCGCCGATGGGGTCGGGCATGGCGGCGATCTGCTCGCAGCCCTCGGCCACAGTGGCGATCACGGCGGGCGTGAGGCGCAGGCGGTCCAGCATCGGTCCGGCCAGGCCGGCGGCCTCGGCGGCCTGCAGGTCGCGGGCATTGGCTGCTGCCAGGGCCGGGCCTGCCTCGCGCAGGCGGCGCGCCAGGGCCAGCAGGGCGGCGTTCTTGGCAGCCGTGGGGGCGGCGGCCATCTGACGGCTGGCGGCGCGCGCGGCGGCGCCCAGGGCGTCCATGTAGGCGGGAAGGTCCTGGGCGGGATCGGGCAGGGAAGCGAGCGAAACTGCGGTACTCATGCGCCCGATTCTCCGACAAGCGCCCCCGGCATGCCCCGCGAACGGCTTTCGCCGCTGGACAAGCCCTTCTTTCGACGCCGCGGTCTGCCCAGGTCCGCAAGAGCGGCACGGCGGGTTTTCGCCCTTGTCCCTAGGCTTCGCCCCACGATGAACGCGCCCGAGAAGCCCTCCTCCACCGAATCCCTGCGCCGCTGGCAGGCCCGCATGCAGCAGGTGCTGCGCCATGTGGACAGCCAGCCTGAGGCAGCCCTGGACCTCGGCGGCCTGGCCGCCCTGGCCCACAGCTCGCCCTTTCACTTCCACCGCCAGTTCGCCGCCCTGTGCGGCCTGCCCCTGGCCCGCTATGTGCAGCTTTCACGCATGCGCCGCGCGGGCCAGTGGCTGGCGCACCGGCCTGCCATGCCGGTGCTGGAGGTGGCCCTGGCCAGCGGCTACGAGAGCCCGGAGGCCTTCACCCGCGCCTTTCGTCGTCTGTTCGACAAGACCCCCAGCCAGTGGCGGCGCGACCCGCGCTCCGCGGCCTGGGCGGCCTGCGAGCGGCTTCTTCATCAAGCGGAGCAATGGCCCATGCATCACGATCCCTTCCAGCTCGACCAGGTGCGCCTGGCACAGACCCCTGACATCCCCGTGGCCCTGCTGGTTCACCGGGGGCCCATGCAAGACCTGGCCCCCAGCCTGCAGCGCTTCATCGCCTGGCGCAAGGAGCGCCAGCTGCCGCCGGCCAAGGCCGCCACCTACAACCTGCTCTACGACGACCCGGACTCGGTGCTGCCCGCCGACTGCCGCTTCGGCCTGGCCGTGGCCTGGGCGCAGCCGGTGCCGCCGAACCCGCAGGGCCTGGTCGCCGACCGCATCGAGGGCGGACTGCATGCGGTGCTGCGCCACGAGGGGCCGGATGCCAGCCTGGACCAGGCCATACGCTGGCTCTACGGCGTCTGGCTGCCCCAGAGCGGCTTGGAGCTGCGCGATGCGCCGTCCTTTCTGAAGCGCCTGCGCTTCTTCCCCGAGGTGCCGGCCCACGAGGCGCTGGTGGAGATCCACCTGCCCCTGCAGCCCGCCTGATCACAGCGCCCGTCGCATCCAGAGTTGGTGCAGGGGCATGCGCTGCAGGCCCAGGCGCTCCAGGGCCTGGCCGCCCACCGAAGGCCGCAGCAGCTGGGGCATGCGCCAATCCTGCCACTGCGGATGCTGCGCGGCCAGACTCTGCAGCAGGGCCTGTGCGTCGACCTGGCGGGGCGAACGGTCCACCAGAGCCCCGATCTGGAAGACGCCAGCATCGTCCGCCTTGGGCGCCCCCGTCAGCAGTGCCGATCCCCAAGCCCAGGCCCGCTGCCCCTGGGCGCTGGCCAGACCCAGGCGCGTCTGCTGCAGCGGCAGTGCCAGGCCGTGCGCCTCGGCCTCGTCCAGCCAGTGCAAGGCCTCTTCCCAGGCCAGCTTGCGCTGGGGCAGCGCCGGGCCGGCAGGCACCCTGCCGGTGTAGCCCTGCAGTGCGTCCTGCACTGCGAAGCCGTGGCGCTCATAAAGCCGGCATGCCCGCTCGTTCTGGGCAAAGACCTCCAGCTCCACGCGCCGGCAGCCGGCCTGGCGCGCACGCGCGAGGAAGTCCTGCAGCAGGGCCGGCGCCGCGCCGCTGCCCCGCGCAGCCGGCAGCGCGCCCATGGTGCCAAGACGCCAACTGGCCTGCAGCAGCCGAGGTGCTGTGAAGGCAAAGGCCAGGACGCGGCCCTCGCCATCCAGGGCGACGCGACTCAGGCCCAGGTCCACGCCCTGGCGCGACAGGAAGCCGGGCCAGGCCTCGTAGGGCAGCACGAAGGGACCGATCAGGTAGTCGGCAAAGGCAGCGCCGAAGGCCTGGTGCAGCGCCACGGACGGCAACTGCGTGGCGGGATGGATTTCAAGAGGCGTGGACATGGGGCAAGACCTGACACCCGCACAGGGCAAGGCGAAGCCCGCAGTACATCAGAGCAGCCGCAGGTGCACCAGTCCCGTCAGCCACAGCGGCGCGCTGCAGGCGAAGAGCAAGGTGCCCAGCACCACGGCAGCCGTGGTTTCGGCTTCCTCGCAGCGGTAACGCTGGGCAAAGATCAAGGCATTGGAGCCCGGTGGCAGCGCCGCCATCATCACGATCACCGCCAGCGGCAGCGCGGGCAGTTCCAGCACCCACAGGCCCAGGGCCAGCACCAGGCCCGGCAGCACCAGCAGCTTCCAGGCCAGCAGGCCCAGCACCGAGCGCCAGCGCGCCGGCCAGCCGTAGTAGGCCAGGGACATGCCGATCAGCGTCAGGCACAGCGGCACCACGGCCGTGCCCAGCATCTGCAGCACCTCGTCCAGGGCCTGGGGCAGGCGCCAGCCCGTGGCGTTCCAGAGCAGGCCAGCCAGCACCGGCAGCACCACCGGGTGGATGATGGTGTTGCGGGCCGTGGCCCGCATGGTGGCGCGCAGGCCTTGCGGGTTGTGGGCATGCGCGACGCGGGCGAGGTCCAGTTCCACCAGCAGAGTCAGCACGCTCAGCAGGGTCAGCGCATGCAGGCTCACCACGGTGATGTGGATGGCCAGGCCCTGCTCGCCGAACACCGCCGCCGCCAGCGGCACGCCCACCTGCAGGGTATTGCCGAAGCTGGCGGTGATGGCCCGCACGCTGGGGCTGGCCACCGCGCCCTGGCCGCGCCAGCGCAGCCAGGCATAGCAGGCCAGCATGCCCAGCACCACGGGCAGGAAGAAGCCCAGCAGCGTGGCCCAGGGCAGGTGGTGGAAGTCGATGCGGGCCGTGGTGCGGAACATCAGGGCCGGCACGAAGATGTAGAAGGCCGCGTTGGACAGCACCCGGGCCGGATCACCGCCCGTGCCGCCGGCGTCAAGCCCGCCCAGCCAGCGCATGCGGCCCACCAGCCAGCCGATGCCCACCGCCACCATGATGGCCAGCAGCTTGGCCAGGACGGTCTCGTTCATGGCCGGCAGTATCGTCCCTGCCGCATGGGCTTCAGGACTGCAGGGGCAGTTCCAGGTCGAACCAGAAGCGGCTGCCCGCGCCCGGCTCGCTGTGCACCTCGATGCGGCTGCCCATCAGGCGCACCAGTTGCTGGCTGATGGACAGGCCCAGGCCGGTGCCGCCGGTGCGGCGGGCGTCCTCGGCCACCTGCTCGAAGGGCTGGAACAGGCGGCTCACCTGAGCCTCGTTCATGCCAATGCCGGTGTCGCTGACCTCGATGCGCACCGTCGCGGTCGCGGGCGACTGCCCGACCAGCTCGGCCACCAGGCTCAGCCGGCCGTGGTCGGTGAACTTGACGGCATTGGACAGCAGGTTGAGCAGGACCTGACGCAGGCGCTGGCCGTCGACGCGCACGCGCAGCGGCAGGTTCTCGTCGATGCGGACCAGGAAGGCCAGGCGCTTCTCGGCCACGCGCAGGCGGATGGCGTCGCAGGCCACCTCCAGCAGGGCGCGCAGGTCCACGGTGGCGGGCTGCAGGCGCACCTTGCCGGCCTCGATGCTGGCCATGTCCAGCAGGTCGGTGATCAGGGCCAGCAGGTGCTCGCCGGAGTCGCGCACCAGGTTGATCTTGTTGCGCTGGGCGTCGTCCAGGCCCTCGTCCATCTGCAGCAGCTGCGCAAAGCCCAGGATGGCATTGAGCGGGGTGCGGAACTCGTGGCTCATGGTGGCCAGGAAGCGGCTCTTGGACTGATTGGCCGCCTCGGCGCGGATCTTGGCCTGGGACAGCTCCATGGTGCGGGCCTCGATCAGCTCCTCGAGGTGGTCGCGGTGGCGGGTCAGCTCCTGCTCGGCCAGGCGGCGCTGGGTGATGTCGCTGATCATGCCCTCGATGCGGGCCTCCTGCCCCTGGCTGCCGGGCACGATATGGGCGCTGAGCTCGATCCACAGCTGCCGTCCGTCGTGGGTGCCCACCAGCATGGGCACCTGCTGCAGCAGGCGGTGGCGCATCAGCGCACGCACCACGCGGCGCAGCTCGCCCGGCTCCAGGCGCACCAGGCGACGGAGATTGCGCGAGCTTGCCAGAGCCAGGGCGGGCCGCTCATAGCCCAGCATCTGGGCCATGGCCTTGTTGAGCCCCAGCAGGCGGCCGCGGCCGTCGGTCTGGAAGATGCCCTCGGTGGCGTTCTCGAAGAGGCTGCGATAGCGGGCCTCGCTGGCACGCAGGCCGTCGGAGGACTGGCGCAGCTGCTGGCTCATCCGGTTGAACTGTTCGGTCAGCTCGCCGAGTTCGTCCTGGCGCTCGACCTCCAGCATGACGCCCAGCTCGCCGTGCGAAACCCGCTGCGCCAGCGCGCCGAGCCGCGAGACCGGCTGCTTGACCAGGCGGTTGACCAGCCAGTAGCAAGAGGCCAGCACAGCCACGAGCACGGCTGCGAGCAGCATCACCACGAAGCGCCGCATCTCTGTCACCGCTGCGGCCACGCGCTCGCCGGTGAAGTGGAGCCGCGCCTGGCCCACCTTCACCGGCCGCTGCTGCGACACGGCCTGGTAGACCACGTCGAATTCCTTGACCAGAGGCGCAACCGCAGCGGCGGCGGCGTGGTCACGCTGGCGGCGCAAGGGCTGCACATCCACCCCCAACGCCTCCAGCTCGATGGCCTGCACCTCGGGATCGGCCATGACGGCGTCCAGCAGGTTGGAAATGGCCGCGATGTCCAGGTTCCAGATGGGGCCGGCGAAACCGCGCGCGGCGATCTGGGCCAGGCGCTCCTGGCGCTGCAGCAGGGCCTCGGTGAGCTGGCGCTCCTCGCGGCTGGTCCAGTAGGCGCCCACGGCCAGCACCAGCAGGGTGGCGACCGCACCCAGGCCCGCCATCAGGCGCGTCTGGATGCTCCAGTCCCTCAGCGGTGCCCTCATGCGACTCCTTGCGACTCCTTGCATGGGGACACCCCCGCCGTCCACTCAGGCCTTGCCGGCCGTCGACTTGGACACCGTCTTGCGTGCCGCGGTCTTCGCCGCCGGCTTGGCCGCCCGCGGCTCAAACTCGAACATCACCTTGCCCGCCTTGGCGTCGTAGCTGAGGAAGGCCTTGAACTTGCGGCGAGTCTTGTTGGAGACGAAGTTCTCCAGCAGGTCCGTCTTGCCGGTCTCCAGCAGCTTGCGCATCTGATTCAGCTCGATGGGCTGCTGCAGGATGATCTTGCCGCTCTTGAAGTCGCAGGAGGACGCCGGGCCGGTGCTCTTCTCGCAGACGTAGTTGCTGCCGTGCTCGTAGACAGTGCCGCCGCACTTGGGGCAGGCGCCCAGGGGTTCGGACTGGCTGAAGTCCACGGCCTCGGCGGCCTCGTCGGCCTTCTTGGCGTCCTCGCCGAAGTCGAACTCCAGCTTCCAGTTCTGGAGCTCCTCGTCATAGACCAGGGCCAGCTCGGCGGTGAAGGGCCAGCCCGCCTTGGAGCGGAAGCCTTCCAGCGGGCCGATCTTCTTGTCATGAAGGAACTGCTCGACCTCATGCAGCTCGAAGCTGCGACCGCCCGGGATCTTGCCGATGGAGAAGCCGCAGCCCTCGCCGTCCGCCGGGCCGCTCCCGAGGACGGTGGCGTCCCCACGGGGGACCGCACGCGTACTCGCGGGCGAGGGGCCAGTGCCCTCGCCGGACTTGCCGCAGCAGGTGAAGCGGCGGTAGTTCTCCTTCACCACGCCGCCGCACTTGGGGCAGGGGGTCTTGAGGGTGGCGTAGTCGCCGGGGATGGTGTCGCGGTCGTATTCCTTGGCCTTCTGCACCACGCGCTCGGTCATCTCGGCGATGCGGGCCATGAACTCCTCGCGATTCAGGCGGCCCTTCTCCATCTCGGCCAACTGGTGTTCCCAGTTGCCGGTCAGCTCGGGCTTGGTGAGGTCCTCCACGCCCAGGCCGCGCAGCAGCGTCATCAACTGGAAGGCCTTGGCGGTGGGGATGAGCTCACGGCCCTCGCGCAGCATGTACTTCTCGGTGATCAGGCCTTCGATGGTGGCGGCTCGCGTGGCAGGCGTGCCCAGGCCCTTCTCGGCCATGGCCTCGCGGAGCTCGTCGTCGTCCACCAGCTTGCCAGCGCCTTCCATGGCGGAAAGCAGCGTGGCTTCGGTGTAGCGGGCCGGGGGCTTGGTGGCCAGGCCCTTGACGTCCACATGCTCGGTGCGCACCACCTCGCCGGGCTTCACCGGCACCAGGCTGGCGCCGCTGCCCTCATCCTCGTTCTGCGCTTCCTTGCCGTAGACGGCCAGCCAGCCCGGGTTGACCAGCACCTTGCCGTTGGTCTGGAACTTGTAGTCCTTGCCGCCGGCCTTCACGGTCGAGATGCGGGTCGTGACCTGGAACTCGGCCGCCGGGAAGAACACCGCGAGGAAGCGCTTGACCACCAGCTCGTAGAGCTTGGCCTCGGCCTCGGTGAGGCTGCGGGGCGCCTGCAGCGTGGGGATGATGGCGAAGTGGTCCGAAACCTTGGCGTTGTCGAAGACCTTCTTGGTGGGCTTGATGTAGCCCTTGTTGAGCGCCACGCGGGCATGGCCGGCCAGGGCCTGCAACGGACCGGGCAGGTCCTCGCTGGCGATCATCTCGGCGGTCTGCTTGGCGACGGCCAGGTAGTCCTCGGGGAGGTAGCGGGAGTCGGTACGCGGGTAGGTCAGGACCTTGTGCTTTTCATAGAGGGCCTGCGCGAGGCCCAGCGTGGTCTTGGCCGAGAAGCCGAAGCGCGAGTTGGCTTCGCGCTGCAGCGTGGTGAGGTCATAGAGGCCGGGGCTGCTCTGCGAGCTGGGCTTGCTCTCCTCGGTGACGGTGGCGGGCTGGCCCTTCACCGCGGCGGCGATGGCCTCGGCCTCGGCCTGGGTCCAGACGCGGTCGGCCCGGAGCTCGGCATCGTCCGGGTTCTTCTTCCAGGCGGGGTCGAACCATTTGCCCTCGTACTGGCCGGCCTCGGCGTCGAAGCTGCCGCGGATCTCCCAGTAGTCACGGGCCACGTGCTTGCGGATCTTCTCCTCGCGCTCGACGACGATGGACAGCGTGGGTGTCTGCACCCGGCCCACCGTGGTCAGGAAGAAGCCTCCGTCGCGCGAGTTGAAGGCCGTCATGGCCCGCGTGCCGTTGATGCCCACCAGCCAGTCGGCCTCGGAGCGGCAGCGGGCGGCGTCGGCCAGAGGCAGCATCTGCGCGTCGCTGCGCAGCCGCTCGAAGCCCTCGCGGATGGCCTGCGGCGTCATGGACTGCAGCCACAGGCGGCGCACCGGCTTGTTGATGGCGGCCTTGGCCGTGCCTGCGTACTGCACGATCAGGCGGAAGATCAGCTCCCCTTCGCGGCCCGCGTCACAGGCATTGATGAGGGTCTCGACGTCCTTGCGGCGGATGAGCTTGACCAGGGCATTGAGCCTGCCCTTGCTCTTGTCGATGGGGTTGAGGTCGAAGTGCGGCGGGATCACCGGCAGGTGGGCGAAGCTCCACTTGCCGCGCTTGACGTCGTATTCCTCCGGCGCCTTGATCTCCACCAGGTGACCGACGGCGGAGCTGACCACGTACTGGTCGTTCTCGAAGTACTCGTCGTGCTTGTCGAACTTGCCGGACTGGGGCGTGAGGGCGCGCACGATGTCCTGCGCGACGGACGGCTTCTCGGCAATGATCAGGGCTTTGCTCATGGTCTCTTCTGACGTTCCTGGTGGGGCTGGCCGCCGGCAGTGAAAGCTCTGCCTACAATGCGGCCTCGCGCGCACGCACACGCGCACGCACCCATGATTTCAATGTAACCAACTCGAGCCATGCCGCAAGCCGCCCGCAAGAAGTCCGCCGATGCGCCATCCTCCATGGCAGTGAGAAAGGCGGCCAAGGTCGTCAAGGGCAGCGGGCGGCGCATCCAGGTGCGGCGCTCAGGTGTGCATGGCCGCGGGGTCTATGCACTGACCGAGATACCGGCCGGCGAGGTCATCGTCGAGTACACCGGCGAGCGCATCGACTGGGAGGAGGCCATGGACCGCCACCCCCACGACCCCAGCCAGCCCAACCACACCTTCTACTTCGGCCTGGACGACGGCTCCGTGATCGACGCCCTGCACGGCGGCAACAGCGCCCGCTGGATCAACCACAGCTGCGATCCCAACTGCGAGGCCGACGAGGTCAACGGCCGCGTCTTCATCAAGGCCCTGCGGGACCTGATGCCTGGCGAGGAACTGTTCTACGACTATGGGCTCACGGTGGACGAGCGCTACACCCCCAAGTTGAAGAAGGAATACGCCTGTCATTGCGGCGCGCCGCAATGCCGTGGCACCATGCTCACGCCCAAACGCTGACACTCCTGCCCCACATGGCTGCCAATCATCAGAACTGGGGCGCCGAGTCGCTCTGGCAAGACCTGGAACCGCTGCTGCCCGGCCTGTCCATCGAGGTCCTGGCCCGGACCGACTCCACCAACAGCGTGCTGCTGGAGCGCGTGCGTTCTGAGCACCGCTCCGCCGGCGAGCGCAGCAACGAGCGGGCGGGCGAGCGCGGCGGCTTCGGTCGCCGAGCCCACGACATGCAGCCCTGCCTGCTGGTGGCCGAGCACCAGACGGCCGGCCGCGGCCGCATGGGCAGGCTCTGGCATGCCGAGGCCGGCGCCTCGCTGACCTTCTCCCTGGCCCTGCCGCTGGCACTCTCGGACTGGTCCGGCCTGTCCCTGGCCGTAGGCTGCGCCATGGCTGAGGCCCTGGAGCCCCAGCCGGCCAGCCCGCCCCGCCTGCAGCTCAAGTGGCCCAACGACCTCTGGCTGGACGGCCGCAAACTGGGCGGCATCCTCATCGAGACCGTCACCGCGGGCGAGCAGCGCATCGCGGTGATCGGCGTGGGGCTCAACATCCGGCCGCAAAAGACCGGCAACGAAAGCCAGTTCATGAGCGGCTACGCCAGTCTTGACGAACTCGGCCCCGGACTGACCGCGCCCGAGGTGCTGCGCCGCGTCGCACGCCCGCTGATCCTGGCCGTCACCGGCTTCGCGCAGGGCGGCTTCGGTGCCTGGCAGCATCGCTACGAAGCTCGTGACCTGCTGCGGGGCCGCCCCCTCACGGCCGGAGGCACCGAGGGCGTGGGAGCAGGCGTCAGCGTCCAGGGCGAGCTGCTGATGGACGTGCAGGGGCAGCGCCAGACCATCAGCGCGGGCGAGGTGTCCGTGCGTCTTCAAGCCAGCGAGCCGCCCGCATGCTGAGAATCCTCTTCGTCACAACGCTGCTGCTGAACCTGCTGGTCTTCGTCTTCACCCAGGGCTGGCTGGACGGCCTCACCGGCCTGCGGGCCCGCGGCGACAGCGACCCGGCCCGGCTGCAGCAGCAGGTGAATCCCGAGCAGATGCAGCTGCTGAATGCCCAGGCCGCGAAATCAATACAGGCCCGCAGCTGCCTGGAATTCGGGCCCCTGGTGGGCGACGAGGCCCTGCGCAGCGTGCAGGGCCAGCTGGAGAAGGCCGGCATCGCCGCCTCGCAGTGGCAGGACCTGCGGGCCGAGCAGGCCGGCGTCTGGGCTGTGGCCACCATCCGCTTCCCCAACAAGGACTTCCAGCAGCGCAAGGAAGAGACCTACAAGCGCATGCGCATCAACTTCGAGTACCTGGCCGGCCCGCCCGAAGAGGTCCCCACCATGGTGCTGTCCCGCCATGGCAGCGAAAAGGCCGCCGAGGCCGCCCTGGAAGCCATGAGCCAGCGTGCGCTCAAGGGCCTGCGGGTGATGCAGCTGCAAGCCGCCAGCACCCTGCACGTGCTGCGCTTTGCGCAGGCCGACGGGGTCACCCAGGGCCGGCTGCGCGGCATCAGGGAGCTGGGCGAGGGCCGCAGCTGCAGCGCAGGCGCAGCGGCCAGCGCCGCCAGCGCCAACGAAGCGGCCAGCGCCACCCCGTCAGGCCGCTGAGTCAGGGCTGGCGCCGTGAGCGGCGCAGCAGTGGCACGCTGGCCAGCAGGGCCAGCAGCCAGGCCGGGCTCATGGCCCCGCCGCCACCGCCGCCGCCGGAAGTGGCAGGCGGCGGGGCCACGCTGGCCAGGGCGGCGCGTGCGTCCAGCATGCCGGCGCCGCAGGTGCTGGTGGTGCAGTAGCACTCCAGTTGTTCTGAGCCGCTGGGGGCCGCGCAGGCCGGCGGGTTGACGTCGCCGGCTGAACTGGCGCCCGTGGTCGGGAAGGGACGCACGGTGCTCACCAGGGCCTGGCGGACTTGGTCAGGCGTCAGATCAGGCCGTGCAGACAGCAGCAGTGCTGCGACACCAGAGACCAGGGGCGCAGAGAAGCTGGTGCCCACCGACGCGTCGCTGTTGGTGTAGGCGTTGTCATTCGCGACCGGCCCCTGCTTGCCCGAGTTGGTGGTGCTGAGCATGGGATAGAGACAGGCGCCGCTGGCATTGACGCAGTTGCCCCCCGGAGCGGCCAGCGCGACCTCGGGCCCCACGCTGGAGAAGCCCACCTTGGTGCCAACGTGGCGCAGGCCCGCCACCGCGATGACGCCGCTGCAGTTGGCCGGCAGGCCGACCGCCAGGCCGGACGTATTGCCCGCCGCAGCGACGATGACCGCACCCTTGGCGCGCACCGCGGCCACAGTTTCGGCGTACATCGTGGCGGTGCTGCTGCCGTCACTGCAGCTGCCGCCGCCGCCCAGGCTCATATTGAGCACCCGCGCAGGCGTGGGATTCAAGGGCAGGCCAGGGACGGCGATGCCCGCCGCCCAGCGCATGCCTGCCCAGATGTCGGAGTCATACCCGCCGCACTTGCCCAGCACCCGCACCGGCAGGATCTTGCTGGACCAGCTGACACCGGCAATGCCGACGCCGTTGTTGCCAGCCGCGCCGATCAGGCCTGACACGCGCGTGCCGTGCCAGGAGCTGTTGGCGACATCGTCATAGGTACAGCCGCTGATGCTGCCCGCCTCGATGTCCGCGTTGCTGACCCAGTCGCCGGGGTCGCTGGCATCGCTGTCAGCCCGGTCGCCGTCGTTGGCGATGGCCAGGGCGTCGATGTCATTGGTGACCGCGCCGATCATGTCGTAGCCAGGCAGCAGCTTGCCCGCCAGGTCAGGATGGTCGTAGCGAACGCCGGTGTCCAGCACGGCGACGACCACGCTGCTGCTGCCCGTGTTGAGGTCCCAGGCACCTTCAGCATTGATGCTGGAGACCAGGTCCTTGCTGGGCGGCATCAGATACCACTGACCATGGCCATTGTTGCCCTGTGCCTGGTTGACCTGCGGATAGAGGGGGTCGTTGGGCACGGTGACGGCACGCCGACGCTGGTCCACGGCCACAAACTCGATCTCGCCGTCACGAGCGAGACGGGCCGCCAGGGCCTCGGAACTCAGCCCCCTGGCCAGCATGACCTGGGTGCGCTCATCCAGGCTGTGGTGGGCGCGCAGGGCCAGACCCGTGCGATGGCCCAGCCCCTCGGCGCGGACGCGGGCAATCTGCCGCGCGGTGGCCACATCCACTCTGGCGCTGAGCGCGTGGGCACGCACGCTCTGGGCACTGGCCTTGAAACGCACGACCACCCGGCCAATGGGCTCCGCCCCCGGGGAGGGGGCAGCGCTCGGGGCGGTCGCGGACTGGGCCTGCAGGCCCAGGGGGGCCGCCAGGGCGGCCATCAGCAGGCCCAGGGCCAGCGGACGCAGGGATGTCGGAAGAGACATGCGAAAAGCTCCAGATCGGGGACGGTCCATGGCCCGGCAGTGTAGGGATATCCGGGCCCCGTCAGACGCAAAGACAGGCTAGGCAAAACACGCAGGCGACAGGCCGGCGCAGGCTGAGTGCGCCGACAGGCTCGATCACGCACAGTCACCAGCAGCCATAACCAACAGGCGGCGTCAATACTTTTCCAGCCATCTAGTAACAAATTACACCTGTCACTTCTTACATAGTAATTCATTACATCCTGACTTTCCCTTTTCGCTCCTCGGCACCTTGATGCAACGCAAATCTTTTGCCATAGACTCCGGCCGCACCGCCAACATTGCAACTTCAGCCATATTCAATCTGTCAATTCGACATTGGCCGTTTCGTTTTCGTCCAGGCATCGCCCACCATGCAGTCCCCTACAGCAGTCAATACAACCGCGCAAGGTGCCGCGCGGCCGGAGGCCATATGGCTCCGTATTGGCATACTGTTGATTCTCATCGTTGCCTTTGTATTGGGTCTGATTGCGTTCCTGAATTACGCAAACTATAGAAAAACCATTCACGAACTCAACCAGAACAGCATCATGGTGCTTGCCAGGGATCTCCGGCAGGCCATCACACTGGGCCTGGCCGCCGGACTGCAGCCACAGGAAAATGCCCAGCTGAACACCATCATTGGTGAAATGCTGCACAAGCATCCCGACATCGACTACATCGCCGTCATCGGAAACAGCAGCAGGGAGCTGGCCAAAGGAAACGTCAGCACAGAATCTAGAGAAATCTGGTCAAAGAAGTATGCCGAAGCCGGCGCAGACCAGATTTGGCAAGTGCAGGATGGCACCAATGACCAGATTGGCCTGTCTTACGCCAACGATTTCGGCGTCAAGGCAGGCGCGGTGGTGATTTCCTACAGACGTACTGCGGAGGAGCAGCAGACGCACCGAATGGGCCAGCAACTCAGCCAAGATGCCCTCCTGAATCTCGTCGTATTTGGCGGCATCACGCTCGCAGGTGTGTATCTGCTGGCGCGCCGGATGATGGGAAACATCAACAAAGTGGCCAGCTATATTCAGGACGCATGCAATGGCACGACCGCCGTGCCGCTGGATGATCATTTGCTGGACGAACATACCCATGGCGCCGTTGCCGATTTCGTGGCGACAACGCAAGAGGTTTCCCAACAGATCGCAGCCCTTGAGCAGCAGCTGAGCCTGTTACCTGATTCAAAGACCCGTTGAGTCCAGCACCATGGATGCACTGCGAATCAGGCTGACCATTTTCATCTCTGCCCTGCTGGTCGTTGCGGCCATGCTTCTGACCTGGCTCACTCTCCAGCGCTTCGAAGACAACATCATCCCGGAGATGGAGCGCACCACCAAGATTATCGGTGAGTCCGTATTTTCTGTTTTCGAGCGTGCACACCAGTACGGCATCGCCCTGCCAGACATGGTTGGCGCCAATGAATTCATTGACGAGGCCATGCGCGAACATGCTGGACTGGCCTATATGTATGTCGCCGATGCGGGTGGCCAAGTCCTGTTCAAGAACTCTGCCAATGCCGCCGACGGGGCCTTGCCCACCACCTGCGCGTCAGATAGCACCACTTTGCAGGGCGCCTATTTCCACACCTGCATGCGCATCCAGCTTTCAGGTGAAAACTGGGCATCGCTACACATAGGACGCCCGGCCTCCTTCGTGACCGAGCGCATGCGCGCCATTTTGTATGACCTGCTGGCAGTGCTCGTGGTATCCGGCCTGATTGCGGTGGAACTACTTCGATTCACCCTGACCTTTGTCTTTGCAACGCCGATGAATGCCACGCAGATCCTGCTGCGAAAGGTCAAGGAGCGAGATTTCTCATACCGTCTCCCGCATGAAAGGCTCGGGGGCATCGCTCAACTTGGTCGCGCCTTCAATCTCGCAGTGGATGCACTCAACCGCCGCGTCCTGGCGCTGCAGCGTCGATGGGACTCCGCCACCCTTGCGAACCATCCAGATTTCAGAAACCTCGTTGAGAAAAACAAGTTCAGCGCAGCCAGCAAGCAGAATGTCATTGAATGCGCGGCCGTTGACCATATTCGCTGGCCGTTTTTCCTTCTGATATTTTCAGATTCACTTTCCCTGTCCTTCTTTCCGGTTTTCGCAGGCCAGTTCTACACCGCCATCGGCGGGCTCTCACGCGAAGTGGTGGTGGGCTTGCCCATCTCGATTTTCATGTTCACCTGGGCCTTGTCCATGCCCTGGGTGGGCACCTGGAGCGACAAGGTAGGCAGCCGAAAGGCCTTCCTCGTGGGGGCGGGCATCACCACCATCGGCCTGCTGATGACCGCCACCGCCAGCAGCCTGACGCAATTGCTGGTATGGCGCAGCCTGACCGCCCTGGGCTATGGCCTGGCATTCATCACCACGCAAAGCTATATCAGCGTGAACACGCCACCAGCCCAGAAGACCAAGGCGATGGCGACTTTCATTTGCACCTTCTTCGCTGGCTCACTGTCAGGATCGGCCATTGGCGGCATCCTGGCAGACCGTATCGGCTATTCCTCCACCATTTTGTTGTCAGGCCTCCTCAGTGCTGCGGCCGCCTTTGTGGTTCTGAGTTTCATCCATGGTAGCGACGCCGCGGCTTCGCCGCGCCGCCCCCCGGGTATGAAGGAATTCAAGCGCCTACTTTCAAATCCGAAGTTCGTGCTGGTGACGTTCTTTGCAGCCGTTCCATCAAAGATTGCGCTGTCAGGCTTTCTCTATTACACCGTGCCGCTTTATCTCAAGCTGCTCGGAAACAGTCAGTCGACCACAGGGCGAGTTCTCATGGCCTACGGGCTGGCAATCATCTTCCTGTCACCCTTCATCGCCAATCTGGCTGATCGATTCGGGAAACTGCGTTGGTTTGTCGGCCTAGGGGGATTTCTATCAGCAACGGCCATGCTGAGCCTGACCTCATTCGAGTCCCTCACTGGCGTGCTGATCAGTACCACCCTCTTGGGCGTCGCCCATGCCATTGGCGTCTCGCCGCAGTTGTCGCTGATCAACGAATGCTGCAAGGAGCTTGTCCAGGAAATGGGCGCCGGGACGACGACCGGTATTTTTCGGCTGATCGAGCGCCTGGGCAACGTCCTCGGCCCCATTCTCGCCGGCCTGTTGATTGCGCGATTCGGTTTCTCCGGGGCATTCGTTGGTATAGGCGCCATTGTCATGACCTGCGCCCTCGTTTTCATGCTCGGCCTGCAATGGCTCGAATCCGGCGAAAGAGCCACCACCCAACCCAAGCCGCTTTGACCCCATGAAAGCCATCCGAAGAATATTTGTGCCGCTCATATCGGCGCTGATACTGCTCTCGCCGGCAGTGGCGAGCCAGCAGCCGCGCCCTCTGAAGATCATGATGATTCTCTACCGGGGCACGACGGACGCGGAAAAAGGGTTCATGTCCTATTTCGACAAGCACGCCATTCCGGTCGAGTTCATCGTGCGAGATGCCCAGGCTGACAACCAGCGCGTGAGCGAATTCGTCAAGGAAGCTCGGGCCATGCGGCCGGACCTGATCTACACATTCGGAACGACCGTGACCTCCAAGGTCGTCGGCACCCTGGATGAAAACAGCAGGGAAGAGCGCGTCACAGATATTCCAGTCGTCTTCAATGTGGTCGCGGACCCGCTGGGCGCCAATATCACAAAGTCGCTCAAGTCCTCGGGGCGCAACTTCACCGGCGTGACCCACCTGGCACCACTCACCGCGCAGATTCAAGCCCTGCTTGCGATGCGCAAGGTCAAGAGCCTAGGGGTGCTGTACAACCCCTATGAGAAGAATTCGACACTGACCGTCCAGGATCTCAAGGCAGCAGCGGAGAAGAATGGAATTTCCGTTCAAGTCGGTCAACTCGCCGCAGACGGGCAGACCCAGCCCACCGTGGAAATGCTGAGGGGCGCTCTTCATAATCTGCTGGCAAAGCAGCCTGACTTCATTTATCTGCCCTCTGATTCTTTCCTGATCAAGCATGCCAGAACGGTCGTGGACATGGCCCGCGCTGCCAGGATCCCTGTATTTGCCGCAACAGAGGCGCCGATTCGAAATGACGGCGCGCTGATCGGGCTGGTTTCCAACTATTTCAGCGCTGGCGAACTCGCAGCCCACAAGGCCGAGCAAATCCTGCTGAAGAACGCCCAGCCTGCAGCCATCCCCATCGAACCGCTCAACCGGTTCACTTATCTCATCAACATGAAATCGGCCAAGCAACTGGGGACCTACCCGCCAGTCTCGCTATTCAAGGTCGCCGAGGTCGTCAACGATTCAGCGGACGCGCGCGAATAGCCTGCCGCGCGTTCCAGACATTGAATTCATCCGATACGCAGTTTTTGCGGATGGGCTCAATCCCGTGGGGATTACCCCGCTTTATTCAACCAGGAGATCAAAATGACCAAGCTGAACGAAGAAATCAAGAAGGCCGAACAAGACAACGTGCCGGCCGTGCAACCCAGCGTCGAGCAACTGACCGAAATCGTCGAAGCCGAACTGGAAGTGCTGTCCGGCGGCGTTCTGGACATGGAAGCTGAAGGCTGCGGCGGCTACAGCCGTTACGAAGCCAAGCACGCCAAGAGCTGATCACCGCGAGCATCGCCGGCACCGCCTGAAAAGGGGTGCCGGCCTTGCACGCGCTGTGTGCGCAAGGACCTGCCGGAGCGTCTCGCTAACCGAGACGCTGGCCGCGCCCGCCACCTGGCACGGCACCGTCAGGCTCCTCTGCCGATCACGGCACGGCTACGTCACTTGCGGGCCATCGGCCCGACCACAACAAATCTAGAAATCATGGGATCTGCAGCCGCTCTTGCGCCCTGGCGCCATGGCGCGGGCCGTGCACGGCTGCGCAGCCATGCTCACCTGCCAGGCACCTGATGGAAGCACCGCTCACCTATTTCCCGAGACCATCGACGGTCCTGTCGGGAAACCAGCCTGCGGGCGAACCACAGCGCTTTCACACGCTCAGCGTCATCCTCAAAGTGACGGAACGCTGCAATCTTGCCTGCCCCTATTGCTATTTCTACTTCAGCGGCGACGACTCCTACCGCGAGCATCCGGCCTTCGCCGACGACCAGATGCTGAGCCGGACGGTCTCATTCATCGTTGACGCCATCCGCGAGCAAGGCATCCGTCAGGTGCAAGTGGGCCTGCATGGCGGCGAACCGCTGCTGCTCAAGCCTGCACGCTTCGACGCCATCTGCCAGGCCTTGCGCGATGCCATCGAGCCCTTGTGCGAACTGATGCTGCTGGTCCAGACCAATGGTGTGCTGCTGGACGAGCGATGGGTCGAGGTGCTCGCCAGGCATCAGGTCCGGGTCGGCGTCAGCATCGATGGCGACCCGGCCACTCATGACCGCAACCGCATCACCAAGAAAGGGCGCGGGACCTATGCCGAGACGCTCAAGGGATGGCGGCTTCTCAACAAGGCGGTGAAGGACGGCCGCGCGGCCTCCGCCAGCATTCTGGCGGTCGTGTCCCCCGATCAATCCGGGGCTGCGCTCTACCGGCACTTTCGCGAGGAGCTGGATGCAGATGGCATGAACTTTCTCCTGCCTGACCTCACGCACGACGCTGAGCAGGCGACACCCGAACACATCGACGCCTGTGGCGACTTCTTGATTGGCGTCTACAACGCCTGGGCCGGGCTCGGTGCCTCGAGCAGCCGCGGCAGCGTGCGCTTCATCGAAGAGATTGTCGGCCCGTTGCTGGACGATCGGCTGTGCCGCCGCGCGGCGCTGGGCCGGCGACGCCTGCCGAACCAGTTTGCCATCTCCACCGATGGCGAAATCTGCCCTGACGACGTCATCCGCGGCTTCGCGCCGCGACTGCGCAATCTGCCCTACCGGGTAGGCACGGACCAGGCGGCCAGCTTGCGGCAGAGCCCGGTCTGGCAGGAGTTGGCGCAGGCCCAGGCCCAACTGCCCACCGAGTGCGGGTCCTGCCTATGGCGCAACATCTGCGGGGGGGGTGCGCTGGCGCATCGCTTCTCCAGCGCCCGAGGATTCAACAACCCGAGCGTCTATTGCGCCGGCCTGAAGAAGCTGTACCGCCACGTGGCCGCAAGCCTGATCCAGGCGGGCGCCTCGCAGGAAGCCATGGAGCGCCGACTGCTGACCGAGTGGACGCCTGCAACGACCAAGCAAGAGGTGGCTCATGTCTGACATCTGCTCTTCATCGGCACCGGACTGGATGCTCTCGCTTCTTGTTCCCCTGCATGGAAGCCAGCCTCAGGCAGGCGCCCATGCGCTGGCCACCGCACTGGCCAAGACGACCTGGCGCAGATTGCAGCAGGCCTGCCAGGACGATGGGCAGTTTGCCGACCT
Source organism: Roseateles sp. DB2 (assembly GCF_051857535.1). NCBI lineage: Bacteria > Pseudomonadati > Pseudomonadota > Betaproteobacteria > Burkholderiales > Sphaerotilaceae > Roseateles > Roseateles sp. DB2. The sequence continues at coordinate 71,689 of NZ_JBPZGY010000015.1, read as the reverse complement.
CTGCGTGGCGCTGGCCGGCATGGAGCTCCAGGAGTGGCCGACGACGGCCGCCTGGTGGTGCCCCGAGCTGGGCATGGCCATGGCCCACTTCAGGCGGGGCCGCCTGCGCGACAGCGTTCTCTTTTTCCTTCTGGCGGCGCATGGTGCCGGCGTCTCGGGCGAGTGGGAGCTGCCTCTGGCCCAGGCGCAGCGTCTGTCCTTCGCTGGCAATCTGTTCAACGCGGAGGGCCGCGTGAAGGCCCGCTGCCACCAGGGCAGGCTGCAACTGTGGGTGCTGGCCGCCCCTGCGGCGGCGTTGTGCTGGCAACGCGCTGGCGCCCGCTGGGTGCTGGAGTCGGGCCAGGAGGCCTCCCCCATCTGCCAGCTCGCGTCAGGCGCCGCACTGCAGCGCCCGGGCTTCGAGGACAAGATGGTCCAGTCATGGACCCTGCCGAGCAGCTACCAGAGCGGCGACGACCCCGAGGTGAACTGGCCTCCCTCGCTGCCAGAACCCGAGCTTGGTCATGACTGGCGCACCCAGGTGGCCATGCAGGCCAGCGATGCGCTGGGCCTGCTCGGCGAATTGCATCCGAACTACCTGCCCTGGTGCCAGCCGCTGCTGCGCGGAATTGCGGCGTGCAAGGTCCCCAACCCGCAGATGCTCATCAGCGGCAGCTACCGCACGCATGCCGGCATGTTGACCGTGGGATTCCCGGTCCAGCTGCCCCTGCTGGCCGAGACACTCGTTCACGAGATCAGCCACCAGTACTACAGCCTGCTGAGTCTTGCCGTTCCACTGATCGACAAGCAGGTGGCCACGGGCCTGTACTACTCCTCGTTCAAGCGGAAGCACCGCCCGCTGGAGAAGATTCTTTTCGCCTTCCATGCCACCGCCAACATGGCCTTCTACTGGCACCGGGTGCTGCAGCAATCCGGGCCTTGGCAGGATCTTGCGGATCGGGAACTCGGCAAGCTGGTGGGCTACATCGGCAGCCTTGCGCAGACGCTTCGGGATGCCCCAGGCCTGAGCCCGACAGGACAGGCCTGCTTCGCGCTTCAGTCGACGATGCTGCTGGAGCGCGGCCTCTCCCTGACAGAACTGGCGCCGCACTGAGCCGCCCCATGCAGACGTCCCCACTGAGCCCGGCACTCGTCAGGCAGGCCCGCGACCAGGCCTTGGCCTGGCTCGCGGCGCATGCGCAGTTCTGTGACCCGCATCTGGGTGCAACACCGCAGGAATACCTGTTCCGGCGCAAATGCTTCAACGAGCTGGCCATGCTCCTGATGGTGGGCGAGCGCCTCTGCATGCCGCCCACTGGTGACTGGCTGCGCCTGCGCGGCCACGTCGCCCGGCAGATCGATGACCGCTTCCTCGCCCTGGCAGCGAGGCGCAACGGCACCTTGCTCATGTTCACAAGCGCACTCGGGCTCGCCGTGCAGCAGGGCTGGCTTGACGACGAACGCAGCGCCTGGGTCAGGCGCCTGCTTTGTAGCCGGTACGCCTGGGGCATAGACGGCGGACCGTTCCGGCACCTGGAGCTGCTGACCGCGTGCCACTATGCCGGCGCACCCGCCCCGGTGGATGTCGAGGTGGTCCTGCGGACCTCCGCCCTGGCTCACGCGCCCTCCCCGATCCATGCCAGCCAGGATGCGCTCTTTGCGCTGACGCACGCCGAGTACTACCGCACCTTGCTGGACCACGATTTCGCTGGCGCAGACCCCTACCTGCCCACGGCGCTCTCGGGCGCCATGGCTCGCTGCCTGGCGGGCCGCGACCTGGACCTGGGCCTGGAACTTGTCGAAACCGCCTGTCTTCGCGGCCTGCCACTGGGTGCGGAGGCGCAAGAGCTGCTCATGCTGACCCTGCCGGCCTTGGTCCAGCAGGGATGGCTGAGCCCTGATGCACCGACCTGGGTGGCCAGGGACTTCGCCGCCGCCTGCCCCGAACAGGCGGCGTGGGCGCAACGCTTTCATCTCACCCTGGTCGCAGCCACCTGCTGCATGTCGCTGCTGGCGCCAGCTGCGCCTGCCTTGCCAGCCCACGACGCCGGACAGCTGCGCAATGCCCGGCAGTTGGGGGCCGCCCTGCTGGGCCTGCACCAGTACAAGTTCGAAAGCGCGCTCGCCGCACTCGGCAAGCTGGCACCGCTCAGCCCTCCTCATGCGCAGCTGCTGGACGACATCCGTGAGTTCATCGTCTTCAGCCAGCGCCGCGACGGCCACTTCGGCCACTTTGTCGATGAGCTGCGCAGAGCCGGCATTTCATCTGACGACGCACCCGCCATCGAACGCCTCTTCGCAGGGGTGGACCAGGCCTGCCTAGGCTTTCTTGCGCAACCCGCATGCACACCTGCCACAGCGGTCCGCGCCCCCACACGTTCTCCCGACAGCCATGCCCAGCACTGAAGCCCAGATCGTTCATTTCCGCAAGCCGCGCCCCGTGGCGGGCCGGGCGCGTCGCCCCTCGTCATCCTCACCGTATGGTGCGCTGTTCGTGATCCTGAAGATCACCGAGCGTTGCAACCTCGCTTGCCCGTACTGCTACATGTTCTTCATGGGCGACGAGTCCTACAAGCAGCACCCCCCGGTGATGGCCCACGACACTCAGGCGGGACTGGTGGCCTGGCTGCAGGACGCCATCCGGCAGCAGGGCCTGCGATCCATCCACATCGGCCTGCACGGCGGAGAGCCTCTGCTGCTGAACAAGAAGGCCTTCCGCCAGCTCTGCCAAGCCTTGCGCGGGGGATTGGACGAGCACTGCCGGCTGAAGATCTCGATGCAGACCAACGGCGTGCTGATCGACGAAGAGTGGATCGAGATCTTCTCTCAGTACAAGCTTTCGATCGGCATGAGCATGGATGGCGATGAATCCATCCACAACCTCACGCGGGTGACCCGCAGTGGCCGTGGCACCTACCAGGAGTCCCGCAGGGGCTGGGAGCTGCTGCAGCGCGCCGCAGCAAAGGGTCGGATTGCGCCCCCCGGCATCCTTTGCGTGGTGTCGCCCGAGCAGCCGGCCGCGCGGATCTACGAGCACTTCGCGCAGGACCTGGGGGCGAACTCCGTGAACTTCCTGCTGCCGGATTACAACCATGATTCGCCAGAGGTCACGCCGGCGCTGATCGAGGCGTGCGGCGACTACATGCTTGAAGTCTGCCGGGCCTGGTTCGCGCAGCGCCGCCGGCCGCAGATCCGGTTCATTCGCAACATCATCAGCGCATTGCTTGATGACGAGACTTGCGCGAGGCTGGCCGCCAACCAGCACAACCCCTTCGAACTCATCACGGTCTCAAGCAACGGAGAGATCTCGCCTGACGATGCCATCCGTGTCCTGGCCCCCCGATTCCGGCAGACCGGCCACACCGTGCATGACAGCAGCCTGTCGGACCTGATGGACTGCGACACCTGGCTGGAAGTCTACGAATCGCAAGTGCAGCTTCCCACGGCCTGCACCGAGTGCCTCTGGCGCCATGTCTGCCGCGGCGGTGCCCCGCAGCATCGCTTCTCTGCGGCCGGAGGCTTTGACAACCCCTCCATCTACTGCAGCGCGCTCAAGCGCATCCATGCCTACATCGCAGCCATGCTTGTTCAGGGCGGCGCTTCCGCGGAGGCCATCGAGCGGCGCCTGACGGCCGAGGTGGCAGCCCCGCTTTCCTGACCCCGGGATCATCACCATGACCAGCTCCTTGATTTCCAACGGCTTCGCCCCCCAATTGTTCAGCAGCTCCAAGCCCATGGGCGTGATGGCCGCGACCTTCCATCGCGGCGTGCTGGATGCCGTTTCCAAGACCATCGATGCCCGCTCGCCCCTGATGCCCTTGCTGGATCAATGCCACACGCTGTCGTCCCAGGCGCTGCGGCCGCTTCCCCAGGCCTGGCAGCCGGAGGTGGGTGCGGCACTGCGCAAGACCCAGCAAGGCCGCCCTGACGAGGCGCTGCTGCATCTGATGTGTGCATTGCACACGCTGCGCATTCCCGCGCAATGGCAGTGCCAACTTCAGGAACCCGTGCGGCTGGCCGTGGATGGCCACATCTTCGACGCCTCCGGCAGCATCCGGATGACTTGCACAGAGCAGTGCCTGCAGGTCGAGCGGCTGGACGCCGCCGTGCCGCCCCTGGTGCTGCGCTGGACCGACCAGGGCCTGCGCGCCGACCCAGATCAGCAACCCGATCCCCGCTGGTGCTACGTCGAACCCGTGCACCTCCAGGCGGCCGGTTTCCAGCATCTGTACCTGCAGAGCTGGAAAGAGCCCGATGAGTCCACGGTGACGGACATCTTCGTGGACTGGCCCGTGCAGCGGCAAGCCGGCGAGGATGGCCTGACCGCCGCCCGGTCGGCGCAGCAGGTCGGCGAGGCGCTGCAGCTCCTCCGGGAGGCCGATCCCTGCTATGTCGACTGGATCCTGCCCTTGTTGCGTGGCCTGGCCTGCTGCCCGCTGACGAGTCAGGACATGCGCCAGAGCGGCAGCTTCCTGAGCAGCTCGGGCGTATTCAGCTGCGGCTTCCCGCTGAGCACCGACTTCCTGGGTGAAGTATTCGTGCACGAGATGAGCCACCAGCACTACCTGCTGATCAGTGCGATCCAGCACTTGACGGACCCGGCCCGCAAGGAAGCCGAGCACTACTCCACGCTGAAGGGACGCAAGCGCACGATCAGCAAGATCCTGCTGACCTACCACGCCACCGCCAACATGCTGCTGTACTGGCACGACGTGATCCACAAGCTGGGTCGGGGTTCCCAGGAGAACCTCAAGGAGCACGATGTCATGCTCAGGCACACGCTGAGCCTCGCGGACATTCTGCGCCAGAGCGACGCTCTGATGCCTGGCGGCAAGGCGCTGTTCCACGGCCAGGCCGATCTCCTGATCGCACGAGGCTACGATGTCCCGACGGCAGCATGAGACTGCGAACGAAGCTCGCGATAGATGGGCTGGCCTTGGCCTTGCTCGGCCTGATGGAGGGGCGCTGCGTAGCCGATGAACTGTCTCTGGCGCAGGTCCTGGCTCAGGGCATGGCCGGCAACGTGTCTATCCGCCTGCAGCGCCATGAGCTGGGGGCGGCGTCTGCCCGCGCGCTGCAAGCCCAGGGCCAGTACGACTGGACGCTGTCCTCGGGCGCGCAGCATGACAGGAGCATCACCCCATCGCCTCCGTCCGGCACCCCGGATCAATCGACCCGGACCGTCAGCACCTATCGCGTCGGCGCCGAGCGGCTGCTGGCTGACGGCGTTCGCATGGAAACCGGCCTGGAGTCGACAGGCGTCCTTGAAGCGCCAGCGGACGCCCCAGTGCGGCTGCACCAGACCCGGCTCAAGCTGCAGTTCGTGATTCCGGTGCTCAAGGGCCGAAAGCAGGCGCAGGCACAGGACGAAGCTGCACGCCTTGCCTGGGATGAGCAGCGCTGGCGCGTGCGGGCAGCCGCCAGCGATGCGGTGCTGGCCATGACTCAACGCTACTGGGAATACCGGGCGGAATGCGCGCTCATGGCCATCGCGGCGCAGTCCTTGGAGCGGTCCAGGAACCTGCTCGCCTCCAATGAAAAGCTGGTCGCGGCTGACGAGAAGCCGGCCGGTGACCTGGTCCTGCTGCGGGCCGACCTCACCGACAAGTCCAATGCGCTGGAGGCGGCGCAACTGCGCATGCGGGATGCACGTCGCCGTCTGGCCCGCAGCATGGGACTGGACGCCCGGGCCGGCGACCTGCTGCCAATGGCCGCCGACCCCTTCCCCGCGCCCTCCCCGACAGCGGGTCAGTTGCTCGAGCAATCCGGCGCCCTGAAACAGCAAGCCCTTCACACGCGCCCGGACCTGCGCGCCAACGAACTGCAGCAGCTGGCCCTGCGCGCCCTGCTTGACGCGGCCAGGGATACCGAGCGCGCCCAGCTCGACCTGAAGTTCGGCGTCAGCTACGGCCAGGCCTCGGAAGGCAGCCGACTGCTCGGCCTGCCGCCGCTTTCCGGCAGAAGCCAGTCCGGGCCTTCCTGGTTTGCCGGGCTGAACTATCAGTTCGCCATGGAGAACCGACAGGCCAGCGGCAGGCTCCGCGAGTTGCTGGCCACCCAAGAGCAGTTGCAACTGCGCGCGCTGGACAGCCGGGAAGCCGCCCTGTCCGAGGTGGAGGCGGCCCTGCAGACGCTGTGGCGCACCGGCCAGCAGATCCGCACGGCGAGCGAAGGCCTGGGCTACTACGAGAAAGCCGTGACCCAGGAGATGACCAAGCTCCGCGCCGGCATCTCCACCCTGATGGACGTGATCAACCTGGAGACGCGCTACGTGAACGCCCAGGTCGGCATCACGCAGCTGCTGCTGAGCCATGCGACCGCTCTGGCCCGGCTTCGCCATGAGACTGGCACGGTGTTCCAGTTCCCTCAAGACGAGCGCATCGCCGACGAGCTGGGCAGCCTGGATGTCCAGGCCTTCAGCACCCTGGACTCTCTTCAAAGCATGCAGCGCCAACCCGACACGCTGCCCGGAAATCTCCCATGAAAGACGGTCTGTTCAGAAAGGCGGCACTGGACCGCTTGTCCTCTCCCGACGAGCTCGACAGCCTGCTCCAGGTGACATCGCCCAAGGCCTGGATCGTGCTCCTGGCCGTCGGGCTGGTGACGGTGGCCGTGCTGCTGTGGTCTGTCTTCGGGCGCTTGCCCAGCAAGGTGAACGCACAGCAGTGCATCCTGGTGAAGAGCGGTGGCATCACCCTGACCACCGCCTCATCCAGCGGTCGACTGACCGACCTTTCCGTGGAACGTGGCGACCGCGTGGTGCGCGGCCAGATCATCGGCCGCATCGACCAGTACGACACCCTGCAGAAGATCAAGGTCACCGAAGCGCGGCTCATCGAGGCGCAGTTGCAGCTGCAGCAGACACGCCAAGCGGGCCAGGAACTGGGCCGCCTGCGGGCGCTCAGCTACCAGCAGCAGCGTGAAGCCTCCCTCGCGCAGATCACCGCAGCCGAACGGCAGATCGGCCTTCTGAAGGAGCGGATTCGCTCCCAGCAGGCGCTCCTGGAACAGGGCCTGCTGACCCGCCAGACGCTCATCTCCACCCAACTGGAGCTGAGCGCTGCCCAGCTCCAGGTGGAGGCCAGCAAGTCCCAGATCAAGCAGGCGGAAGTCAGCCGGGAAGATGCCAACACCCGCAGCAGCAACGAGATTGCACAGGCCGCGCGACAGGTGGAGGAGATCAAGGCTTTGCTGGACTCGTTGGGCCGGGAAGCCAAGACGGCAGGGCTGGTGGTGAGCCCGGCGGCCGGGCGCGTTCTGGAAGTCACGGTCAGCGACGGTCAGTTCGTTGACCGCGGCATGCCCATGGTCAGCATCGAGTCCAGCGGCAATGACCGCAACGAGGTCGAAGCCTTCATCTACCTGCCCGCAGCCGAGGGCAAGCGCATGCGCATCGGCATGAGCGCCGAGATCAGCCCCAGCACGGCACGCCGCGAAGAGTACGGGTTCCTGTCGGGCAGCATCGCGTCCGTCGCGGAGTACCCCTCGTCTGACAAAGGCCTGATGCAGGTATTCGGCAACGAAAAGCTGGTGCAGCAGTTGGTCGGCAGCACGCCCCCCATCCAGCTGGTGGCGACACTGAATCCTGCGCCGGAGACCCCCAGCGGCTATGCGTGGTCCACGCGGCAGGGGCCGCCGTTCACCATACAGAACGGCACGCTGTGCCAGGCGTCCATCACGCTCTCGGTCAGGCGGCCCATCACCTTGGTCATTCCTGCGCTCAAGCGCTTCCTGGGCCTGGAGTGAACAAGCCATGCCTGCATTGATAACGCGCTTGTGGCGCGCCCTCCGTGGTCGTCATGGAGCAGGGCGCCGGGTCAGGGCACCGTCCATTCTTCAGATGGAAGCTGTGGAATGCGGCGCCGCGAGCCTGGCAATGGTGCTGGCGTACCACGGAAAATTCGTGTCGCTGGCCGAGCTGCGGACGGCTTGCGGCGTCTCCAGAGACGGCACCAAGGCCCTGAACATCGTGAAGGCGGCGCGTGGCTACGGCCTAGAGGCCCGCGCCTTCAAGGCGGAACCCGCCAACCTCGCCGCCCTGCCGCTGCCGGCGGTGCTGTACTGGAATTTCAATCATTTCCTGCTGCTGGAAGGCGTCGGCAAGACGCGATTCTTCCTGAATGATCCGGCGCGAGGTCGCCGCGAAGTCGGCGCGGCCGAGTTCGACCAGTCCTTCACAGGCATCGTGCTGACATTCGAGAAGACCGAGCGCTTCGAACCAGGCGGCAGCCCGGACAGCCTTCTGCTCGCCCTGCGCTCCAGGCTGGGCGACACACGCTGGGCCCTGGCCTACCTGCTGCTGGTGGGCCTGCTGCTGGTCGTGCCGGGCATCGCAGTGCCGGCCTTCAGCGCCATCTTCATCGACAACATCCTCGTGGGGCAGATGCAAGGATGGGCCGGGCCGCTGATCACGGGGATGATCGGTGCCAGCGCACTGCTGGGCGTCCTGACCTGGCTGCAGCACTACTACCTCCTCCGGCTGGAAGCTCGCATCGCGCTGAGCACCTCGGCCCGCTTCTTCTGGCATGTGCTGCAACTGCCGTTGAGCTTCTTCCAGCAGCGATCGGCGGCGGAAGTCAGCTCGCGGGTGCTCATCAATGCGCGTGTCGCCGAGGTTCTGTCGGGTGATCTGGTCGACGCGGTGCTGGGCCTGATCACAGCGCTCTTCTTCGCCACGGTCATGCTTTTCTACGACCCCTGGATGGCCATGCTGTGCATTGGCGTGGCCGGCGCAAACTTCGCCTTGCTGAGCCTCATCTCCATGAAGCGGCGCGAGCTGAACATGCGTCTGGCCATCGATCAGAGCAAGGTGATGGGCACCTCGATGGACGGCCTGATGCTCATCGAAACCCTCAAGGCCTCAGGCTGGGAGACTGACTTCTTTGCTCGCTGGGCCGGCTTCCAGGCCCGGTTCGCCCGTTCGCTGCAGGACATGAGCCGGGCGTCCATTCCCCTGGACCTTGCACCCAGGCTGCTGAGCGGTCTCAACTCGACCGCCATCCTGGCCATCGGCGGACTGCGCGTGATGAGCGGCGAGATGTCCATGGGATCGCTGATCGCGTTCCAGATGCTGGTGGCCAGCTTCATGGGCCCGATCAACACGCTGGTCTCGCTCGGTGCCAAGCTGCAGAACTTCCACGGCGACGTCAAGCGCCTGGATGATGCCCTGCATGCGACGATTGACGCCCTCCCAGACGACGACGCCGAGCATTCCGACGGTACGCGACTGAGTGGTGCGCTGGAGCTGCGGCAGCTGAGCTTTGGCTTCAGCCGCATGGAGCCTCCGCTGCTGGAGAACTTCGATCTGCAACTCAAGCCGGGCCAGCGCGTGGCCCTGGTCGGCCCCTCGGGCTGCGGCAAATCCACCATCGCCAAGTTGGTGGCCGGCCTTCACGCGCCCTGGCAAGGGGAGATCCTCCTGGACAAGATTCCTCGTTCCTCGGTGCCACGGCACCGGCTGCTGAACTCCGTCGCCGTGGTCGACCAGGACATCTCGCTGTTCTCCGCAACCGTGCGTGACAACCTGACGATGTGGGACCGTACCGTGCCCGACTCGGTCATGATCCAGGCGGCCAAGGACGCACAGATCCACGACTTCATCTCCTCCCGCCCTGGGGGCTACCAGAGCCTGGTGGCAGAAGGGGGCGCCAACTTCAGCGGCGGCCAGCGGCAAAGACTTGAAATCGCCCGCGCACTGACCACCAACCCGCGCCTGCTGATCCTGGACGAAGCCACCAGCGCGCTGGACCCACTGACCGAGAAGCTGGTGGAGCAGAACATCCGTCGGCGCGGTTGCAGCTGCCTCGTCATCGCGCATCGACTGAGCGCCATCCGTGACTGTGACGAGATCATCTTCCTGGATCGCGGCAAGGTGCTGGAACGCGGCAGTCATGAGGCGCTGATGCGCCTGGGCGGCCACTATGCAAGGTTGGTGTCCGATGAATGATGCTGCCCGCCTGCTGCAGTACTTCGAGGCCTCCGGCGCAGCGCGCATCGACGTCACGGACCGCTGGCGGCCCGAAAGCGCCCTGTGCCTGGTGGAATCCGGCACCGTGGACCTGTTCCTCACGGTACAGGACGTCGACGATGGCGTGCGCCGCACGCACTGGCTGACCCTCGGGCCCGGCCAGGTGTTTGCATTGCCAGGGTCGATCGAGCCTGCCGTGGACGGCTGGGCCCTGGGCGCCCGGGAAGGAGCCCTGTGCCGTGTGATGCCCATCGAGGGCCTGGGGCACCTCCTGACGAATGCCGATGCCAGGCAGGCACTGGCAGCGGCATTGGAGTGCTGGTTCGCCCGCGTGTCGCCCGGCGCCAGCTCCACAGCGGCCGGTCCCGAGCTCTTGCCCCCAGGCCAGACTGATCGACTCAACGCGCAGAAGCTCCTGGACCATACTGCGCCCGAGGCCATCATCGAGGCCCTCCTTCAGGCCGGCCGGGACATGCTGCAGACCGCCCATGAGCAACGGCGTGACCAGGACATGGAAGAGGCCATCCGCCTGCAGCGCAAGGCCGCGCTCAGCCGCGAGGCGCTCTCGCAGGCCCTGGGCAACCTTGCCGCCCTGTTCTCGCCATCGGCTCCGCTGGCCGAAGTCGAGGGTGATGCATTGCTGGTCGCCTGCCAGCTGCTGGGCTCACGGCAGGGAATCGAGTTCAAGCCCCCCGTACCCGGCCAGGCAGCAGGCAAGCGAGGCCCTCTGGGGACTCTTGCGGAGGCCTCGGGCGTGCGCATGCGCACCACCTCGCTCAAGGGGCGCTGGTGGGAGGAGGACAACGGCCCGTTGCTGACCTTCGTCAACGACGGCCGGCGGCCGGTGGCGCTGCTGCGCAATGACAAAGGCCATTACGAAGCGCGGGGGCCCAAGGACGGCATCCACTTCATCGTCGACGAGCACACCGTCCAGCGCCTGTCGACCCTCGCCTTCATGTTCTATCGCAAGCTGCCGTCCACGGCCGTGGGTGCCAGGGACCTGCTGCGTTTCTGCCTGCAGGATCTGCACCGCGATGCCCGGGGCATCCTGCTCATCGGCCTGCTGGGCACGCTGTTGTCGACGCTGATACCGATCGCCAGTGGCCAGTTGTTCGACGACATCATCCCGGCCGCAGACAGCAGTCAACTGGCGCAGATCCTCGCGCTGCTCGCCGTGGTGTCGGTGGCCAGCTTCATCTTCGAACTCTATCGATCGCAACTGCTCCTGCGCATCGAGAGCCGTGCCGGCAGCGACTTGCAGGCCGCCGTCTGGGACCGGGTCCTCAAGCTTCCCGTGCCCTTCTTCAGAAGCTACTCCGCCGGCGACCTGGCCACGCGAATCAACGGGATCAACGAGATACGGCAGCTCCTCTCGGGCGCGCTCATTGGCACAGCCATGAGCTTCCTGTTCTCGCTGGTCAACCTCATCCTGATGCTTCACTACAGCCCCCAGCTCACGGCTCTGGCCGTGGTGCTCGTGCTGGGCGCGGCCGGCTTCCATGCCTACATGGGGCGCCGCCGCTACCGCTTCACCAAGGCCAGTGCCGACATCCGGGGAGAGGCCGCCGGGCGCGCGCTGGAGTACCTGGCCGGGCTGTCGAAGCTGCGGATGACGGGTGCGGAGTCCAAGGCCTTTGCCAACTGGAGCCGTCACTTCGCGGAACAGCAGCGGCTGCAGATGCAGTCCGGCATCCTGGGCTGCGGCACCCAGGTTTTCAACAGCTGCTTTCCGGTGCTGGCCAATGCCATGCTGTTCGCCCTGATCTCCTCCACGGCACTCTCGCAGCACACCGACCGTTTCTCCAGCGGGGACTTCGTCGCCTTCAGCGCTCTGTTCGCGCTGTTCCTCAGCGCCATGCTGGGCATGGTGCGCGTCGGGGTGACGCTGCTGGACGTGATCCCCATCTACCAGCGTGCACAGCCCATCCTGACGGCGACCCCGGAAGCCGACGAACGGCGACAGGACCCCGGCCCGCTGCGCGGCGCGATCGAGGTCGCCAGCCTGAGCTTCAGCTACCCCGGTTCGGAGCAGCCCGTACTGCAAGACGTCTCGCTGACGGTCGAGCCCGGCCAGTTCGTCGCCCTGGTCGGCGAGTCAGGCTCCGGAAAATCCACCCTGCTTCGTCTCCTGCTGGGCTTCGAGAAGGCCCAGCAGGGTGACATCTACTACGACCGCAAGAACATCCACGACATCGACCTCGTGGCGCTGCGCTGCCAGCTGGGCGTCGTTTTGCAGGGCGGCAAGGTGATGAGCGGCGACATCTACAAGAACATCGTCGGCGCCTCCTCGCTCACCCTGGAGGACGCCTGGGCCGCCGCGCGCGCCAGCGGCCTTGCCCAGGACATCCAGGCCATGCCCATGGGCATGCACACGGTGGTGAGCGATGGCGGCAGCACGCTGTCAGGCGGGCAGCGCCAGCGCCTCATCATCGCCCGGGCGATCGCCCACAAGCCGGCCATCGTGTTCTTCGACGAAGCTACCAGCGCGCTGGACAACCGCACGCAGGCCATCGTCAGCGACAGCCTGGGCCAGCTCAAGGCTTCGCGCATCGTGATCGCGCACCGACTCAGCACCATCATCCATGCCGACTGCATCTACGTCCTTGAAAAAGGGCGCATCGTGCAGCGCGGCACCTACCAATCGCTGATGCAGGCGCCCGGCCTGTTCGCAGACATGGCAAAACGTCAACTCGCATGATCGGTCCCATGCTTAGATCAGCCTTCATCCTCATCCTGTGCGTGCTGCTCAACGCCTGCCAGAAGCCAAGCCCCCAGCAGGAACGCGAACAGCACCTGGCTGCCGCTCGTGGCGACCTGGTCGTGGCCGTCACCTGGCCGCTGGGTGGAGGCAAGTCCTCCCTGCTCAAGGGTGTCCAACTGGCCGCAGAGCAGATCAACGCCGCCGGTGGCGTCATTGATGGCCGCAAGCTCAGATTGCTGGTGAAGGACGACGGCGGCACACTGGCCCACGGGCGCATGGCGGCCCAGGAGATCGCCAACCAGGCCGACGTGGTGGCGACCATCGGCCATCTCAACACCTTCATTGCCATCCCGGCAGCCCGCATCTACGAGCGGGCCGGCATCCTGTTCATCTCCCCTGGCTCCAGCGGCGAAAAGCTCACGGAAGGGGGGGGTGGCCTGACCTTCCGCACACTCCAGAGCAACAGCGACCAGGGCCGGCAGATCTGCGCCTACGCGCGACGCCAGGGCTTGAAGAGCATTGCGGTCTACTACATCAAGAACGAGTACGGCACGGACCTCGCGAATCACTTCGAGCAGCAATGCCGCGAGATGAACGTGCAGATCGCGGACCGTCGCTCCTACCGCATGGGCGGAGACAACTACGCGTCCGTCATGCATGACTGGGCTTCGCTGCTGCACTTCGACGCCATCTTCCTGGCGGGCTCCCTGCCCGAGAGCGCCCAGATCGTGCGGGAGGCGCGCCAGGCGGGCATCCAGGTGCCCATATTCGGCGCCGCAGGACTGGACTCGGTACAACTGATCGAGCTGGGCGGGCGGGACGTGGAAGGTGTCGTTGTCTTCTCTCAGTTCAGCCACCAGACGCAACGGCAGGAGGTTTCGTCCTTCGTGACGGCTTACCGTGCGCGCTTCGACACCCTGCCGGACAGCAGCGCAGCGCAAGGCTACGACACCCTGATGCTGCTGACCCTGGCCATGCGCGATGCGCACTCAGGCGTGCCTGGCCGCATTGCCGAAGCGCTGCGCAAGGTCCGCGACTACAAGGGTGTGACCGGCACCTTTTCCATCAGCCCGACTGGCGACGTGATCGGCAAGCCCATGACGCCGCTGGTGGTCAGGGAGGGTCGATTCGAGCTGCTGGCTCAACCCTCGGGCATTGAGCAGGCGCACAATGAGCCCGCCTCGGCGCCGCCTGCGCCCTGACCTGCTCATGCCATGGCCGATACCTGCGCACCGTTCCCGGGAGACTGCATCGACAGCGACACGCTCGTGCATGGCTGGCGCCAGCTGCAGCAGGGCCCCATCCTGTTCGCCGACGTGTTCGCGCAGTCCTGGCAACGATCGGCGTGGGTCCATCGCAATGGCAGGCTCCACGACGGGCAGCTTCATCAGGAGCAGGGCATCGGCCTGCGCTGCGTCGGCAGCGCCTGCAGCGCGCTGGTCAGCACCGCTGACTTGTCACCTGCGGGCTGGGCTCAGGCCCTGAGCGGTGCACGCGATGCTCTGCGCAGCTTCCCGTCCCTGCACGGACACCACACCCGTCCGGTGGCTTGCCCACGGCCGCCGAGCCGGCAGGACATGCACCCCATGCCGCGGGAGCGCATGGGCCTGCCCGCCGAGCGCGCGCAAGTCTTCCTTGGGCAGATCGAAGACACGCTGCGCCGCCTGATCACCGGCGTGCTGGACGTGGAGCTGGCCTTGAAGCTGGAGGAGCGCCGCTCATTGCTGGTCAGCCCCCAGGGCCTGCCCGTGACGGAGCAAAGGACCTATGCCTGGCTGGAGCTGGAGCTGGTGGCACAGGGCCGCGCGGGAGCTTTCTCCGTGTTCAGGACCCTGTGTTGGAGGACGGCCACTGCCGAGCCCGACACCCGCATGCTCGCGACCTTCGTGGAGCGTCTTTGCGAAGCAGTCGCGCAGCGGCGCGAGGCCCGCCCGGCTCCGGCCGGCCCGATGCCGCTGGTCCTCGGGCCAGGAGGCCCGGGCCTCCTGATGCATGAGGTGATCGGCCATGCCCTGGAGGGTGATGCGATTCACAAGCGCATCTCGCCCTTCGCCGGGCAACTGGGACGTCGCATTGCCGCGCCCTGTGTCAACCTCGTCGACGACGGCACGCTGCCGCTGGGCTGGGGCAGCATGCGCTGCGACGACGAGGGCCAGCCCAGCCGGTCGACGCTCCTGATCGAAGACGGCCGGCTGCGCGCCTGCCTGCAGGACCAGTCCTGCGCCCTGCGGCTGGGCGCAGACCACAGTGCCAATGGGCGGCGCGCCTCCCATGCCAGCCTGCCGATGCCGCGCATGACCAACACCTGCCTGATGCCCGGCGATGCCGACCCCGCCGACATCCTGGCCTCGGTCAAGAAGGGCATCTATATCGCCGAGCTTTCGGGAGGGCAAGCCAACATCAGCACCGGCGCCTTCACCTTTGAATCGGACCAGGCCTTCCTCGTCGAGAACGGGCGCATCACCGCACCGCTGCTGGGCTGCACCTTCACCGGCTCCAGCCGCGCAGTTCTGAGGCAGGTGCGGATGGTGGGCCACGATTTCGCCATGGACCCCGGTTACGGTACCTGCGTCAAGAAGGGGCAACGCGTTCATGTCGGCTTCGGGCAGCCCACGGTGCGTGTCGACGGCCTCACCGTGGGCGGCCGCTAGACCTCTGCGGCCCCGTGACGCAGGGTCGCGCAGCAACCCCTCCAGACGCGAACAGCCACGACCAAAGAATGCTACTCATGCGCCAACACATGACCCGATCCTGGACCCTTCGCGCGGGCCTGGCCCTGTGCCTGCCGATGGCGGCGGCTGCCACCACGGACATCACCCTGAAGCGCCTCGACGAGTCAGCGCTGGAGGTGAGCTATGCCTTGCCCGTCGGCTGCGAGAGAGCCCAGTTCGAACGGCAGGACCCAGCCAGCCGGGACTTCAGGCAGCGCTGGGAACCCCTGGATGCTTGCGGGGCCAGCGACGGCGTCTCGCTGGCCGCCGTTCGCCCCAGCTGCCTGCATCGGCGCTTTCGCGTGCCCACGACCACGGCGCGTGCCGCCGCGTTCCCGCCTGCCTTCCCCATGCACGGCGCCACCTACGTCCACACGGGCGACTATGCCCTCGGGGGGACCTGCGGCGAATCCCGCTATTTCTTCGAGGCGGCACAGATCGGCGTGGCGGGGGGCTTTGTCAAAGGGCGGGCGAGTCCCGCGCTGTCCAGTGACGGCCAGGTGTCTGCACTGCTGCTGGATGCCTCGGCCCTTGTGCAGCATCACCCCATGCCCGCATACCTGGCGCCAAACCTCCCCGACTCTGAAGCGAAGCTCATCATGCAGCGGGCCATCGCGACGGCGCAGGCCCTGGAACGAGCGCTGCCGGACGCCCGCTTCAAGCCCGTCATCCTCGCAGCGACGCAGGTGCAGCTGGGCGGGGAGCGCAACGTTGGCGGCGATGCACACGATGTGATGCGCCTGACCTTGTTCGACTGGCCTGCCTCGCCCGATCGAAGCAGTGAGCAGTTGCTGACGCGCCTGGTCAGCCACGAGATCAGCCATCGATTCCAGCTGAGGGACATCACGGCCCGGTACAAGGACGCACGCCTCATCCACGAAGGCGGTGGTGAGTTCCTGCGATGGCTGGTGTCCCTGGAGCAAGGCTGGATTACCCCGGACGAAGCCGCGGCCGAGCTGGAAGGTGCGCTGCTGCGATGCATGTCCAAGTCCGAGGGCAGGTCATGGGCCGCACTGAGCCTGCAGGAGCGCAATGCCCTTCGACGCCCCTATGACTGCGGGCTGGCCTTGTACACCACGGCTCTGGCGGAGCACCCGGGTCAGGGCGATGCATTTGCCCGCATCAACGCCTTCTATCGAGAGCTTGCGGCTGGCCGGCCGCCCGAGCTGGCCTCAGCGCTGGCATGCGGCGAGGCCAAGCCCTGCGAGCCCCGCGAGCTGCGTGCGCTGCTCGAGGGGCCGGAGCCCATGAGCCAGGCCTGGCAACGCTGGCTGTCCCGCTTGCCATGGGTCCGCCCCCACCCGTCCAGCCCGGCGCAGCAGGCCGACAGCATCCTGCAGTGGCTGGTGCTCATGATGAAAGAGGACTGCCAGGGGGCCGTCAGCCTGACACCCGAAGCAACGCGCATCACGCTGGACGGGATGGCCCAGTGCGCCACACTGCGGGAGGACCTGCCGGTCACGACGATCGACGGACGCCCCCTGGCCGAGCCAGGCCTGCCGGGGCGGATCGCAGCGCGTTGCCACGAGGACGGCAGCATCCTGCTTGGCAGCGAGGCAGGGCGCAGCGTGCAACTGCGCTGCATCGGAACCGACATCCTGACGCAGCCGTCCTATCGGGTGGACATGCAGGCGCTGTATGCCGCCCTGCGCGGCAAGCCGCTGCCTCGGGCACGCCCCGAACGGCCTGAAGCGCCATAGAAAAAAGCCGTCCAGTCGGGCGACGGGACGGCTTTGCGCAGGGTCAGCCGGCGCGGCAGCTCCGCCGCGCCCAGGCCTTACTTGGCGACCACGCGGACCATTTCCAGGACCTTGTTGGAGTAGCCCCATTCGTTGTCGTACCAGGACACGATCTTGACGAAGGTGCTGTCCAGGGCGATGCCCGCCTCTGCATCGAACACCGAGGTGCAGGACTCGCCGCGGAAGTCGGTGGCGACCACCTTGTCCTCGGTGTAGCCCAGCACCCCCTTGAGCGCGCCTTCGCTCTGGGCCTTCATTTCGGCGCAGATGTCGGCGTAGCTGGCGGCGTTGTTCAGCTCGACGGTCAGGTCGACCACGGAGACGTCGGAGGTCGGCACGCGGAAGGACATGCCGGTCAGCTTCTTGTTCAGCTCGGGGATCACCACGCCCACAGCCTTGGCGGCGCCGGTGCTGCTGGGGATGATGTTTTCCAGGATGCCGCGGCCACCGCGCCAGTCCTTGTTGGACGGGCCGTCCACGGTCTTCTGGGTGGCCGTGGCAGCGTGCACCGTGGTCATCAGGCCGCGCTTGATGCCCCACTTGTCGTTCAGCACCTTGGCCACGGGGGCCAGGCAGTTGGTGGTGCAGGAGGCGTTGGAAATGATGGCCTGGCCGGCGTAGGTCTTGTCGTTGACGCCGTAGACGAACATCGGGGTGTCGTCCTTGGACGGGGCCGACATGATCACCTTCTTGGCGCCGGCCTTCAGGTGGGCCTCGGCGGTTTCCTTGGTCAGGAACAGGCCGGTGGACTCGACGACGATGTCGGCGCCGACTTCATCCCACTTCAGCTCGGCCGGGTTCTTCACGGCGGTCAGGCGGATCTTCTTGCCGTTGACGATCAGGGTGTTGCCGTCCACGGCCACGTCGCCCTTGAAGCGGCCGTGCACGCTGTCGTACTTCAGCATGTAGGCCAGGTAGTCCGGCTCCAGCAGGTCGTTGATGCCCACGACCTCGATGTCATTGAAGTTCTGGACAGCGGCGCGGAACACCATGCGGCCGATACGGCCGAAGCCATTGATACCGATCTTGATCGTCATGCGGAAGTCTCCGGAGTGAAATGAAAAAGCTGTGAAAACCTGACTGCGCGGGATTTTCGCCGATTCCGGGGCCCCGTTCGCGGCCGCCCCGGAACAAAGGGGGTACGCAAACCCAAGTTTTCGATCCAGCGCAAGCCGCGGCCCCTGCCAGGCACCAGCAGCAGGAGCCGCCGGGCGGTGACCAGCTCAGGAACCGGCCGCTGCCGTGTCCGGCTGGAGATCGAGCCGCCCGCAGGGCACCTGGATCTGCACCTTCTGGCCAAAGAGCTCATTGGCCTGCCTCTCGGAGCTGAAGGCCAGCTGACGCTCGCGCAGCCACCGGAGGAAGGGAATGCGGTTGGGGTCCCGTTTCCCACCCACAGCGACTTCATTGGGCAATGCAGGGCTGTACATCGTGTAGTTGACCTTGAACGGGCAGTTCATGGTGTCAAAGTCGAAGAAGGCCTTCAGCTGCTGCGCACCCTGCGTCATGCTGAGAAAGTCCACGAGCGAGAAGGCATCCTGCTTCAGCACGAACCTCCGGTGACCGGCAGGCACGAAGGTGAACTGCTGCCGCATGACCTGGGGCTCCTGCTGCCCCGTGCGGCAGGGCAGGCGATAGCTCTGGACCCGCTCGATGACGGCCTCCTCAATGCGCCTGTCCCCGGTCGAGTGCAGGATCTTGACCTCGGGGGGCTGATCGCCTGTCCCGCTGAACAGGGCGGAAGCCACCACGTGCTGCACCTGCTGCGACAGCGACATCGGAGCACGCATGTCCTCCCGCGGCATCACCAGGCAGAAGGGCAGGCGCCGCTGCGGTGTCTCAGGCACGGGCAACTCCTCCATGGCCGAGTTGCTGAAGTTGAACTCCTGCACGGCACTGACCGTACCGTCCTCGGGCCGCAGGCAGGGCAGGCGGTAGTCGTCCACGTAGCGGTAGACGCGGTCCTGCATGTCCTCGCGGGCCGTGTTGGCGAGCACTTCCACGCGTGGCGCGGCATCCGGCTTCTCGAAGTGCAGGCGCAGGCGCATGAGGCCATGGCTGCGGTCGAAGCGGTGCTTGGCCGGGTAGCTGAGGGCTGCCGAGGGCAGCCTGAGGCAGCTCAGCGACTGTGCCGCCGAGGGCGGCGTGCTGTCCGTCTGGGCCTGGGCGGCCCCGCCCAGGGCGGCGGAAATGACAAAGGCTGCCAGCAGGCGCCCCGTCTTGGCTTTGATGCGCGATTGCGTCTTCATGCGCTCCTCTCCTGTCGAATGAGTGCGCACTCTATCGCTACTGGCGGTGGCGGGATCCATGCCTGACATCCATCGAAGGCCCGGCAGCTGCCGCCAGGATCCCCTGAATTCCTCGGCACAATCTCACCGAGCAAGGCCCATAACGACACAGAGACAGGGAAGCAAATGCCGAGGCACGAACTGGCACATGCCATCGCGGAAGAGCGAATTCGACAGGCACTGGATACCGGTGCCTCGCGCTTGTCACTGGCGTGCCTGCGCATCGACAGCCTGCCGGAGCGCTTCCTGCAACTGGCGCCACAGTTGGTGGAACTGGATCTGAGCAATTGCCAGTACTTGTCGGCGCTGCCCCCTCTTGCGGGTTTTGGCGCCCTGCGGCAGCTGAAGATGAGAGGCTGCTGGCGCCTCGGAGGACTGGGTGACCTGGCCTGCGCGCCCCACCTGGAGGCACTCGACTTGAGTGGCTGCCCGATGTTGAGCGACTTCTCTGCCCTGCCCCGGCTGCGGACCTTGCGGACGCTTGACCTGGCCCGCTGCAATTCGCTGGGGACCCTGCCCCCATTGTCTGGCCTGCTGCATCTTCAGGAGCTGGACCTGAGCTGGTGCCACGCGCTCAGGGACATCTCCGCGCTGGCAGGCCTTCCTCAGCTGCAAGCGCTCGACTTGAGCGGCTGCATGGCCAATGATCTGTCCGCGCTTGCACAAGTGCCTGCACTGCGGTCGCTCCGCCTGTCAGATGGTCCGGCCGACGTGGATCTAGCCCTCTTCACCAGCGCCGCCCAACTGCAACACCTCGACTTGGGAGCGTGCCTCAATCTCAGGAATCTCGACGCGCTCGGCGCTTTGACACAACTCACATCGCTGTTGCTGCCTGATGGCGACCTCTCGGACCTGACACCGATTGCCGGGTTGAGCCAACTGGTCAGACTGGACATCTCCGGACAAGAGGCGCTGAGGGACCTGTCGCCGATCAGTCGGCTCCAGCAGCTTCAGTCATTGTCTTTGCCGGCGCATGCATGTGCACTGGGCCTCTCGGCAATTGAGCGGCTCCCACAGCTGCGCAACTTGCAGCTGCACGCCCGGGAGAAAGCGCTCAGTCTCAAGGCAGTTGCCGGACTCAGCCAGCTTCAGTCGCTGGACCTGTACGGCCTCAGCGGTCTGACCGAACTGTCAGCCCTCAGCGACTTGCACCTGCTCGAATCGCTCACGGTGACCTCCTGTACGGCGTTTGAAGACCTGTCGGCACTGGCCGGCATGGAACACCTCAGGACGCTGCGCATCACGGGCGCCCATAGGCTTGAAAGGCTGGCCCCACTGGCCAATCTGAAACAGCTCGAACAATTGGAGCTGATGGATTGCACAGCTTTGCATGAGCTGGCGCCCATCGGCGCGCTTCCCCAACTGGAGTCGCTGGACGTGTCGGGAGGCACTGCAATCCGGGACCTCTCTGCGCTCGCCAGCCTGAAGCACCTGAAGCACCTGGCCCTGAGTGACTGCAGAGGCATTCAGGACGTCACTCCAATCGGCGAACTGACGCAGCTCAGCAGGCTGACGCTGAGCGGGAACCAAGACCTCGCGGACTTGAGGCCCTTGGCGAACTTGGAGCAACTCCGAACGCTCGACCTCTTCGCTTGCAAGGCTCTCAAGGACCTGTCCCCGCTGGCGCTGCTGAAGCAGCTGGCCTCCCTGGACTTGAGCGGCTGCCCCATGCTGCAGGATCTGTCCCCCCTTCTTGCGCTGGCCGAGCTGCGTATTCTGCGCGTTCACAGGTCTCCCACACCTGGCCTGACGGCCCTCTCGTGCTGGGCAAGCTGGCCGCAGCTCACAACTCTGACGGCCAGCACCCTGGCCTGCCTGCCAGCCGACCTGCGCTCGCGAATGCACCACGACAACCTGCTCGATCGCATGACGGGCTGGATGAACGATCTGGCAGAGCACGGCAGCATCCCCGCTGACGAGGTCAAGCTTTTCGTGCTGGGCAACGGCCGCATCGGCAAGACACAGATCTCGCGCCGCCTCTGCGGTCTGCCCTTCGATGAAAGCGTGCCCAGCACCCACGGCGTGATCCTGCAGCGCTTCGAGCTGCCGGGCAGAGTGCAGCAGGCGCCCCAGACCGTGCAGCTCTGGGATTTTGGCGGTCAGGATCTGTTTCTTGGCACGCACAGCCTTTTCCTGGACGAGCGCGCCATGTACCTCCTGCTGTGGCACCACGAACAGGAAGGTGTGCATGAAGTCTGGGACGGCGGCCTGTGTCTGCCCTCGCACCGCCTGTCCTACTGGCTCGAATATGTGCGTTCCATGGCCGGGCCCGAGGCGCCCCTGATCGTCGCCCAGGCACAGTGTGATGGGGAGTCGTCCTTGCTTGAGGCGCCCATCCCCGCCGAGCACGGGTTTCGATGGCTGCGTCGCAGCAGCTGCAGTGCCAAGAGCGACGATGGCCTGGAACGCCTGATGCTGGACTTGCGCTCGGGGGCCAAGCTTCTGGCCGAGCGCTACGGGGAGGAGCTCATTCCCAAGAACTGGGCCGAGTTGGGCAAGGTCGTGCGCCAGCACGCCCAAACCCAGAAGGTGATGCCCCTGGCCGACTATCAGCAACTCTGCAACACGCACGGCGTGCGTGCCCCGACGACCTTGCTCACCTATCTGCACCAGTCGGGCCAGGTGTTCTGGCGCGAGGGCGTCTTTGACAGCGCGCTGATCCTGGATCAGGCCTGGGCGCTGGAGGGGGTCTATGCCTTGCTGCATAGGGACAAGGTGCTGCCTGCCCTGAGACGGCAAGGCGGGCGCTTCACGGCAGAGCTCCTGGAAAGCCTGCTCTGGGAAGGCCGCTTCAGCGCGAAAGAGCAGGCCCACTTCCTGAGTCTCATGGTGTCTTGCCGGGTCTGCTTCGAACTCGCGGAGGGCGAGTACTTGGCGCCGGACTGCCTGCAGGAGCGCGCTGCCATGAAATCAGCCGAAGACAGCGTGTGGCGCGATGCCCAACCCGATGCGGAGCTGCACCTGGTCTACCCCTTTCTCCACGCCGGCCTTCAACGGACACTGCTGGCGGAAATGGGTTCCATGGCCGGAAGGAATGCCGTGTATTGGCGTCACGGCTGCTGCCTGTTTGACGCTCACGCCAAGACACTGCTGCGCATGGATTGCCAGCTGGACGCGACAGGGCAAGGGCCGGGGCGCGTGGTGCTGGAAGCCTCGGGCGCAAATCCTGGCACGTACCTGGAGCAGGTCGTCGCTCACCTGCTGCAGGGCGTGCAGATCGGCAGGCCACCAGAGAAGCACTGGATCCGCGGAGAGCCCAGCCGAACGGCCTCAGCCACTGATGAACCCAGGGCGCGGGAGTCGATGGATGCCGATCCTGCGCGCCCACCTATCGTCGTCCCGGCCCCACTTCCGTCCGGGGCCACGTCAACGCGTGACAAGCCCGTGGTCTACGTGTCCTACGCCTGGGGAGGCGACAGCGACGCCACCGTGGACGGCCTGCAAAAGGCACTGACCCCCTGGGTCGAGGTCCACCGCGACAAGGAGGTGATGCGCACAGGCGACAGCATCCGGCGCTTCGAGGAGGAGATCGGCCGCGGTCTGTGCGTGCTCGTCGTGCTCAGCGCCCGCTACATGCAGAGCGTCGACTGCATGCGCGAGCTCGGCTTCATCTGGGAACGGGCCCAGCGTGACCCTGAGCAGTTCGCCCGGCGCGTCATCCCTGTTGTTCTCGAAGACGCTGGCATCGGCAGGCTGACGGAGCGCCTGCGCCATGTGCAGCACTGGAAAGCAAACCTGGCCGAACTCAAGGCATTGGTGGCAGACATCGGTCCCGTCGAATGCGGTCAATCCACGACCCAGCAGCTGCAGGACATCGGCACCTTCACGGTCCACCTGGCCGACGCCTTGAACTCCCTGGCGGACAAGGTCATGCCACAAGGCAAGGCCAAGCTGGAAGCCAGCAACTACCTGCCCGTGGTGGACCTGGTGAAGCGAAGACTCCAGCTGGGCTGACGTGAAGGCCGGCCGGGGGCTGCGGTAGGCAAACAAAGAGGACTGCGGCTCCGCCCATGCAAAGAGGCCGCCCTCAGGCGGCCTCTCTTCGACAGCATGCCGGCCATCCAGGCGCCGGCGCTGCCATCTCAACGCTTCAAGCGAGCGGCGCCCACCGCCACCTTGACGGTGTCCACGACGTTCTCGGCGGTGAAGCCGAAATGCTTGAACAGCACCGGAGCGGGGGCGGACTCGCCATAGCTGTCGATGCCCACGACGGCGCTGACGCCATACTTCCACCAGAAGTCCGTCACGCCGGCCTCCACGGCCACGCGGGGCAGGCCGGCGGGCAGCACGCTGGCCTTGTAGGCGGCGTCCTGGCGGTCAAACACGTTCGTGCTCGGCACCGAAACCACGCGGGCGGCGATGCCGTCCTTGGCCAGCAGAGCCTGGGCGTTCAGGGCCAGCTGCACTTCCGAGCCGGAGGCCATGATCACCACCTGGGCCTTCTTCTTGAGACCCACCTCGCTGGGCTCGGCCAGCACATAGGCGCCCTTGGCGATTTCATCGACCGCCGTCTTGGGCGCGTAAGGCAGGTTCTGGCGCGACAGGGCCAGCACGCTGGGGCGCTGGGCATTGCCGATGGCCATGGTCCAGGCGACCACGGTCTCCACGGTGTCCGCCGGACGCCAGACATCCAGACCCGGGATCAGGCGCAGGCTGGAGACATGCTCGATGGATTGGTGCGTCGGGCCGTCCTCGCCCAGGCCGATGGAATCGTGGGTGAAGACGTGGATGACGCGCTGCTTCATCAGCGCAGCCATGCGGATGGCATTGCGGCTGTAGTCGCTGAAGGTCAGGAAGGTACCGCCGTAGGGGATGTAGCCGCCATGCAGGGCGATGCCGTTCATGATGGCGGCCATGCCGAACTCGCGCACGCCGTAGTTGATGTGGCGGCCCCCGTTGGCGCTGCCGTCGGCTTCCAGGCGGAAGGCGGGCGTGCTCTTGGTGTTGGTCAGGTTGGAGCCGGTCAGGTCGGCCGAACCGCCCAGCAGCTCGGGCAGGGCGGCGGTGAAGGCTTCCAGGGCCAGCTGGCTGGCCTTGCGGCTGGCCACGGTCTCGGCCTTCTCGTGGGCGGCAACGACAGCGTCCACCGCGATCTGCGCGAAGTTGGCGGGCAGCACGCCGGCCATGCGGCGCTGGAACTCGGCAGCCAGCTCGGGGTGGGCGGCGGCATAGGCATCGAAGCGCTCGTCCCAGGCCTTTTCGGCGTCAGCGCCGGCGGTCTTGGCATCCCAGGCAGCGTAGACGTCCGCCGGGATCTGGAAGGGCTCGTGCGACCAGCCCAGGGCCTCGCGGGTCAGCTTGATTTCCTCTGCGCCCAGGGGCTCGCCGTGGGCCTTGGCGGTGTTGGCGCGGTTGGGCGAGCCCTTGCCGATGTGCGTCTTGGAGATGATCAGCGTGGGCTTGTCGCTGCTCTTCTTGGCGGCGGCAATGGCGGCATCCACGGCGTCCACATCATGGCCGTCCACCGGGCCGATGACGTTCCAGCCATAGGCCTCGAAACGCTGAGCGGTGTTGTCGATGAACCAGGGAGCAACCTGGCCGTCGATGGAGATGCCGTTGTCGTCGTACAGAGCGATCAGCTTGTTCAGCTTCCAGGCGCCTGCCAGGGCGCAGGCCTCGTGCGAGATGCCTTCCATCAGGCAGCCGTCGCCCAGGAAGACATAGGTGTGGTGGTCAACGATGGCGTGACCCTCACGGTTGAATTCCTTGGCCAGCATCTTCTCCGCCAGGGCCAGGCCCACGGCATTGGTGATGCCCTGGCCCAGGGGGCCGGTGGTTGTCTCGACGCCCGGGGTGATGCCCACCTCAGGGTGGCCCGGGGTCTTGCTGTGCAGCTGGCGGAAGTTCTTCAACTCCTCGATCGAAAGCGCATAGCCGCTCAGGTGCAGCAGGGCATAGATCAGCATGGAGCCGTGGCCGTTGGACAGCACGAAGCGGTCGCGATCCGCCCAGTGCGGATTGGCCGGGTTGTGACGCAGGTGGCGACCCCACAGGGCGACGGCCATCTCGGCCATGCCCATGGGCGCGCCCGGGTGCCCGGAGTTGGCCTGCTGCACGGCGTCCATGGCCAGTGCGCGGATGGCGTGGGCCATCAGGGTGGGGGTGCTTGCAGCGGTGTCAACCATGGTGGGTGCGGGCGGTAAGTTGGGGGTAAACCCGGCATTTTAAGGGGCGATGGCCTCACTTCGCCCCGCCGGCAAACCCTCGCTGCGCGCAAACGATTACGTCCCTGGATATCCGCCAAGGGCTTCACGCTTCTTGATCCATGGCAAGGCTGCTGGGGCGTCCTGCGGCGAGTCTTGGCAAAGCCCGAAAAGACGCACGGAGACACCCCATGACCGGCCCCAAGCCCCTGACCCTGCGCATCATCCGCGACGAGCATGCCGCCCTGGCCGCCATGCTGCGCACCCTGCCGCTGCTGCTGGCCGAGCACCGCCGTGCCGGCACCCTGCCGGACTTCGCCGCCCTGCGGGCCATGCTCTTCTACGTGGACGAGTTCCCGGAGCGGCTGCACCACCCCAAGGAATCCGAGCTGCTCTTCCCCAAGCTGCGCGCCCGTGCCCCGGCCATGCGCGAGCTGCTGGACAAGCTGGACGAGGACCATGCCCGCGGCGAGCGCGCCATCCGCGACCTGGAGCACAGCCTGCTGGGCTTCGAGATGCTGGGCGAGGCCCGCCGCGCCGCCTTCGAGCAGTTGGCCGAGCGCTATGTGCACCACTACCTGCAGCACATGGACATCGAGGAGCGCGAGATCCTGCCCGCGGCCCTCAAGCTCTTCAGCGAGGAAGACTGGCAGGATCTGGACCAGGCCTTCGCCGAGAACAAGGACCCCCTCACCGGCCGCCACCTGGGCCAGTTGCAGGCCGAGCTGGACGGTCCCTACCATGCCGTGTTCCAGCGCGTGCTCAACGCCCTGCCCGAACCTCTGGGCCTGGCTCCACGACTGCAGCCCTGAGCCCGGCAGCCCCGTAGACTGAGGGGCATGAGAGCCATCATCCTGGCGGCCGGCCGCGGCGAGCGCATGCGGCCCCTGACCGACCACACCCCCAAGCCCCTGCTGAGCGTGCGCGGCCAGCCCCTGATCACCTGGCACATCCAGGCCCTGGCCGCGGCCGGCGTGCGCGACATCGTCATCAACTGCGCCTGGCTGGCCGAGCAGTTCCCGGCCCAACTGGGGGACGGCAGCCGCTTCGGCCTGCGCCTGCACTACAGCGACGAGCAGAAGGACCACGGCCGCGCTCTGGAGACCGCCGGGGGCATCGCCAAGGCCCTGCCCCTGCTGTGCGCGCAGGGCGACGAGGCCTTCTGGGTGCTGTCGGGCGACGTCTTCCTGCCAGGCCTGGTCCTGGACGTGCAGGCGGCGAAGGACTTCGCCGCCAGCGAGCGCCTGGCCCACCTCTGGCTGGTACCCAACCAGCCTCATCATCCGCGCGGCGATTTCGGCATCAGCCCCGGAGGCCTGGCCCTCAGCGGCGAGGCGGTGAGCCCGCGCTTCACCTGGTCCTGCGTGGGTCTCTTCAAGCGAAGCCTGTTCGAGGGCGTCCCCCCCGACCAGCCCCTGCCCCTGCGCCCCTGCCTGGAGCGCGGCATCGCCCAGGGGCGTATCAGCGCCACGCTCTACGGCGGCGAGTGGACCGACGTCGGCACGCCCGAGCGCCTGGCTGCGGCCCAGGCCGGGGGCCTTGCCTCGTGAGCGCTTGAGCGGCCCTACGTCCTGATACAAGGCGTGTGCCTGCCACAACAGGCAAGGGGGTCGAAACGCCCGCCCCCCTGTCAAGTCTTACAGCTTCCCCCCGGCCATGAGCCGATCGGACGACAAATCCAGCACAAACCCTGAGCACGGCGGGCGATTGCCGCCCGAACAATCGGCGACGCCGACGCTGGCAGTCCCGCAGCGCGCAAGCAACAGGGGCCTGCTGACATTGCTCGCTGCCACGAGCAGGGCGGTGTGAGGTCCCAGTCCCTAACCTTCAGGAGACCTCCATGCAACGCAAGAATGCCTTGTCCGCCCTGGCCCTCGCCGCCAGCCTCTTCTGCCTCAGCGTCCCGGCCCAGGCCGGCGACAAGGTCTGGATCAGCCTGGGCGATGGCGCCTTCAGCGAGCTGCAGAAGCTGCAGCCGAGCACCCGCGCCACGGCCTCGGTGGCCGTGTCCGAGGCCCAGCTGCGCCGCGGCGACATCGCCGGCCTGGCCACGCCCAGCGCCGCCCTCAAGGCCGAGAAGCTGCACCTGGTGCAGATTGACGAAGACCTGCTGCCCGCACTGTCCACCGCCCTGCACGAGAACCAGCACCGCTGCGGCGGCTACATGCACCACGCCAGCGAGCGCGACGGCCGCCGCGCCCTGGATCTGCACGCCGGCAGCCGTACCAACGCCCGCATCCTGACCGACCGCAGCACCCTGGCCACCCGTCCCAGCTACGTGATCGACCAGCAGACCGTGGTCAACCCCATGCTGTCGCAGATGCAGGCCAGCAACATCGTGCAGACCATCTCGGACCTGTCCAACAACTACACCAACCGCTACTACACGACCACGGCCGGCTCCAACGCCTCTGACTGGCTGAAGAACAAGTGGCTCACCATGGCCAATGGCCGCACCGACATCACGGTGGAGCAGTTCACCCACAGCGGCTGGAAGCAGAAGTCGGTGATCGCCACCATCAAGGGCACGGACAACGGCAACGAGATCGTGGTCCTGGGCGGCCACCTGGACTCGATCAACCAGTCCGGTACCAGCGAGACCACCCGCGCACCCGGTGCCGACGACGACGCCTCCGGCGTTGCCAGCCTCACCGAGATCTACCGCACCATGCTGGCCAGCAACTACAAGCCGCGCCGCACCATCAAGTTCATGGCCTACGCGGCCGAGGAAGTGGGCCTGCGCGGCTCGGCCGAGATCGCCAACAGCTTTGCCGCCGCCGGCGCCAACGTCGTGGGCGTGATGCAGCTGGACATGACCAACTACAAGGGCTCTGCCAGCGACATCTACATCTTCACCGACTACACGGACAGCGCGCAGAACACCTTCGTCACCAACCTGATCAAGACCTATCTGCCGACCCTGACGGTGGGAACCGACCGCTGCGGCTATGCCTGCTCCGACCATGCCTCCTGGAACGCCAAGGGCTATGCGACCACCATGCCCTTCGAGTCCTCGATGTCCGGTGACAACAAGAACATCCACACCGCCTATGACACCCTGGCCAACAGTGACAGCACCGGCGCCCACTCGCTGAAGTTCGCGCGCATGGGCCTGGCCTATGCCGTGGAACTGGGCAGCGACGGCCCCACCACCACGCCCGCCAACAGGACCGAGACCTTCACCGGCAGCCTCAGCACCGGACAGACCAAGAGCTACGGCCCCTTCAAGGTCGCGGCGGGCGGCAGCCTCAAGCTGTCCACCACCGGCACGGGCGACATCGACATCTACGGCAAGCTCGGCTCGGTGCCCACGACCAGCAGCTACGGCTGCAAGTCCGACGGCAGCACCGCCACCGAGACCTGCACCATCAACGTCACGACAAACAGCGATGGCTATGTGCTGGTCAAGGGCTACACGGCCGGCAGCTACACGCTGACCGTGACCTACCGCCCGCAGTAATGGGTCTGGCCCGGCAGACCTGGGCCCAGGGGGTCAGGTCTTGCCAGGGCCTTGATCAGGCCTGGGCCGCCGGCACCGCGTCGCGCTGCTGGCCCGAGCCGACCACCTTGAGCCGGCCGGTGGCCGCCCATTCGGCCAGCGGCCGGCGGCTCCATTCACGCAGCTCCTCCAGCGTATCGGCCTCGGCGCTGACCAGGCCCAGCCAGCCATCGCGTCCGCCGCGCTTGACGGCATACAGCGCAGCGTCGGCAAGGTCCACCACCGTGCTCCAGTCCAGCCCACGCGGGAATTTCACCGACAGCGGGAAAGCGGCAAAGCCCAGGGAGCAGGTCCGGCGCAGGGTGCGGCCGTCATCCAGCTGGAAGTCGTAGCGCGAGAGCGTGCGCCGGGCGCGCTCGGCCAGCTCAGCCGCATGGTGGCGATCGGTGTTGCGAGCCACGACCAGGAACTCCTCGCCGCCCCAGCGGATGAGGTAGTCGGCATCGCGAAAGACCTGGCGCAGCAAGGCCTGCATCTGGGCGAGCACGGCATCGCCGGCGGCATGGCCGTAGTCGTCATTGACCTGCTTGAAATGGTCCAGGTCCACCATGAAGAAGACCATGTCCTGCCCTGGCTCGCGGGCCAGGCGCAGCACCTCGCCCTCATAGCCGCGCACCACGCTGTTGATGTCGGACTCGATGTGCTGGGCCAGGAAACGGCGGTTGCGCAGGCCGGTCAGCGGGTCGGTCAGGCTGGCTTCCTTCAGCGCCTGGCTCAGCGTGAGCAGCTCGTGGGTGCGCTCGCGCACCCGTGCCTCCAGCACGGCCTGCGCACGGCGCAGATAGCCGGTGCGGATCTGCACGATGCCGTAGATGCCCAGCAGGCCCAGCAGCACGCCGCCCAGGCGTGCCCACCAGGTCTGCCACCAGGCCGGCTGCACATGCAGGGGGATCAGCAGTTCATGCGGACTCCACTGCCCGACGCGGTTGCTGCCTTGCACCTGCAGCAGGTAGCGGCCGGGATCAAGGTTGGTGTAGCTGGCCGAGCGCTGGCTGGCCTCGCCGAGGACCCAGTCCTTGTCATAGCCCTGGAGCCTGTAGCGGTAGTTCAGCACCGCCGGATTGCTGAAGTCCAGCGCGGCGAACTCCACGCTGACGTCGCGCTGCCCTGGCTGCAGGACCACGGTCTGCCCCCGCGGCCCCGGCGAGGTGCGCTCGCCGGCAATGCGCAGCTCGGACACCACCAGCGGCGGCTGGTAGGTCCAGGGCTTGAAGCGGCTGGCGTCGATGACCAGCACGCCCTTGCTCCCGCCCACCAGCATGCGCCCGTCGTCCAGGCGCGCGTAGGCGCGGAACCAGCCGGTACCGAAAGCCGCGCCATCGGCGGCACTGAGTTCGTGGTGCCGGCCGGTCTTGGGATCGAAGACGGCGCGGTGGGTCCAGATGCGGCCCTGCTCGTCGTCCATCAGATTGGCACCGAAAGCCTTGCCGCCCAGGCCATGGCGTTCGCTGATTCGCTCGAACCTGGCCTCCTGGCCCTGCCAGCCCTTCAGCAGGTGCAGGCCGCCGGCGGTGTCCACCCAGACACGCTGCTGGCGATCGATCAGCAGGCCCAGCACCGAATGGTTGGACAGCCCCGCCCCGGTCGGCGAGCGAAGTTCCTCGAGCTCGTCGCTTCCCTTGGGCAACTGGTAGAGGCCGCCTTCGCCGCCCACCCACAGTCGACCGTCCGGGTCCTCGGCCAGCGCGTTGACATCGCCGCTGAGCTTGCGGCCGCCGCTGAGTGCCACGCGCTGCAGGCGGTCCTGGCCAGCGTCGTAGCGGAAGAGCCCGTCCTGCGTGGCCACCCACAGCCGGCCGCTGCTGTCTGCCATCAGGCGCCGGATACGGCCCTTGCCGGCCGCGTACTGGCCCAGCAGCTGGCGGGCCTCGTTGAAGCGGTAGAGGGCGGTGTCGGTACCCACCCAGACCTGGCCGTCGGGCGTCTGTGCCAGGCCGCCCACACGTCCGCCCCGGAAGCCGCTGCCCTCCTGCGGTGCGATATGCCCTTGCACGTGCAACTCGCGGTCCAGGATGGCCACGCCGCGCTCATTGGTGCCCATCCAGATGGCACCGCTGCGCAGTTGCACGATGCTGCGGACGTCGGCCTGCGCCAGCGGGCTGCGCTCGTCGAGATCGGCGTGCCGCACCCACAAGCCGGCATTGGCCGGGTTGTGCAGCTGCAGGCCACCGCCATAGCTGCCCACCCAGACCCAGCCAGCGGCGTCCTTGAGCAGGGCGCGTACATCGTTGCCGGCCAGGCCCCAGGGGCGGCGGATGTCATGCTGCAGGCGTCGCAGCAGGCGACCGCTGGCGGGCTCGCGCTCCTCGATGCCGCTGGCCCGCGCCACCCACAGACGCTGCGGATCCGGAGCCACCATGGCGTAGAGCGTGTCTCGGCGGCCGGACTGCTCGCCCTGCTCGATCCACTGCAGCTGGGGTGACGCCTTGCCCAGGCGCAGCAGGTCGCCCTGCTGCGTGCCCACCCACAGATGGCCATCCGGCGACTCGGCCAGCAGGGTGATGATGCGCTCGCCCAGTGGGCGGCCCTCCACCTGCAGGGTCTCGAAGCGATCCGCGCCCTTGCGCAGGCGGGCCACACCGTTCCAGGTGCCCACCCACAGGTCACCGTGCGAATCGATGAACAGCGCCTGGATGCGGTCGTCGGGCAGACCGCTGGCAGCGCCCTGGCGGAAATGCGTGAACTGGCCACTGGCCGGATCGAAGCGGTCCAGGCCGCCGCCTATGGTGCCCACCCACAGCGTGCCGTCCAGGGCCTGCGCCAGGGCGCGGACGGTCCCGGGGGCCAGGGCTTGCGGGTCGTCGGGCTTGCTGCGGAAGAAGGTCCAGCGGTCCGTCTGGGGGTCAAAGCGTGCCAGGCCGTCGCTCTCGGTGCCTATCCACAGCACGCCATCCTGGGAGGCCAGCAGGGAGCGCACAAAGCTGGTCCCGGCCTGCGCCTTGCGGTTGTCGTTGCCCAGTTGATAGGTGCGCAGCTGGTAGCCATCGAAGCGCACCAGGCCCGCCGTGGTGCCGACCCAGATGAAGCCCCGACCATCCTGGGCCAGGGCGGACACCACGCCGTCGGTGATGGAGGCCACGTCACCCACGGCCTCGAAGCGGGGTTCGACCAGGGCCGGGATCAGGCGTGGGGCCTGGTCCTGGGCCGCGGCACCCAGCACCTTCATGACGAGCGCCAGCAGGAGGAAGCGGGGAAGGAGGCGGACGAGCATCCGGCAGATGTTAGCGGCCCCGCTTGACACACCCTTACAAAAAAACGAGCACCCCCTCCCTCAAGAATGGGGGCGCCGCCTTCGGAGGATCAGTTGGCCAGTCCTGCCGTCAGGGCGTCGATGCGCTCCAGCACCTCGGGGCTCAGCTTGGGCGTCATGGCCAGTGCGGCCAGGTTGTCCTGAAGTTGGCCCATCTTGCTGGCCCCAAGGATCACCGTGGAGACGCGCGGATTGCGGTTGACCCAGGCAATGGCCAGTTGGGCCACGCTGCCGCCCAGCTCGGCGGCGATGCCCTCCAGCTCGGCCACGGCGGCATTGCGCTGCGGATGCTGCAGCTGCTCGCGCAGCCAGCTCATGCTCTCCAGCGAACCGCGGCTGCCCTCGGGGATGCCCTGGCGGTACTTGCCCGTCAGCAGACCGGAGGCCAGCGGACTCCAGGTGGTCAGGCCCAGGCCCAGGTCCTCGTAGAGGCTGGCGTACTCCTGCTCCACGCGCTTGCGATGGAAAAGGTGGTACTGCGGCTGCTCCATCACCGGCTTGTGCAGGTGGTGGCGCTCGGCGATCTCCCAGGCGGCGCGGATGTCGGCTGCGCTCCACTCGCTGGTGCCCCAGTAGAGGGCCTTGCCCTGAGTGATGATGTCACTCATCGCCCGGACGGTCTCCTCGATGGGCGTCAGCGGATCGGGGCGATGGCAGTAGATGAGGTCCACGAAATCCAGCTGCAGGCGCTTGAGCGAGCCGTCTATGGCCTGCATCAGGTACTTGCGGTTGAGCGTGTTCTGCAGGTTGACGGTGCTGCCCTCGCGCTGCAGGCCCCAGAAGAACTTGGTCGAGACCACATAGCTCTCGCGGGCCCACTTCAGCTGCCTGAAGGCCTCACCCATCACGCGCTCGCTGGCGCCCTGGGCATAGACCTCGGCGTTGTCGAAGAAGTTGACCCCGGCATCGCGCGCGGCGGCCAGCATCTCGGCGGCGGACTTGCTGTCCACCTGGTTGTGATAGGTCACCCAGGACCCCAGCGACAGCTCGGACACCTGCAGGCCGCTGCGGCCCAGTCGACGGTATTGCATGCCTGACTCCTTCTTGGTTCTTGGCGTGGTGGGCGGCGCGCCCTGCCGGCCCGCCATCGGACCAAGCCTGACCCGCCGTCATGGCAATGGGCGCGAGCGTAGCCCAGCCAGCTCGCTATAGTGCAGAACCCTTGCAATACCGTGGCGCCGCCTGCGGGCATCTGTCCCTTCGGCGACGCCTCCATGCCATGCGCACCGACGCCCCTGCAGCCCCATCCGCCCCCGATGCTCCCCTGCGCATCGCCATCGTCGGCGCAGGCCCTGCCGGCCTGGGTCTGGCCCTGCTGACCGCCCGGCGCCTGCCCGAGGCCCAGGTCCACCTCTTCGACGCCCGGCCCCTGGACAAGGACATCAGCGGCGACCCGCGCACCCTGGCCCTCGCACTGGGCAGCGTGCAGTTGCTGCAGCGCCTGCAAGCCTGGAATGAGGCGGCGGCGCAGTCCATCCTGCAGGTACACGTCAGCCAGGCGCCGCCCACGCTGCGGCATCCGGTCTTCGGCGAGTCCGGACAGCCGGTGGTCAGCATCCACGCCAGCGAGCAGGGCGAAGAGCGCCTGGGCGCGGTGCTGGCTTATGGGCAGTTGGTGGCGCCCATGCAGACAGCCTGGCTGCGCCAGTGCGAGGCCCGGCCAGCGCAAGCCGTGGCGCGCTTCGGCCAGCCGGTGGCAGGCATACGCGCCATCGGCGATGAAGTGGAGGTGGACGCCGGCATCGCCGAACGCTTCGACCTGGTGGTGATCGCCGAGGGCGGTGTCTTCGCCGAGCAGTCCCGCAAGAGCCTCAGCCACGACTACCAGCAGAACGCCTGGGTGGGCACGGTGGCCCTGGATCCGGCCTCGCCGCCCGGCGTGGCCTATGAACGCTTCACCCGCAACGGGCCGCTGGCCCTGCTGCCCCTGCCGCCCACGCCCCAACAGCCGCACCGCGCGGCCCTGGTCTGGTGCCTGCCGCAGGCCGAGGACGAGGTGGCCGGCCTGACGGACGCCCAGCGCCTCACCGTGATCAACCAGCAGCTGCCGCCGGGCCTGCCCCCTCTGCGCGGCATCAGCCCGCTGAAGTGCTTCCCCCTGGGGCTCAATGCCGAGCGAAGCCTGGTCGAGGGAAGGCTGGTGCGTATCGGCAATGCGGCCCAGACCCTGCACCCCGTGGCGGGCCAAGGGCTCAACCTGGGCCTGCGCGATGCCTACGCTCTGGTCGAAGCCCTGGTCCAGGCCCGCGCACGCCAGCCCATGGCGCCCCTGGCTGCTGCCGTGCCCCAGGCCCTGCAGCGCGTGCAGTGGCAGCGCGGCCCGGATCGCTGGACCACCATCCTCAGCACCGACTTCCTTGCGCGCAGCTTCAGCTGGCGCTGGCCCGCCCTGCCCGCCCTGCGCGGCCTGGGTCTGGCCGCACTGCAGGCCCTGCCGCCGGTCAGGAAGGCGCTGGCGCGGCAGATGATGTTTGGGCGGCGTTAGGGCGACGTTGGGGCGACGTTGGGGCGACGTTGGGGCGGCGTTGGGGCGGCGTTGGGGCGGGGTGACCTCGGCGCCGTGCGATCAGGCAGCCGCGGCTTCGCGCGGCGCCTGGCGTGCAGGATCGACGGCCGATTCAGCAGGGGCGTCCTCCACGCGCTCTGCCAGCCTCGCCTGCATCGCATGCAACTGCGCATACCCCCCGCCCAAGGCCATCAGTTCCTCATGCGTGCCGGACTCGGCAATGCGACCGGCCTTGAGGAAGTAGATGCAGTCGGCCGACTGCGCGCTGGCCAGGCGGTGTGTGATCAGCACCACCATGCGATCGCGGCGCAGCTTCGCCAGGCTGGTGAAGACGGCCGCCTCGGCCTTGGCGTCCAGCGGTGCGGTGGGCTCGTCCCAGATGGTCAAGGCGGCCTGGCGGTAGAGGCCGCGCGCCACGGCCAGGCGCTGCCACTGGCCGGAGGACAGCTCGATGCCGCCCTTGAACAGGCGGTTGAGCAGGGTCTGCCAGCCCTGCGGCAACTGGGCGGCCACCTCGTCGGCCTCAGCCTCACGCACGGCCTGTGCGAAGCGGGCGTCGTGGTCCGCCGTCTGCGCCAGCTCCACACGCCCCAGCCGCACGTTCTGCGCCGCGCTGTAGGGCCAACGCAGCGGGTGCTGGGGCACGATCAGGGTGTGGGCCAGACGCTGGCGCGCGTCCAGCGTCCTGCAGTCGACCCCGTCCCAGTACATGGCCCCGCTGGAGGGCTCGTAAAGCCCGGCCAGCAGCTTGGCCAGCGTGGACTTGCCAGAGCCGTTCTCGCCGACCAGAGCGATGGTCGTGCCACGACGCAGGTCCAGGTGGATGTCATGCAGCACCGGCCGGTCCGGGGCCCCGGCATAGGCGAAGCCGACGCCCTGCAGCGCGATGCGCTGCGGCGCTGCCACGGCCGCCCCGAGGGGCAGCGGAGGCGCCGCGCGGGACTGGCCGACGAAACCGAAATAGTCGTCCAGATACAGCGCCTTCTCCATCATCTGGTCCAGGGCATGGACCAACTGCCGCACGGCTTCCAGGCTGGTGCGCAGGCCCAGGGCGGCCGCACCAGCCAGCGCGGGCGCCAGGCTGCCGCGGTCCACCAGCACGACCAGCCAGAGGTAGGCCAGGCCCTGCGCCAGGCCGCTCACCACGGCCCCCCAGGCCCGCGTGCGTGCG
Source organism: Roseateles sp. DB2 (assembly GCF_051857535.1). NCBI lineage: Bacteria > Pseudomonadati > Pseudomonadota > Betaproteobacteria > Burkholderiales > Sphaerotilaceae > Roseateles > Roseateles sp. DB2. Next base: position 35,735 of record NZ_JBPZGY010000015.1, on the reverse strand, counting down.
ATGCCGGCCTTGAGCCGCTCCAGGCTGATGCGCAGGGCCTCGGCAACGCGCCGGTGCCGCTCGCTGAGCAGGGTTTCCATTTGCAGCGCACGCAGCTCGGCCGCGGGCTCGGGCTGGCTGGCCAGCTCCTGCAGCATCCAGCCCTGGCGGGACAGCGCGATGCTCTGGTCCCAGTGGCTCTGCACGCTCAGCAGCGCGCGGATGGCCGTCCAGGCCTGTGGCACGAGGCACAGCAGCAGCACGGGCAACAGGGCCGGATGCAGCACCAGCAAGGCCAGCGCGCCGGACACCAGGCCTATGGCCGCACTGCTCAGGGCCACGGTCTGGTCGACGATGCTCTCGACGTAATGCAGGCCGCGGTCGCGGGCGCGGTGCATGCGGTCCACGAAGTCCGGATCATCGAAACGCTGCAGCGGCGCGCGCAGGCAGGCGTCAACGAAGTCCTGCTCGGCCATGGCCACCAGGGCCGGGCTGAGCCGGGCCCGCAGCACTTCTGCCAGCGCGTCCAGCCCCAGCTTGCCGAGGTAGGCCAGGCCCAGACCCAGGACCGCCCCCAGATGCGGGACCAGCTGCTGGCTCAGGGTCTGAGCCAGGGCATGTGCATCGAGCAGGGCCTGCAGGAGCCGGCCCCCCAGCACCAGGCTGTAGGCCCACAGCAGCCCGGCCAGCAGCTGGCAGGCCAACACGCCGAAGACGGCGGCCAGGCCCACCCGACGCATCAGGGCCATGACAGGCGGGGCGGCACCGGCCACCCGCCGGAAGAAGGCGGGAAAGCTGCTCAGCAGGGCTTCGGACTGCCCCAGCTCCCAGTAAGGGTTGTCGGTGGCGATGAAGACATCGCCCTCGCCCGGCTGCTGCGGTGCCGCCGAGCCGGGCGCCGCCCCTGCCCCGTCCGGCCTCGGGTTCATGGCCGCACGAAGGACGGCAGCCGCGCTTCGGGATGCGCGCGCAGCAGTTGGTAGGCAATGCCGCCAGGCCCCGTCATCAATGACGGCGAGAAGACGTCGTTGGTGATGCCGCAGCGGCTGCCATGCCGTTCAAGGCTGGCCAGCAGGCGCGCCAGTTCGGCGTCCCGGCTCACGCCTGGCGGCGCGAGGCCACGGTCGGCGGCTTCCTGAAGCAACTCCAGAGCGCTGGCGTCGCCATGGCAGGCGCAGTGGTTCCAGCCCATGCCCTGCCGGAAGGTCGCGCCCGCGGCCTGATGCACCCGCTCGCGCACCCGGTCCTCTCCGATCAGAGTCGTGAAGTCCAGGTAGCCCAGGCCATTGCCCACGGCGCCGTGGCACCAGGCCGTGGAGCAGTTGACGCCATCCAGGTGGCGCAGGTCGCGCCAGTTCTGGTCCGCCTCGTCGAACAGGGATTCCTCAAAGGCCAGCGCTTCCTGTGCGCCCTCCAGGAACCGCGGCTCGCCGCAGGCCTGGTACAGCTTCAGCAAGGCCCAGCCGATGCCGCAGCTTCCATGCCCGAAGCCGCCCATGCCCTCTGGCGCTGCCTGCGTCGGCCAGCAGGCCAGACCGCCTTCGCGCTTGGCTGCGTTCAGCAGATGGTCGCCCGCCGCGACGGCCAGCGCCAGGTGCGCCGCCTGCTGGGTGCGCCGGTGCAGCAGGAGTAGACCGGGGATGGCGCCCGCTGCGCCGGCCAGCAGGTCATAGGTCTGGTCGGCTTCCAGCGATCCCTGCATGTACTCGGCCGTCAGCGCGGCGCATTCCACGGCCTCGGCGCCGACGGCCCCCAGCGACTCCAGCTGCAGCCAGCCCCAGATCTGCGAGCCTATGCCCAGATAGCCGCCCGGCTGGTGCGGCCGCACCTTGCCGGCCGAGCGCTGCAGCTCGACCTGGCGGTACAGGCCCTTGCGCATGGTCTCGATCACAGCGGACAGCATCTCCGCAGCGCCTGGCAAAGGCAGGGCACGGCCCTGGGCCACCTCGCGCTGATAGGCCGCCAGCAACAGGGCGACGCCGGCATTGCCGCCATACAGGTTCTGGTCAATGGCCTGGATGCCCCAGCCCGTGGGCCCCAGGGTGGGCGAAATCCAGGTCACCGTGCCGTCCTCGCCACGGATGCAGTGCTGCAGGAAGGGCACCAGCAGGCGACGGGCCCAGGTCTGGCGCCTCGCCTCCAGGTCCTCCTGGCTGGCCTCGAGGACGCGGAAGGACTTCTCGGTGGGCATCCAGCCATCGTTGAGATAGGCGCTCAGCAGGGAGGCCTTGATGATGTCGCGGTCCAGGCGCTGATCCGAGGCGCTCCAGGCCCGCAGGCATTGCTCGACCAGATCGCTTTCGGGCAGCCAGTGCGTACCGCCGGGCCCGGACATGCGCCCATGGCCGGCCGTGCTGTGAAAGTAGGGCACGTCGCCGCGCAGCATGTCGTCGATCTCGGCCTGGATGACCACAGGGTCGGACGGCGTGGTCGAGATCAGCGCCGCCGCGCGCGCCAGCAGGCCGGCGGCGCGTTGGCGGGCTTGGGCCTCGTCGGCCAGCGAAATCGGATGCCAGAGCATGCGGATGAGCTCGGCATAGACCTCTGTCGCCCGCGGCACCAGGCGGATGTGGCAGGGCTTGAAGGCCTGCAGCAGCGGCGCCAGGCGGCCTTGCGAATGCAGCTGGATCAGGTGGGCGGTGAGCCTGTCATAGCCTTCGAGCACCTGGCCCCAGTAGCGCTCAAGCGAGGGCGTCTCGCAGGGGTGGTTCTTGGCGATCTCCACCTCGACCAGGGCCTGGCCGATGCGCACGGTGTCGAGGCCGCCGTCCACCAGGGCGGGAATGCTGATCTTGGGCTGCTGCTGGCGGATGCTGCCCATGCCGGAGTTGTCCACTCCACGCCAGCCCAGCGAGGCACCACGGCCGGGCAGCAGGCCGGTCTTCATCAGAGAGGCGAACATGGCTTCGTCTGCGCGGTCGATGGCATCGCCAAAGCCCGAGGGCTTGATCTCGATGCGCGGGCAGAACAGGGTTTCGCAGTCCACGATGATGGGCAGGCAGCCCTGCGCGATGACGTTCTCGCCGTGGAAATCAGTGCCGCCCAGCAGGCGCATGATGGCCAGCCAGTGGCCCATGTTCCGGTAGAACAGCTGCAGCTCCTGCTCGTTGGCGGCATGGCGGTGGACGATGAACTCGCTCCAGCCGTGGTCCCCGCGGTCCAGCACCGCGGGCACACGCACGCGCTGCGCGACCGGCTCATCGGCCAGGATCTGCTGCAGGAAGTCGGCCAGGGCCTGGTCGGTGTTCAGAGGCCGCGGCTTGTAGACCACGGTGCCACCCTCCAGACGCAGCAGGGCCACGCCGGCGCCGCCGTTGTGGCTGTCGCCCTTGGCCAGCTCCAGGGCCTGCAGCGGGCCGGGCACTGCGCCGAGCAGCCCTGCGAGCAGAGGCCGGTCCTGCGCAAAATGTCGGCCCAGGCGCGCGACAAAACTCACCTTGTGATCGACGATCCAGCGGACGCGCGCCAGCAGGCTCGGGTACTGCTCGCCCAGCTGAGTCCAGTGCTGCTCGGTGGCAGCCAGCGCGAGGTATTCCTCCCAGCGCCCCTGCGGGCTCGATGCCTGCAGACGGCCCTGGACACGGGCCGCGTTGATGTCCATGACCAGCACGCGGGCCAGCTTGGCATGCAGCTGCTGCTGCAGGTGCTGGCGCAAGGCCTCGGCAATGACGCCGCGTTCGCTGTCGGACAGGCCGGCAACGGCGCGCAGCTCTTCATGCAGCCTGTCCAGGGCCGGCACGATCCATGGCCTCAGGCAAGGAACGAAATCGGGGGCGGGCGCTTCGGGCGCGGCAACAGGGGTCGGGGACGGATTCTGAGACTGCATGGACAGGGGCTGGCGATGAGGAAGGAGGAGCCCGCCACCGCAAGAGGACGGGGACGCCCCGCCCGGAAGCGGGGCGCCCGGACCTGACGCCATAAGCGCCCGGCCCGGGTACTTCAAGACATCAGCAGCACATGATGGTGCGCGAGCCCGAGCAGCTGGAGCAGCCCTGGCGGGTTTCGATGGACACGTCGCCAGCGATTTCGGACTCGCTGTAGACGCCGCTGGAGAACAGCGGGCCTGCCGGGCTGGCGGCGGACTCATCCTGCATCCATTGCTGGACTTGCTGCAGTGCGCTGGTGATTTCGTTCATGGGAGTCTCCTTGCTAGGTTGAGTTTGAAAACCTTGCGCTGGCCCACCGCCTGCGAACGCCCCTGGGCAACGCTGACAGCTGCGCCATGCCCCGGCGGCCTTCGCCAACGGATGTCGCGCAAAGCGGATCGAAGGCTATGCGGCGCGTCAGTCGCCGCCCCATGGGGCAAGCACCTAGGGCGAAGGCTTGTTACACCAAAAACGGAACCAACCTGTAAAGCTTTACAGCTAGGGTCAGTGCCCATGGACGAGCACCAGGAACCCACCAGCCAATCCGTTGGGCACACTGACCATGGGCTTCGCGTCCACGCCTTCAGATCGAGGCCTGGGCGCAGCCCTGCGGCCGGTAGAGGAGGCCCTCAGGATGGCACGCACCAACTCAGGCGCTGCGCAACGCTCAGGCCTGCGGGTCCGCCACGGCCTCGGTGATCCAGGCGGCGAAGGCGGGCTCGGACCACTGCACCGGCACGCTCAGCAAGGCCGGCAGCTCGTAGGGATGCAGGTCCGCCACCAGGGCGGCCAGAGCGGCCTGGCGGCCCTGCGTGGTCTTGAGCAACAGGCGCCATTCGGCGTCTTCGCAGACCTTGCCCTGCCAGTGGTAGATGCTCTCGACGGCCTGGATCTGCGCGCAGGCGGCCAGATGCCGCTGCACCGCCTCGCGCGCCAGGGCCTGGGCGGCCTCGCGGCTGGGCAGGGTCGTGAGCATCAGCAGGGGACGGTCAGAATCGAAGGAGGGCATGGCAGGCTCCGGCAGTTGCCACGGAGATGGCGCCGCCATTGTCCTGCGGCGACTCAGCTCAGGCGCAGCTCGATCAGCTCGCGCACCAGGGTTTGCAGGGACTGGTGCAGCGCCGCCTCATTGGCCAGGCGCAGGCGCTCGTTCATGTCCAACCAGGCGGCGTCCAGCGGCGTGGTGTGGACCAGTCGCATCTGGCGTTCGTACACCAGCCGTCCGCTGGCGCGCTCCACGAGGCGATAGCTCACGGACAGGGCCACGGTCACGTCGGCCGCAACCTTGGGCTGTTCCAGCTTCAGCAGCCTGGCCTGCAGTTCGAAGCGGCCGCCCTCCGGCATCACCGCCGCCAGGCCCACGCCGCGCAGGGACTCGTCGATCGCGATGCGCAGGCTGTCATCGCTGATCCTGGAGCCCCAGTACTTCCAGGTCTCCGCCCCGCCGCTGACGGCGCCCAGTCGGATCTGGCCCTTGAGCGTGTCCGGAATCCAGCTGCGCAACTGCAGGCGCTCGGCAGAGCGCAGGCTCATGTGCGCAGGCTCGGCCGGCGTGCCGCAGCCAACCAGCATGACGGGCAGGGCCAGGGCGAGAAGAAGGGGCAGGACGGGGCGCATCATGGGCAGTCTCCAGGCCTCCATGGTGCCGATCTGCCCCTGGGTCCAAGCCGGGAAAAGACGGGCAAAGCCTGCCTGTCTCGGCGCGCCGGCCGCCGGGCATTCGCGCCGCGCCTCAGCTCACAGCAGGCGGTGCTGCAGGGCCGGCAGCTGGCTGCGCACGGCGGCCAGGCGGTCGGCGTCCAGCTCGGCCATCACCACGCCCTCGCCTTCCGGCAGGCAGGCCAGCACCTGGCCCCAGGGGTCGATGACCATGCTGTGGCCCCAGGTCCGGCGGCCGTTCTCGTGCCGGCCGCCTTGCGCGGGGGCGATCACATAGGCCTGGTTCTCGACAGCCCGGGCGCGCAGCAGCAGCTCCCAATGCGCCTCACCCGTGGTGTAGGTAAAGGCCGCGGGCACGGCGATGAGGTCGCAGGGCGGCTGGCCCGGCGTGAAGCTCATCGCGCGAAAGAGCTCGGGGAAGCGCAGGTCATAGCAGACCGACAAGCCCGTGCGCCAGGCCCGGCCGTCGCGGGCCATCAGCTCAACGGTGACGGGCTGCTCGCCCCGCTCCAGCACCTGGCCTTCGTCGTAGGCCTCGCGGCCATTGTTGAAGCGGAAGAGGTGGATCTTGTCGTAGCGGGCCGCACGCCGGCCGTCGGGCGCGTAGACGCAGACGCTGTTGCGCACGCGCTGGCCCGCTGCCGCGCCCTCGCCATCGATGGGCAGCGTGCCACCCAGCACCCAGACACCCAGCTCGCGCGCCGCCTGCGCCAGCGCGCGCTGCAGCGGCGCGGCGGCCTCGGGGTCCAGGGCCAGGTCCCGCTCGGCGACGGCCAGCTTGTCGCGGTCCTGCAGGCCCATCAGGCAGAAGTACTCGGGCAGGGCCACGGCCTCGGCGCCCTCGGCGGCGGCCTGGGCCATCAGCTCGCAGGCACGGGCCAGATTGCGGGCCACATCGGGGGTGGACACCATCTGGATGGCGGCTATCTTCATGGGATTCTCCTCAGGATGCAAACGATGGGGGCGCGGACGCACTCGAGGCCGGCGCCGAGCCAGCGCCGGCCGGCCGGCTGGCGGCATCCTCGGGTACGCCGCCCTTGTGCGGCACCTCCTCGACCTTGGGCGACTCCCAAGTGCCGGTGACGTGGAACTCGCTGGTGCTCGCCGCCGCCATGGGCTTGCGCAGCAGCAGCTGGGCCAGGAAGGTGCCCAGGCCGATGGCCGGATTGATGGCGGCATAGGCCAGCGAAGCCCCGCCTGCGTTGACCTGCGGGACGACCAGCACGCGCAGGTCCTGGGTCTCGCGGGCCAGGTCGGCCGTGCCATCCATCAGCACCAGGGCCTGCACGCCACGCATGCGCAGGTTCTCGCTGCGGGCCAGGCCGCGTTCGATGCGCACGTCGCCCTCGAAACTGTCGAAGGCGAAGCCTTCGGCGAACACATCACGGAAGTCCAGCAGCAGGCGCCGCGGCAGGCTCTGCAGGCTCAGCACCCCCAACAGACGGCCGACGCCGGGCTCGGCCTTGAGGAACTGGCCGGCGTCCAGCGCCACGTTGAGCTGTCCCGCCATGCTGGCGTAATCGGGCGACAGCGGCGAGCCCTGCCATCCCAGTTGCCCGCGCAGCTTGCCTCGTCCGCTGCGCAAGACCTGACCCTGACCGATACGCTCCAGCAGCTTGCCTGCATCGGCCACGTCCAGCTGCCAGTCCAGCTGTGTGCGTCGCTGGGTCTGGCCGGCCTCGGCCTTCCATTGGCCGGTGGCGCTGAGCATGGCGTCCGGGTTCTTGAGCTGCAGACGGTTGAGCTTCCACTCGCGCCCACCGGGCAGGCGCGGTCCCTGCAGCTGCGCCTCGACCTCCAGGCGCCCCAGCCGCTTGCCGCGAAGCTCGAAATCCTCCACCACCACGTCCAGGGCCGGCACCTGGGTGTCGGACTTGTCCAGCAGCTGGCTGACCGAATCGGCCTCGCTCTTGGGCAGTGAGAGGCGGCTCAGGCGCGCGAAGAGGCGGCCGCCCTGCGGCGCAGCGTTGTCCCGCCAGTCGATCTGGCCGGCCAGTTGCTCGGCATCCAGGGTGCCGCGCCAGGACCAGGCGTCCGTGCGGCTGAGCGTGGCGTTGAGCTTGTTGATCGCGCGGCCGCCCGCCAGCAGCTGCTGGGCCTGCAACTGGATGCGGCTGGGGCCGTAGCCGCCCTCGGCATTGCCGGCGGCCGCACTTCCCGATGCCGGCAAGGAACCCAGCAGCTGGGACTCTGCGGCCAGCCAGGGATCGGCCTGCACGCGGCCCAGTCGGGCCTGGAAAAGCACGCCGCTGTCGGGCAGGGCGGGCAGTTTGTCCTCGACGGCGATGGCACCACGCAGCACCTTGGGCGACTCCGGGTCGCTGGTGTCACGCTGGTACTGGGCATGCAGCAGATTGCCGAGATCCAGGCGGAGCTCGTCGCGCTGCGGTCCCAGGCCCTGGGTCTGGTAGAGCAAGGGCAGGCTGGCGTCGGCGTCCTTGCGCAGCGGCGCAGGCAGCTCCACACCCAGGCCCTGCAGCGAGGACTGCACCGAGACCTCGGTGGCGCCGCCGCGGATGCCCAGCAGCAGCCGGTAGGCGGCCTGCCCGCTCATGAAGCTGCCCAGGCGGCTCAACAGGCCCAGCTCGCTCGCGCGGCGCAGGCCCTCGGCGGTGGCCGTGCCCTGGCAGGTGAACCGCAGGCTGCCATCCTTCTGGCTCCCGCCCTCGAGGCTGGCGTCCCCACCCAGCACTTGGGCTTGTCCACCGACGACCTGCATGCCCTTGTGGTCGAAGTCCACCCGCCCGCGCGCCGATCCCAGCAGGGGCACGTCAGGCCGAAGGCGCAAGTCATTGCCCTGCAACTGCACGCTGCCCTTGAGCTGGGTGGCCTCCACGCGGTCCAGCGGCATCTGAAGGCTCAGCTTGAGGCCGACGTTGCCATTGCCGGAGGCTGTGGCCAGGGCATTGCCGGTCCAGGGGCCTACCGGCGAGACGTTGACGAAGCGGATCAGCTCCGAAGCCGGCCCGCGCCCGCTGCCCTCCAGCGCGAGCACCTGGTGATGGATCAGGTCCTTGATGCCGCCATTCACATTGCTGAGCTCGTAGCCCAGCACCTGGGCGCGGCCATTGCGGATGCTCATGCTGCCACGTTCAAAGAGCAGCTCGGCCTGCACTCGCTCCATCACAGGCCAGGGCGATTCGTAGGCCGGCGCGCCGTCGCGTGCGGCATGGCTGGGCACATAGGCCAGCAGCACGTCGCGGGCCTGGGCACTGATGCGGAACTGGCCATCCCTGCTGCGGTCATAGGGGAAGTCCCAGAGATCGCCGCGGCTGCGGAACTGCACATTGCTGGCCGTGCCGTCCAGCACGGCATCGCGCACATAGTGGCGGGCCTGCTCGCCCACGCCCAGGGGCAGGTAGCGCCAGACCGCCGCCGCCTTGGCCTCGGACAGGCGCCCGTTGATGTCCAGCAGTCCGGGCAAGCGCCCGCCGCGGCCCACACCCTCGCCAGGGCCGGTACGCCAGGTGGCCTCCAGCTCCCCCAGCAGGTCGTCGTTGGCCACGCTGACCTCGCTGGCCTTCAGCTCGACCAGGGGCAGGCCCTGGTCGCGCGGCTCGATGCGCCAGTCCAGCTGAGCCGACAGCCGCTGAATGGGGATGCGCGGGGCCTCGAACACGCCCGGGAACTCCACCGAGCCCCCGGTGATGTGCAACTGGGCCTGGCCACCGCGGTCCGTGGCCTCGAAGCGCAGGCTGGCGCCATCCAGGCCGGGGCGGCCCATATGGAGGGCATCGGCACCCGCCTGCGCCTGCATGCTGAACTGCTGCAGCTGGCCACGAGCCCGGTAGCGCCTGGGAGCGTCCAGGCTGCCCTCCCAGCTGGCACTGAGCTCGCTGAGCACGCCCTGCGGGGCGATGTCATCGACCAGGCGGCGCAGCTGCTCGCCCAGGGGCAGCTTGGTGGCGATGCGTGCCAGCAGGTCCAGGTCCAGATGCTGGGCCCTGAGCTCGCCGCCCACGATGCGGCCGGGCGCCGGCCCCTGGGTCACGTCCTGGCTCACGCCGCGCGAATCGGCCTGTTCCTCCACCACGCTCAGCGACCAGTCGCTGCGCGGCCAGACCAGGCGATCGTCCAGCTCAAAGCCCAGCTGCTTGGCAGCCAGGGTCAGCTGCGAGCCAGTGCGGCGCAGTTCCAAGCGGCCGGCAATACCGCCCAGGTCCAGCACGTCGACCCGCGGTGAGAGACGCATGCGCACCGAGCGCAGGGCCATGTCCAGGGTCAGGGCCTGGGGCTGGCCCTCGCGGATCTCGGCCCAGCCGCGCAGGGCCCCGTCGCCTTCGGACAGCTCAAAGGGCAGGTCCAGGTAGCGGCGAAGTTCACGCACATCGGCCCGGGGCAGGTCGGCAAAGAGCTCGCCGCTCCAGCGCTGGAACTCGCTGGGGCGGCTCAGCAGGGCCTGCTTGAAGCGCCCGCGCAGGCTCAGGGCCTGGCCCCAGGCCGCCGGCGGCGTGGCGTCCAGGCGCACATCGTGGCGCAGCAAACCGTTGCGCATGACCAGGTCCAGGCCGCTGAGCTCCAGGGGCGGGGCCTGGCGCCTTTCGTCCACCCAGCGGATGCGGCCTTGCCGAATCACGAATTCGGGCTGGGAGAAGAACCAGTCAGCCAGCTCGGCGCCATCACTGGCCTGCTCACCCTCGGCGATGTCCAGGCCGGCGACGAAGATGCGGCCGGTCTTGTCCCGCCGCAGTTCCAGCTCGGGCTTGCTGATCAGCAGTTGGGCGAAGCGGATCTCCAGGGCGTACAGCGAGCGCAGGGACAGCACGGCCTTCACCTCGGGCAGGCGCAGGGCGGTGCGCCCCTGGGCATCGCTCAGACGCAGGTCGTGCAGAGTGAGCGCCGGCAGCCAGGCACCGGGCTCGGCCTCCAGGCGGCCGATCTCGGCCTTCAAGCCCAACGCCTTGGAGGCCTGTTGCTCCAAGGGCGCACGCCATCGATCCAGCTGCGGCAGAATCGCCCAGTGAAGCGTGAGCCAGGCCGCCAGCAGCAAGGTGCACAGCAGCAGCAGGCTTACGACGGCCCAACGCATGCAGCGGCGCGTCCAGCGAAGCGGACGCCGGACGGCGGCAAGCGTGTGGGCAATCAGCGAAGACATGACAGAGGCACGAGAGGCCGGGAATCGGCAGTGGACACCATGAGTTTTGATTCGAAGCCTCGGCCGGCGTGCGTGCTGATGCGCACGGCAGCCCTTCGCTCGTGGAATGCACCGGCATCTTACCCAGGGGCATCCCAGGCATGAGCACCATGGAGCAAAGTTTTACGAAGCCTGGCGGCGCCAGCGCCGCCCACAGTCGCTTCGTGCAGCGCATCCGGCGCCGCTACGAAGCCGAGCTGCCCTTGCTGCCCCCGGGCCTGCCCGGCCGCGAGACCATGCAGGCCCTGATCGACCAGCTGCAGTCCGGGGGACGCAGCCTCGCCAGCAGCCTGCGGGTCTGCCGCCACCTGGTGCTGGAACGCCTGGCCGTGGCCGACATCGAGCAGGCCGCCCCCATGCCCGCCATCACCGAGGCCATGACCACCCTGGCCGAGGTGACCCTGTGCGCCGCCTTGCGGCAAGCCCGGCTGGAGCAGGACGAAGTCAACGGCGAGCCCCGCAACGAAGCCGGCGAGCCCATCGAGTTCTGGGTCATCGGCATGGGCAAGCTGGGCGGTCGCGAGCTCAATGTCTCCTCCGACATCGACCTGATCTACGTCTACGAGGACGACGGCCAGACCCTGGGCCCCCGGATCGTCACCGCCCACGAGTACTTCACCCTGGTGGCCAAGCGGCTCTACGCCCTGATCGGCGACGTCACCGAGGACGGCCAGGTCTTTCGCGTGGACCTGGCCCTGCGGCCCAACGGCAACTCCGGGCCGCCGGTGGTGAGCCTGTCGATGCTGGAGGAGTACTTCCTCGTCCAGGGCCGCGAATGGGAGCGCTTTGCCTGGCTCAAGAGCCGGGTGGTGGCGCCCCGCCAGCCCGAGCCGGGCGAGCCGCCCTCGCGCGCCGTGGCGCTGCGCTCCCTGGTCACGCCCTTTGTCTACCGCCGCTACCTGGACTACGGCGTCTTCGAGGGCCTGCGCCAACTGCACCGCAAGATCCGCGACGAAGCCCAGCGCCGCGCCGCCGGCCGACCCGAGCGCGCCAATGACGTCAAGCTCTCGCGCGGCGGTATCCGCGAGATCGAGTTCATCGTGCAACTGCTCCAGGTGGTGCGCGGCGGCCAGTTCCCCGAGATCCGCACCCGCTCCACCGTCAAGGCCCTGGGCCGCCTGGCCGCGCGCGGCCTGATGAAGCCCGCCACCGCCGAGAAGCTGGCCGAGGCCTACGACTTCCTGCGCCGCGTGGAGCACCGCATCCAGTTCCTGGACGACCAGCAGACCCACTGCCTGCCCGGCTGCGACGAGGACCTGGGCTGGATCGCCCGCTCCATGGACCTCCCCTGCAGCGCCGAGGCCTGCCAGCTGCTGGACCGGCTGTGCGAGGTGCGCGAGCTGGTGGCCACCGAGTTCGACGCCCTGCTGCACGACGGCCAGGCCCCCGGCGGCTGCAAGAAGGGCCAGTGCGGCGGCCCACCCCTGCCGGTGGACGCCGACGAATTCCTGGAGAAGCTGCCGCCCGAGCTGGCCGAGGCCGTGCGCCGATGGGCGCAGCAGCCGAGGGTGCAGAACCTGCGCGAGGAGTCCCGACTGCGCCTGGCCAAGCTGGTCGGCCGCGCGGCCCTGGGCGTGCGCGACGGCGAATGCAGCCTGGACGCCGCGCTGCGCTTCATCGACTGGATGGAGCCCCTGCTGCGCCGCGAGAGCTACCTGGCCCTGCTGGTCGAGCGCCCCTCGGTGCAGACACGGCTGCTGCGCCTGCTGGGCCTGGCCCGCTGGCCCATGCGCTACCTGATGCAGCACCCCGGCGTGATCGACGAGCTGGCCGATACCCGGCTGCTGCACGAGCGTTTCGACGGCGCCACCTTCATCGCCGACCTGCAGGCCCGCCACGACGCCTGGGCCCAGCACGGCGAGGCCGACGAGGAGGCGCTGCTGGACAGCGTGCGCCGCGCCCACCATGCCGAGGTCTTCCGCACCCTGGTGCGCGACGTCGAGGGCGAGATCACCGTCGAGCAGGTGGCCGACGACCTCTCCGCCCTGGCCGATGCCACGCTGCAGTGCGTCATCGACTGGGCCTGGTCGCGCCTCAAGCAGAAGCACCGCGAGCAGCCGCGCTTCGCCGTCATCGCCTACGGCAAGCTGGGCGGCAAGGAGCTGGGCTATGGCGGAGACCTGGACGTGGTCTTCCTGTACGACAACGAGCAGGACACCGATGAAAACGCCCCCGAGGTCTACGCCGCCTTCGTGCGCAAGCTCATCACCTGGCTGACCCTGCGCACGGCCGCGGGCGAGCTCTTCGACATCGACACCGCCCTGCGCCCCAACGGCAATTCCGGCCTGCTGGTGACCTCCATGAGCTCCTTCGGCAACTACCAGATCGGCCGCGGCAGCAACACCGCCTGGACCTGGGAGCACCAGGCCATCACCCGGGCCCGCTTCTGCGCTGGGGACGCCGGCCTGGCCGAGCGCTTCGAGGCCGTGCGCCGCCAGGTGCTGACCGCCCCGCGCGACCCGCAGGCCCTGCGCCAGGAAGTGCAGGCCATGCGCGAGAAGGTGCGCGCGGCGCGACCGGTGAAGCCGGGGCTCTTCGACGTCAAGCACAGCCCTGGCGGCATGATGGACGCAGAGTTCGCGCTGCAGTACCTGATCCTGGCGCATTCCGGCCAGCATCCCGAGCTGCTGGCCAATGCGGGCAACATCGCACTGCTGCAGCGCGCCGAGGACGCCGGCCTGCTGCCCGCAGGCGTGGGCCGTGACGCGGCCAATGCCTACCGCGAGCTGCGCCGCCTGCAGCACCGGGCCCGCCTGGACGAGCAGAGCACCGCGCTGGACGAAGCCGCCCAGGCCGCCCAGGGCACCGCCCCGCTGCAGGCCGCCGTGCTGGCCCTGTGGCAGGCAGTCTTTCCCACTGAGCCTTCAAACTGATGCGCGCCTGGACCACCCTCTGCGCCGCCGCCGCGGCGCTGGCCCTGCTGGCCGCCCTGCTCGCCACCTCCCTGCTGCCCAGCGGCCGCCTGGATTGGCAGGCCGATCTCATCTGGCATCAGCCCTGGCGGCTCTGGACGGGCGCCCTGGTGCACTGGAGCTGGCATCACCTGCTGGCCAACCTGGCCGGCTGCCTGGTGCTGGCCCTGCTGGGTTGGGCCAGCGAGCCCGGCGGCCGCGCGGCCCTGGCCTGGTTCCTCGCCTGGCCGCTGACGCAGCTGGGCCTGCTGCTGCAGCCGGGCCTGCACCGCTATGGCGGGCTGTCCGGCGTGCTGCATGCCGGCGTGGCCGTGCTGGTGGTGATGCTGTGGCAGCGCAAGGGGCGCGAGCGTGCGCTGGGCGCGGCCATCGGCCTGGGCCTGCTGCTGAAGCTGCTGTCGGAGCAGCCCTTGGGCGCACCGCTGCGCACGGTGATCGGCTGGGACGTGCCCATCGCGCCCTTCGCGCACCTGGCGGGCGCGGCGGCAGGCCTGCTGTGCAGCCTGCTCCTGCTGCGAGGCGGCAAGCGCTGAAGAGCTTCTGATCAGAGCTCGCGCGTCATGAACACGCTGTGCGGGTCTTCGACATAGCCTTCGAACGGTCCGCACGGCTCGAAGCCGGCCGATCGATACAGCGCATGGGCCGGCTTGAAGAAGGCGTGGCTGCCCGTCTCCAGGCTCAGGCGCTTCACGCCTTGCGCGCGCGCATCGTCCATCAGCCGCGCCAGCACGGCGCGGCCCACACCCCGCCCTCGCGCAGCCGGCGCGGTGCGCATGGACTTCAGCTCGGCATGCGCGCCCGCGAGATGCTTGATGGCGCCGCAGCCCAGCAGCTCGCCTTGCTTGTCCCAGGCCGTCCAGAAGCGGATCTCGGGACGGCGGAGTTTGTCGAGGTTCAGCGCATGGACGCTCTCGGGGGGCGAAGTGGCGCGCATGTCGGCGAGATGCTCCTCCAGCAGCTGCGCAATGCGCGGGTCGCTGAGATCATCCAGGCGCAGGCGCAGGCCGGTGGCCGCCACGGGCGGCAGGGTGGATGTGGTCATGGGGAGGCCTCCTTCGTACAAGTTCATCAGGACAGGCAGGACTGCGCAAGCCCCATGCCAGCAGCCGCCACGCTGGCCAACCCTGCATGCACCAGTACCGCGCCGGGAACCATGCTGCTCGCCCATCCTGCGCCACCCTTGTGCGCGCTTGCCAGCACAATGCACCCGCCCGGTGCGCTCATGCGCCGGCCGTCGCCCCACCTCTCCTGCAGTACCCCTCATGACTGAACGCCGCACCCACCTGGACCTCTTCGCCATCAGCTCCCTGCTGGCCTGCTGCCTGCTGTGGGGCCTGGGCCAGGTGGCCATCAAGGCGGCGCTGACCGAGATCACGCCCCTGTGGCAGGCCGGGCTGCGCTCGGCGGTGGCGGCGCTGCTGGTCTGGCTCTGGGCGCAGTGGCGGGGCATTCCGCTTTTCAACCGTGACGGCAGCCTGCCCGGCGGCCTGCTGGTGGGCAGCCTCTTTGCCGCCGAGTTCGCCTGCATCTATGCCGGCATGCAATACACGACGGCGGCGCGCATGGTGGTGTGGATCTATCTCTCCCCCTTCGTCGTGGCCCTGGGCATGCCCTTCATCGCCCATGCCGAGCGCCTGAGCCTGCGCCAGAGCGCCGGCCTGCTGCTGGCCTTTGGCGCCGTGGCCTATGCCTTCGCGGAGGGCTTTGCCGCGCCCGCGCCGGACGCGCCGCGCCAGTGGCTGGGCGACGCCCTGGGCCTGCTGGCCGCGCTGCTGTGGGGCGGCACCACGCTGGCCATCCGGGCCACGCGTCTGTCCACCGCCAGCGCCGAGAAGACGCTGTTCTACCAGCTGGCCGTCTCCGCCCTGCTGCTGTGCGCCGGGGCCGTCGGGGCCGGCGAGGCCTGGCCCCTGCAGTGGAGCTGGCGACTGGCAGGCCTGTTCGGCTTCCAGGCGGTGATCGTGTCCTTCATCAGCTACCTCGTCTGGTTCTGGCTGATCCGTCACTACCCCGCCACGCGTCTGGCCAGCTTCACGCTCAGCACGCCGCTCTTCGGTCTGCTGGCCGGCAGCGCCCTGCTGGGTGAGGCCATCTCCGGCCGGCTGATGGGCGCCATGGCCGGGCTGGCGCTGGGCATCGTGCTGGTGAATCGCTGAGGGCTGCGCCTGTCGCACGGGCGCCAGCATGCCGGGCGCCATGCCCCTAGACTTCGCGGATTCCAACTTCGATACGGGAGTCCCTGATGATCACGCTGTGCGGACTGACGCTGTCCAACTACTACAACAAGGTCAAGCTGGCCTTGCTGGAGAAGCAGATCCCCTTCCAGGAAGAGCTGGTGATGACCAAGTCGGCCGACGAGGCCGTGCTGAGCTGCTCGCCCCTGGGCAAGGTGCCCTTCATCAAGACACCTCAGGGGCCGCTGTGCGAGAGCCAGGTCATCATGGACTACCTGGAGGCAGCCTACCCCGAGCATCCGCTGCTGCCGGCCGACCCCTTCGCCGCGGCCAAGTTGCGCGAGCTGACCGCCTTCATCGAGTTGCACCTGGAACTGGTGGCGCGCGAGCTCTATGCCCAAGCCTTCTTCGGTGGCACCGTGAGCGAATCCAAGCAGGAGTGGGTGCGCAAGACGCTCAACAAGAACATTCCGGCCTTCAAGCGCCTGGCCCGCTTCGCGCCCTATGTGGGAGGCGAGACCTTCAGCCAGGCCGACTGCGCCGCCTGGGTCAGCCTGCCCCTGGTCGGCATGGCTACCAAGGCCGTGCTGGGTGAAGACCTCCTGGCAGCCCACAGCGTGGACTGGAAGAGCCATGCCAAGCTGGTCGGCGAGCGGCCCGCCGCACAGAAGGTGGCCGCCGACCGCAAGGCCGACACCGATCGCCAGATGGCGGCCATGAAGGCCAAGGGCTGAGGCCGGGCACACCTTGGGAGCGACCCTGAGCTTTGACAGCTTCCGCTCGCAGGCCATGGCCCGGGGTTTCACGGAGGTGTTGGAACGCAGCTGGGCGCCCAACACCGCAGTCAGCCCGCACAGCCACCCCTTCCGCGCGCAGGCCCTGCTGGTCCAGGGCGAGATGTGGCTCACGGTGGAGGGCAAGACCCGGCACCTGCAGCCCGGCGACGGCTTCGATCTCCCGGCAGGCCTGGTGCACGAAGAACGATACGGCCCGCAAGGGGCGACGTACTGGGTAGCGCGGCTTGCCTGAGCTGCGGCAGGACGCGCAGCGCCGCACGGCCCAAGGCAGGGCCGCCGAGGTTCCGATGCAAGCAGGTGCAGGATCCTGGGACGCTCATGGGGTAATTGCCGCGTGCCGGCGGCACCCCTATAGTCGCAGCATCTATCCGCCTAGGAGCGCAGCATGGCCACGCGTACCCAGTCGATCGATCTTCAGAAAGTGCTCAGCGGCGCCGCTCGGCTGGAGGTCAAGCTGCTGAACGCAGGGGTCGAGGCCATGCAGGTCTACATCAACCAGGCCTCCCGCTTCTCTTCGCTGGCCGCCGAGACCCTGCAGGCAGTGCAGGACGACAAGGCAACGCTGGCCGAGACCGCGCGCAAGCTCAGCGACTTCGGCCGCCAGAGCGTGCATGCCTATGCTGACCTGGCCCTGCGCCTGGGCACCAGCTACTACGACGAGTTCGACCGCCTGGCCAGCCAGGCACGAACGACATCAAACGCGGTCAGCCCCCCCCGCGCTGAAGCCAAGCGCCCACCGAAGACGTGAGCTACCGCGCCAGCGAGCGCCGCGTGCTCGCACACGACCCGCACAGCAACGGCGAGCGGCCGGTTTCCCGGCGTGAGGCCGCCGCATTGAAGGCCGGCGGCCTCTACCGCGCCAGTTCGGGTGCGCCGGCCAGCGCCGAGCACTGGCGCCGCCGGCTGCCCGATGGCAGCTGCCTGCATCTGGTGCTGGAGGAGCGGCGCTGCCGCCTGCACCACGATGCCTTCGACCCCGACGCCAGCCTGCTGTCCATGGGCCTGCACATGACGCACGAGGCTCGCGCCGAAGCCGCCTCGCTGGCAGCACTGGCCTGGTCCGTCGTCAAGCTGCTGGCGCGCTGATCCTCGAGGCCGCCAGGTCAAAGAAGGTCCGCCAATGGCGCGACACCAGCTCGCTGAAGATCATGCGCAAGCCCTCGCCCGTGCGCGGGAACTCGGCCTCCAGTTCGATGCGCGTGCCACGGCCACCGGCCGCCGGGAGGAAGCGCAGTGTCCCTTCACAGCACCCCGGCACCTGAACCGCCCTTGACGCCGCGTGAAAACGGACCAGCGCCACGCCGGTCGGCTGTCGCAAGGTCAATGTCCAATCGAGCAGCCCAGGGTCCAGATGCGGCTGCAGCAGCACCGGTACCTCGACGTGGGCGCGCCACTGCTGCACAAGCTGGCGCTCGCCCGTAGGCAGCACCTTGTCCTCCAGCACCTGCGCGGCCTCCACGTGGGGCAGCAAGGGCGCCAGCTCGCAGGCACGCTCCATCAGCACCTGCATCAGCGGCTCCAAGGGCTGCATCACCACCATCATCAGCTTCATGAGGCAGCCCGCACTTCGGGTGACAGCTGCAGGCGGGCGGCCACGGCATCCGACACATTCCCACGCGCCAGCACCCAGGCCAAGGCCTCGGCCAGCGCCTGGCGTGCGGGGCGAGGCCGCCAGCCCAGGGCCGCCAGGCGGTCGTGTCGGTACCAGTAGAAGCGGCAGGCCATGCGCGCCTCGTCGCGCGTGACCTGCGGCGCACGCCCGGCCAGACGGGCTGCGGCCTCCATGCCAGCGGCGGCCAGGTAGGCCGCTGTGTGGTTCAGCGTCAGCGAAGGGCCGAAGGTGCCCGCCAGCGCTGAAACGGTGGCATGCAGCGATTCCCAGCGCAGGTTCTCGCTGCCTGCCAGGTAGCGCCTGCCCGCCTTGCCGCGCCGGGCAACGATCAGGTGCGCCTGCCCGATGTCGGGCGCGGCCACCACATTGCAGCCCCCCAGGAAGGTGCAGCGCAACGGGTCATTGAGGTAGTTGACGAGATTGGCGTTGCTCGGCCCC
Source organism: Roseateles sp. DB2 (assembly GCF_051857535.1). Taxonomy (NCBI): domain Bacteria; kingdom Pseudomonadati; phylum Pseudomonadota; class Betaproteobacteria; order Burkholderiales; family Sphaerotilaceae; genus Roseateles; species Roseateles sp. DB2. The sequence continues at coordinate 17,164 of NZ_JBPZGY010000015.1, read as the reverse complement.
AGGCGGTAGTCATGGCCGCCGATGACCAGGGTCGGGTTGACCGTGAGCACATCCAGCCCCAGACGGCGGCCGCTGTCGAAGGCGGCCTCTTCCTGTCGCAGCTTGGACAGCACGTACGCCGAGGGTTGCGGTTCGTCGAACACCGCGTCCTCGTCCAGCACCAGGGGCGTGGTGCTGGACCCCAGCGTCACTGAGGAGGACGTCACGACCACCCTCCCCACGCCCGCGCGCTGCGCCGCCAGCACCATGTGCCGCGTGCCGCGCACGGCGAGGTCGGCCTGAGCCTCGCTCGCCATGCCGGCGTAGGCAAACACGGCGGCCGCATGGAAAACGAGGTCGCAGCCTGCCGCGGCCCGCTGCAGGGAATCGACGTCCAGCACATCGCCTTCGCAGACCTCGACGTCCAGCCCTGCCAGGGTTCGCCGGTCGCTGGCGGCTCGCACCAGCACACGCACGCAGCACCCTTGGTCCAGCAGCGCCCGCACGATGTGATTGCCGACGATGCCGGTCGCACCGGTGACCAGCGCGGGCCTCATCATCCGCGCGCCAGTTGGTCCAGGTCGCGGTGCACCGCGTCCGCCAGGCCCTGAAGAAAGTCCGGGGCATCCCGGGCCAGCGCAGCCATTCCGGCGGCAAAGGCGGCGTCGCGCCCCGATGCGTCATTGGCAGCCGGCTGACCGCTGAAATGGACGAAGCCCTGCGCATCGGTGGTCCGGGAGGGCGGCCCGGCCGGCTCCTTTACCACGCTGGCCCCGGTCCCCATCAACCAGGCCAGGGCATCACCCAGCTCTCCCGCGCCGCGGCGGCTCCGCAGCAACTCGCCCAGCGCAGCCGCCGCTGTGGCCAGCAGGCGTGGCAGCGCACGCTTGGGGTTCTCTGCCTCAGGGTCGTGACCGATACGGAAGTCCCGCCCTTCGTAGGCGGCCTGCAGATTGGCCAGAGTGCCTTCGAAGAAGGTCGTGTAGGCCCCTTCGATGATGGGATCGCGCAGGGCGGGCGCGAGGTTGATGTCCAACATCTGGAACGGTAGCGGCAGCCTGAAATGCTGGCGCCCGGCGACCCGCACCCGCACCTGGCCCTCTGGTGTGCGCGTGAACTCGACGCAGCCGTCGTCAGCCAGCGCGCTGTCATTGGGACTGGCCACGGTGCGCCAGTAGATACTCTGCCGCCCCGGCGCGCGCCGGATGCACTGCAGCTTCTCGACATCGATCACCTCCCCGCCGAACAGCACCATCCAGTTGGGCTGCTGCAGGTACAGGTTGCGTTCGGCCTGGTGTCTGACACGGCCACGGCCGTCGCGCCTGACCGCCACTGTGGCCCCGCCGATGTAGTCGTTCATGTACTGGATGCCCCGCGAGATGTCGACCCGGCGCACCCATTTGTCATAGGCCACGGGCACCACATGTTCGTTGCCGAACACGATGGCGCCGTCCACGTGGCGCCATCGCAGCCCATTGCGTCCGGGCGGGAGATGCGCCAGCAGCGCCTCGTAAGGTGCCATCGCGTCGGGCACGGCGTCGTAGTCGGTGTCCGGGTAGGCGAGAGGGTCCATCAGCAGTGGCGCCTCGCGCCGGCGCAGCCTGTCCTTGGCGAAGAGGGTGTGCTGCGCCTTCACCAGCCCACCCAGGCGCGCCAGCAACAGGTTCAGCGTCACCACGATCCAGAAAGCGCGCGGGTTGTCGTCCACCCGCGCCATGAGCGGCGTGATCAGGGCATTGAGGCGGTCGCTGTAGAAGTCGCGCGGCGCAAAGCGTTCGCGGTCGACCGTCTGGAACCAGGCGGGGGCCAGTGCACCCACGCCCTCTGCCGCCTGACGCTGGCGTGCAGAGCGGGCCATCAGGGGATGCACATTGCGCCACAAGGGGTAGGGTGCCAACGGGCCCTGCACGCGATGGGGAGGTAGCCCGAATGCATGCAAGGCAGCCGCATTGACCGCCGAGGCGTAAGGGTCCAGCCCCATGCGCGCGGCACCGGCCCAGTCGGCCAGCAATGCCAGTGGGCTTGCGATCAGCGTATGCGTCGCCAGCGGACGCGGCGCACGCTGGCCGGCGCCGCCGTGGGCGCTGGTCATGGCATCGATCAGGCACCAGTGCGGCGGCGCCTCGCGCAGGACCTGCAATGCGTCTTCCACGGTGCCGCGGCGCGTGCCGGCCAGGCTGGCCAGGTTGTGGACCGTGAGCGCGAAATGCTGCTCCTCGTGCGTACGGTTCTTGGCGAAGACGATGCGCAGGGCGGCCTCCCGCCACCGCGCGCCGCCCGCCGCGTCGAACACCTCGTAGGACCGCCCTTGCGGTGTGCGGAAGCGCCAGCCCGTCAGCTCTGGCACAAGCTGCGGATCGCGGTTGTGCAGCCAGGCATCCTCTTCGTTGCGCACGTCCGCCACGGCAACATCGGTGAAGCCATGTTCGTACAGACGATCGATCAGGTGCTCCACCAGGGCTGCTTCGGTGCCGGCATGCGGCGCCTGCTCGCAGCAGTCCAGATCGGGCTTGATGACCACCGGGCCGCGCCGATCAGCCACACTCGACCAGAATCCGCAGGCAGCCAGCAGTTCATCCAGCAACACCGGGCCGCTTGCGCCGGCGCGCTGATGGACCCACACGGTGTGGTCATGGTCAATCTTGCCAGGACGGCGTGCCATGGACTGATAATAACGCGGCATGCGAGCCTACCCCTACCGCTTTCACATTGCGCTGGACGGCAATGGCCTCAATGGGCTCGAGGGATTGGCCGGCGTCTGCCAGTTCCTCTTTGATCCTGCCGACAACGCCTATGCGTGGAAGATCTCGTACTTCGACGGCATCGCCGGTGGCCACGCGGTGAGCCTGAGTCCGGGCGGTTCACTGGGCTTCCTGGGCAACACCGGCCAGCACCTGCTGATCTACGACGGCTCCGACTCCAGAGAACTGGCGCGCCAGAGCACGCTGAGCTTCGAGACCAACGACACCTCGCTGCGTGGAAGTACCCATGCGGCGTGGCTGGATGAGCGTGAGTTCATCACGGCGATCGGCGACCACTTCTATCGCTTCGACGCGCACCGCCTCGACGAGGGCACGAAGCTGGGGCCACATCGCGTGAAACTGCCGCATGCCTTGAAACGCAGTGCATCGGGCCGCTACCTGGTGTACGGCTCCATGGACCACCCCATGCACGGCGAGGCGCGAGAGGTCGGCATCTATGACCTGCAGACGGGAGAGGCACGCCGCGTGGAGCTGCCCGCCACCTGCTGGCATGTGGCTGCGGATCCGGCCCGGGACATTTTCTATGCGCTGAGCTTCCGCGTCCTGCCGCAGGACGGGCGCGACTGGCATGAATGGGCGATGGCCTACCTCAAGGAGTACGCCTTCGAGATTGACGCCGCCAGTGGCCGCGTGCTGCGGCATTGGGCTGCGGGTCGCGAGGTGCCGGCGCATATCAACAGCGACGTGGTGCTGTCCGATGGGGAGCTGATCTTCTGCAATGGCGCGAGTCAGAGCATCATCATGATCGAGCGCGAGGGCTTCGCGCGATGGCGCATGATCGACGAACGCCCTGACGTGGCAACCCTGCTCGGCCAGCGCAAGGCCGTTGGCGCGCAGATCGCCGACGCGCTCACCCGCGGCAATGTGCTGCACGAGACGCGGCACTTCCTGGCTGCTTTGCGCATCTCTCGTTGGTCGGTGCTGGATTCGGTCTACGCCTGCCAGCTCTCGGCGGACCAGCGTCTGCTGTTCACCGCCAATCGCGGGCTCAACCACATCACGGTGTACGACTACCCCGCCAACACCGTGCGTCTGCGGGTGGCCATGCCAGGCCTGCAGGACTTCGTGCCCTTGTCTCCCGGCGGCGACCCGCGGCTGGGGTTTCACCACGGTGCGCTGGTAGGCTGAGCAGGACGCAAGAACACGTGCCTCCCCATCCCCCCGCGGGAAGCGGCCGGGGTGTTGAATGCCACGGCGGATGCGCAGCGCGACTGTGCGTCACCTGGCATGAGTCAGGACAGTGAAACAGACGGGGCGCATCCTCGGCCTTGCTGGCTCACGCCATGAGCCAGCGGCCGCTGACACTGGCTTGAGCGGATGCCAGAGGCATGCACCAAAGGCGCCGCCCTTCAGCTCATTTACCCAAGGAATCCTCATGACCATGAAGAATGTTGCCAGCCTGTTCGCGGCCGGCCTGGCATCCTGGCTGTTCGCTGCCCCGGCCATGTCGGCCGGCTGGACTTTGACCGATCTCGGCACACTGGGGGGGGCCAGCAGCGCGGCCAACGGACTCAACAATGCCGGCCAGGTGGTGGGCTATGCAGAGGCTGCCGACGGCACACCCTACCCGGTCATGTGGAATGGCGGCGTGATCGTGGCACTCAGCACGCGCCCTGGACGGGCGCTGGCCCTGAGTGGCAGTGGCCTTGCGGCGGGCAACGTGATGAGCGCCAGCGGCCTGAGCCTCGACGCCACCTTGCTGAGCGGTGGGGGCGCCTATGACCTGGGGACCTTCGGCGGCAGCTTCAGCAGCGCTGTGGCTGTCAATGACAGCGGGCAGGTGGCGGGCTATGCGCGAACGGTCGATGAGAAGGATCATGCCTTCCTCGCCACGGCGTCAGGCATGGTGGACCTGGGCACCTTCGGCGGCCAGTACAGCTATGCCTATGGTCTCAACCAGGCCGGACTCGTCGTGGGCAGTGCCTACGATGTCTCGGGGGCGCCACGCTGCTTCCTTTCCACAGGCGGCGGGTTGATCGACCCAGGCACGCTGGGAGGACGTGCCTGCAGTGCCCTGGCCGTCAACGATGCAGGACAGGTCACCGGCAGCAGCAGCACGAGCACCGGCGTGGGCCACGCCTTCGTGTTCGACAAGCGCGGCATGGTGGACCTCGGCACACTGGGTGGATCCAGCAGCATCGGCTATGCAATCAATCGGTTGGGGCAGGTGGTGGGGGCAGCGCGCACGGCGGCGAACCAGATGCACGCCTTTCTTCATGACGGCACCCGCATGCTAGACCTGGGCACCCTGGGCGGCACCACCAGCACGGCCACTGGCGTCAATGCGTCGGGCCAGGTGATCGGCAATGCCACGCTGGCCAACGGCAGCAAGCAGCCCTTCTTCTATGCCAAGGGCGTGATGCTCAATGTGAACAACTTGGCGCCCGGCTTGTCGAATGTCGACCCCGCTCGCCTGTACCTCAACGATGCGGGCCAGATCGCGGGGACGGGCACCATAAACGGCAAGCAGCGGGCCTTTGTGCTCACACCGACGCCCTGAGGCACCGCAGGACCGTGCCCGGCTGCGGCCGGGCGGTCTGGACCTCCGGGGCCTCCGGCTCCGCCAGCGGAGGAACGAGGGATCGCCATGTCGGTTTGCACTGAACGTTGAATCGTGAGGCACGGGCCACCAGGGGCTTGGCCCGACTTGCCTCATCGCCGTCTACGTCCGTGTTTCACTGGGGTTTGAAATCACGGCATTTGCATTGCCATGGATTGAATCTTCGCTCGGCGCGGCCAGTCATTGCGAATGGCCTCAGCGATGCAGTCCGATCTCTGCATTCCGGAAGGCAACAGCTTTTCAGGGGCCTCCTTCGCTGCCAGCGCGCGTGCGAGTGCCTGGGGCGGGAGTGCGGCGAAAGGCGCCCTCAGCATCACCCCCCTAGCCGGCGTGCGAGCACCTGGGCAAAACGCAGCGCACTTCCTGGCGCAAAGGGCAGGTTGAGCGAGGGTTCGCAGATGTCGAGCTCGAGTACAACGGGGCGTCCTTGTTTGTCCCGAATGAGGTCGACTCGCCCATAGAGCAAGGGGCGAGCCAAGCCCATGTACTGCGCAGCGGCGCGCAGCGCAGCCTCTGCGACGGCGCGCTCGGCCTCGTCAGCCTCACGAGCGGCCCTCAGGTCCAGCGTGGGGACGTTGACGGTGCCATCCGCCAACAGCATGGCACTTTTGCGAATCGCATGGCTGTATGCGTTGTCGAAGTAAGTAAGGTTGGTTTCCCCCACCTCGTCCACCAAGGGGAGGTAGGGTTGCACGATAACGAGACTGCCATTGGCAAGCAGCGATGCGGCATAGTCGCCCGCCTCGTGTGCCTGCTCCCGAGCGAATCGCTGAACGTTCTTTGAGTAAGCACCAATGGTCGGCTTGACCACGACGTCGCCAGACTCGGGGTGCGCAGCGAGCAGCGCACGGATGGCTTCATGCGGATCCATGCCGGACTCAATGAACTGAGTTGGCACGGTTGGGACGCCCAAGGAAGACAAGGCCGCAAGGTAGTGCTTGTCCAGAGCGAAGCGCGCAACAACTGCAGGATTCAGCAGCGTTGTCATGCTCTCGACACGCTCGCACCAACGCAGGAACGTGGGCAACTGATCAATGTAGTTCCAGGGCGAACGCAGGAGTACAGCGTCGAAGCCAGCCCAATCAATCGAAGGGTCCTCCCAGTCGCAAACCTGGGTCTGCATTCCCAGGGTTGCAAGGGCATCGAGCAAGGGGGGCATGTCGTAGTCGATCGGCAGACTAGCCGCGCAGGTAACCAAGGCAATTGACTTCATATGCAAACGGAGAAAGTCTTGTGTTGATGTGTATGGATGGACGGGGAGCTGGACTCCTGCCGATCACCAGGGAATCTGTCTGCCCATATGGACGTACTGCCCAGTGGGGCCATCAGCATCGAGCAAAGCCATGCTGACACTTGTTTTAGCGCCTTCGCTAACCTCCAGATCGCCCGCACCTTCGTTCATGTCCGTCTTGGTGTAGCCCGGATGAACGGCGTTCACCTTGATGGGCGTATTCCGCAGTTCATAGGCCAGGTGCACAGTCCAGGAATTGATCGCACTCTTTGATGCGCTGTAAGCCGGCAATGACTTGAAAAAGTCACTGTAGGCGTATGACGATCGGTCGCAGTGCGTCTCAATGGACGCGAGAAGACTCGACACATTCACGATACGAGCGGCCGCTGACTTTCGAAGCAATGGCAGAAAGGCCTGAGTCACTTCGACCACGCCAAAAAGATTGGTATCGAAGGTCTGGCGCCATTGCTCCAGCGGTTGTTCCGAGGGGCAGTTGCCGTACTTCTCAATGCGGATGGCGGCGTTGTTGACGAGGATGTCGAGTTGACCAAACTGGCGCTCAACACTTTCCGCCGCGGCCCTGATGCTGCTGGAGTCTGTGACATCCAGGTGCAAGCCTGCTGCGTCGGCGCCGGTCGATGACAGTCGCCGGGCGGCCTCATCAACCGCTTCCTTGCGCCTTCCGCTGAGAATCACATGGATCCCCTGTGCGGCCAACTGGCTCGCGATTTCCAGCCCTATGCCCCGGTTCGACCCGGTAATCAAGGCAACTCTTCTGGGAGACGTGGACACGCTGGGAGCCTTTCAGATGGTTAGCAAATTCACCGCAGCCAAATTACCCTGACAGCCGGGTGATAGTGAGGCCAGGTAAGCGGCAACGGGCGGGCCGAAGCGCTCGAAGTCGACCAGGAAAGCGTCGTGGCCGGCCGGTGAATCCAGTGGCACATAGCTCACCTGAGCACCTCCCGCGGCAAGGCCATCGGCAATCTGCCGCTGCTGCGAAATCGGGAACAGGAAGTCCGTCTCGACACCGATCACCAGCGCAGACTCAACCGACAAGCGGGCCAGCGCATCGGCCACGTCGCACCTGCTGGCTTCTGCCAGATCAAACCTGTCAATGCAGCGGCTCAGATACAGATAGGCGTTGGGATCAAAGCCGCTCGTGAATCGGTGGGCATGGCACTCCAGATACCCTTCCACAGAGAACTCGATGCCAAACGGCGCCGCACTGTCGGACTCCAAGCCGAGCTTGTCCCTGCCGAAGCGCTGGTTCCATTCCTGCGCAGAGCGGTAGGTCAGGAAGGCAAGCTTTCGCGCCATGACCATGCCGCTCTTCGGAAAACTCTCCGCGCTGTAGGCACCCTGGTTCCACTGCGGGTCAGACTTGATGGCTTCGCGTTGCAGGGCCCGTATCGCGATGGCAAAGGGCTGGGCGCTGGCGGCGCCCGAGATGTTGATCAGATGCGGTGTCAAATCAGGATGACGTGCCGCAAGCGCAAGTGAGGTCATGGCCCCCATTGACGCGCCAACAACGCAGGCCAGTTGCTTGACGCCAAGTGAGCGAACCACAAATGCAGCCGCGTCAGCAATGTCTTCCATGGACAGCTCGGGAAAGCTCAGGCCATAGGGCTCGCCGTTGGAGGGGTTGGGCGACGCCGGACCGGTTGATCCCTTGCAGCTGCCCAGGGAGTTCACGCAGATCACATGCCAACGCCGGGTATCAATCGGCTTCCCAGCTCCCACCATCGACTCCCACCACCCGGCCGAGGGGTCTTCGGCATGAGAACAGACGTGCGCATCCGGCGACAGCCCCGGCAAGATGAGAATCGTGTTGTCTTTCGCAGCATTTGGCTGGCCTACCGACTCGTAGGCAATCCGTGCACCATGCAAACGCCCGCCACGATGCAGCGTGAAGCCGGGCGGGAGCGTGACGAAGCGCGTAGCGGGCGGGATGTACTCCCTCATGTGCAGCTCCTTCGATAGGGCGATCGGAATGAAGAGCGGTGGCAAGACCGCTCTGCAAAGCAGCCCGCGCAAGTGGCCTTATGCGGGAGAAAGCAGCGCTTCAGACGCAGAGAGTCCGGCCAGCCATTCGTCGTCAGAGCCTTCATTCATGCCCTCAAGCAGGAAGGTGGACAGGTACCGTTCCCCGGTGTCTGGCAGCATGGCCAATATCACGGACCCTTCCGCGGCGTTCTGCGCCACATCCAGGGCGGTGGCCACGGTGGCCCCGGCGGATATGCCGGCGAAGATGCCTTCCTCAGCGGCAAGCCGGCGTGCCGTGTTTCGGCCCACGACCTCGTCGATAGGACGCAGTTCGTCGATGACGGTGGCGTCGAGCACACTGGGCACAAAGTCAGGTGCCCAGCCTTGGATCTGGTGGACACTCCACGCCTTGCCCGCGAGCACTGCCGCATTTGCAGGCTCGGCGGCAACAACACGCACGGAGGGCCTGGCCAGCTTCAGCATCTGTCCCACGCCGGTGAGCGTGCCCGTCGTCCCAAAGCCGGTGACGAAATAGTCCAGGCGCTTGCCGGCGAAGTCGCTGAGGATCTCAGCGGCCGTAGTCTCCCGGTGATACGCAGGGTTCGCCGGGTTGTCGAATTGCCGAGCGCGGAACCAACCGTGCTTTGCCGCCAGTTCATCGGCGATCTTGTTGCCGCCACTGCTGCCGAGTTCGGCCGGAAACAGGATCACCTTGCCGCCGTAGGCGCGGATCAGCTTGCGTCGTTCGATGGAATAGGAGTCGGACATGACCGCGACAAACTTGTAGCCGCGGGCGGCCGCCACCATGGCCAGGGCGATGCCGACATTGCCGGACGTGCATTCGGCGATCGTGTCGCCAGGTTTGAGAAGGCCCTTTGCTTCGGCGTCCAGGACGACGGCAAGCGCCAGGCGGTCTTTGACCGAGCCGCCGGGGTTGAAGGACTCGACTTTCACATAGAGGCTCACGTGCTTAGGCGCGAGGCGATGAAGCTTGACGATGGGAGTCCGTCCAACGGTATCGAGAATGCTGTCAAAGAGAGGCATGGTGAAACTGTCCTTCGTAAACAAATGCAGCGGGTCCTGCCATGGTGATCGGGGAGGTATCGTCCGGCCAGCAGATGCCAAGGTCACCGCCAGGGAGCGAGACTCGAACTTGACGATCAATCAGCCCATCGCGAATGAAAGTCGCTGCGGCTGCGCAGGCACCGCTGCCACATGCCAGCGTCTCGCCAGCGCCGTACTCGTGGACGCGCAGTCTGATGTGCTGCCGGGAGACGATCTCAGCGAAGCCGACGTTGATCGCGAGTGGCAACCAGGGCCCTGCCCGCAGCGCCAGGCCCACTTCTTGAACCGGTGCCTGCGCGACATCCTTGACTTCAATGACAGCATGAGGGTTGCCCATGGACACGGCGGCAAATCGAACCGAACGCTGGTCCGCCAGTTCAACGGTGTAGCGGCCATCATCCGCGCAGCTGAGGGCAACAGGGATTCGATCAGCTGCGAACTGCGGAACGCCCATGGACACCCTGAAGTTCGCTTTGTCGATAGCTTCGACAGTCAGCGTCCCCGAGGGACTGTCAATGCAAAACTCAGGACCAGTGGCGACACCCTCCCGCACCAACCAGGCCGCCACGCATCGGGCGCCATTGCCGCACTGAGGTGAAGAGGCACCCGTGGCTGTCCAGATTGCAAATGACGCGATGGAAGCTGCTGATCGGGGCGCCTTGATGCCCAGAATCAGGTCGCAACCGGCCCCCGTGTGGCGGTCACTGATTGCTTGACACCATTCAGCTGAGGGGTCCGGTGCGTCACCGCGCAGGTCAAGCACGACGAAGTCGTTGCCGGCGCCATGCATCTTGGTGAAGCGATTCATGCGGCACACTCATCATTCATGCCCGCAACATCGCGCGCGGTGGCAGGTTCGAAAACGGGCGCCACGATATCAAGGATGATGGACAGCGACTTCTCATTGCTGACCGGATCCGTCGAGGCATTGAACTCGGCCAGTTCGATGCCGCGGAGCTGATCAGCCGGGATGGCCTGGAACAGGGCGCGGATCTGGTCAGGCCGCAGGCCATCGGGCACTGAGTAGTCCGCCGGAAGAAAGCCCGGCTCCAGCACGTCCCAGTCAATGTGAACCCAGACAGGTGCATCACCGATGGCTTCGAGAATCCGGGCTGGCGTCGTCTGTGCCGGAGGGATGATGCGCACGCCCGCTGTTTCGAGCAGCTGGCGCTCGGCCGCATCGATGTCGCGCGCACCGACCAGCACGACTTGCTCGGGCCGCAGCCCAGCGCCATGACCGCTTTCCCACAAGCCGCAGGCACCAGCGAGCACCATCCCGCCAAGATAGCCCGAGTCGGTGGTTGCCGGCGTGTTGAAGTCGCCATGGGCGTCAATCCACAGGACGACGGCGTCGGGGTGCTCGCGAGCAACGACCGGAAGGGACGCGAGGCTGGCCGAACAGGTGTTCGAAAGCATCACTGTCAGTTGCCCAGTCTTGACGCTGTCCTCGATGGCTGCTCGCAAGCCGAGCAGCGTTTCCTGTGCTTGCGGCAGGCTGACGCGCCAATCGTCATTGGCATGCGGTTGCGGCCGACCGATCACCCGCGAACGCAGTTCGTAGCGATCTTGCAAGGCCTTTGCAGTCAGGGCGGCCCCTTCGATCATTCGCGCGGCGCGATCAGCGACACGTCCCTGGGAGACGATGAGTTCAAGCATGAGTGGGATCGGTGTGAGAAAAGTTGATAAACCCGCCGGGGTGCCGGGCGAAGGCATGGGAAGGCCGAACGGACATGCGGACTGCCGACCGCCTTATCCGCGACGTGAACGCATCAGAAAGGGGCACTTCTCGCCGCGTTCCGTGTTCTGATCGCCCAAGCCGTACTGCTTCCATTCGCTGCTGCTGGAACCGAAGAAGCCCAGTTGTGGCGAGTGGGGGATGTCGTCATAGCGATTGATGCGAGCACGAATATTGAGCCGCATCTTTCGCCCCTCAGGTGTGTTGCCAGCGAACACGTCAAACCGCTCTCGCGGGTTGATGACCAGCACGAAGTGCTCGCCGAGATTGCGACTTTTTCGCAGCTGATGGACTGGCGTGCTCATGTTGCAGAACAACGGCATGCCGTTGAAGCACATGGACCATGTCGCTGACTCTGGATCCTCGCCAACATCGTCAGGCCAGGGCGCGGTGTCCACCTCATGCAGCCTCTGCAACACGTCCCAGCCGTAGGCGTGATAGTCCTCAACCGTCTTCGCGTGGATGCTGGCATGCGAGAACGCGACTATCAATGGATAGGCGGTGTCCAGGCTGTGGTCCCACTTCCTGGAGACATCGACGTACTCCGCGAGGCCAGACGCTAGATGCTGGATACCACTCGAGTCATTGCGCTCAACAAAGATGAACTTCAGCAACTGCTTCCGAAAGGCGTTCTTTGAGAACACACAGGGAAACTCGGAACTCCCACCGAGCCGCTGCTCCAGATCGCGAAGAACGGTGTAATGCCAGCTCCCCGAGTCGCGGGAAACCTGTGACTGGGAAATCAATGGTGTCTGGTTCGGCGTCATGTCTGGCTGTTCCAAGCTGGTTTGGATCGTCAAAAGGGCACTGACTACGGACGCAATGGAGCAGCGGGCGGAGCTTCTGGCTACCACCGCTTCCGGCAATGTTTGTCTTGAGCAGACCCAGCCTATGGCGCTTACCAACGGCGTTAGCATGCGCAAAGACGTCTTGCAAGAACGCGTCAGATCCAGCAGGACTTGGGCCCGTCAGGCAACAGGGCGCCGCCCCATGAGGGCAGGCGATAGCGCTCGCGCGAGCGCTGGAACGATCCGTTGGCTACGGTTCGTTCACGCGGCGAAGAGGTCTCTTTCGCTGACGCAGCTGATCCAGCTGCCGATTCTTGGTGACCATATCTCCCCCCTGTTTGTATTTGCTTGCATGGGCCACTGCAGGCATCCATGCCTTGCGTGTCTCACCGGCAGGCTAGCTTCAAAAGTCCGCTGCCGACGCAATTAGCACACTCAAGAGAATAGCCACTTGGAGTAGCCAGTTGAAGACACGGTTCTGCAGGTTTTTCATGAGCTGTTCCTGAGAGCTTCAGAGACAGTTGACGATCAATGTCACTCACGACACACGAGCACAACACGACACTGAACGCTCCACCCGTCCTGGGGCACAGGCTCGGGCCTGGAGCGCCAACACCTCCATGCAAGAGGTCGCGTTTGGTAGTGATGCATTGACCCGTTGAAAGCCTGCACGGGAGCTGCCTTCGAGAGGCAAGACACCATGAGTACGCAGATGGACGAAGAGATCAAGCACTGGACCGCAAAGCGCAAGACAGCGTTGGTGCTGGAGATCATCCAGGGTAAGCGCAGCGTCTCGGAGGCCAGCAGGACCTATGACCTGCCGCCCTCGGAGATCGAGGGCTGAGTTGAAGATGGCCGTCGAGGCATGGAGAACATCCTGAAGGCCAAACCACTGAAGCTGCGCGAGCAGTGCGAGCGCCAGTTGAAGGCGCTCCAGGACGCCTACGGCGAAGCGATGCTGGAGCTGCGCGCAGGAAAAATGCAGTCCCTGCTGGGCGAGGACGAGAAGTGGTCGAGCCTATCCGCCAGGAACTGCAAGCCAACGCATCACCGTCTCGACAGCCGCGCTGTGCCGGTGGTTTGAGGTGCCGCGGTGCAGCGTGTACTACCGGCCGGTGAAGGCAGCACCCACACGGCAAGGCCACTTTGCGGCGCCGATCAAGGCCATGATTGAGGAGAACCCCTCCTTCGAATACCGGGCCGTGGCGCATCTGCTGGGCTTCAACAAGAACACGGTGCAGCGCACCTTCCATCTCTAGGGCTGGCCTAGGGCTGGAAGGTGCGCAAGCGCCCGGTGGGCTTCAGACCGTGGATCCAGTCGCGGCCCTCGGTGGCCAAGGCGCCCAATGAACGCTGGGCTACCGGCATGTGCCGGGCCTGAGCAGGGCGTGATGGCTGGACGCCGATGACCTTGGTGACCGACTTCCACTGCCTTGAGCGGCTGGACTGGCATCTGTCGCGCAGCGGGCGATCGAAGAAGGCGGAGTCGGCGCTGGAGCAGACCCTGACCGCGCGCTTCAACACTCACCTGTGTTATCCAGCCTGGAGCGCCTCAAGTGCGAACAGCTTGGGAATCGAGCGGTAGGTGTTCAGGCGAGCCGCATAGAACGGCACCAGCTGATCATCGACAGCAAAATCTTTGGTGAGGTCGTGATGGCCCCCCTCGCGCGAGTCGAACAGGATGTGCTGCTCAAGATAGAAGCGGAAGGCGTCCAGTCCGGGCGCCGACCAGTCAGGAGCCTCGATGATCACCTTGAAGATGTCCGAAAGCTCTTCTTCTCTGCTGAAAACAGACATCGCCCGCACCCGGGGACTCAGCTGCCTGCAGGCGTCCAGATAGGTTTTCGCGTGCGTTCGCAGCAACTCGTCGCCTTGAATGCCATGGCGCTGCAGGAAATGCGCCAGGAATTCAGCATGATCGCCAGCCTGCAGATAGTCGCCATAGCGCAGGTTCGTGGTCTTGAGTTCTCCACGCGCCATCGACAGCAGGTTCTTGTTGTCGGGATACTCCTGCAGCGCAATCCGCAGCGCCTCGGCAAATTCGATGGCGTAGACATGCGAGATGTACATCAGTCTTTGCAGTTCACGGCGATCGAGCAGCTGCCATGGAAGATCACGAATCTGTCGAACAGTGCTCTTGAATTTCATCATTCCCCAACCTTCCACGAAAAGTAATTAGCAATTGCCACATTCATTCCCTGCCATCCGCTGATCCAGCGACGGCGCCACATGCAAGCGCTTGCGCCTCACCAGAAGGAACGCAGTGCTGAGCGTCAACAGAACTCCAAAGGCCAGCAGCGCCACTGACGTGCCAAATCGATCCGCCACCAGTCCAGTGAACACCACCGGCACGCTGAAGCCGACATAGGCCATCAGGAAGTACGCGGCCGTCGCGCGCGCCTTCTCGTTGCCAGCGGCCTCGGCCGAGCCAACCAAGCCGCCCAGGTAGACCAGGCCGTAGCAGGCGCTGCTCACGAAGACGGAGCCGATCAGAACCGCCAGCAGGACTCCTGACGTTGCCCCCCACGCGAGCAGGACATACCCAGGCACCAGGATCAGCAGCCCCAAACGGGTGGCGCGCTGAGGCGCCATGCGGCGCGCCAAAGGCTGAAAAATCAGCCCACAGCTGAGAGTCAGCATGGTCGAAAGGCCGGCGTACCCGGACAGGCCGTGTGCGCCAAGGACAGAGGGAAGCACAGAGATGGCCAGGCCCGAAGTTGCCCAGCACAGCAAAATGGCCCAGCCGTACCAGCGCCCCTGCGACGTGAAGAGCGGGAGTCGCAGCATCGGTGCCGCCTTTGCCTGACGAGGCGCTGTTTCCGGCAAGCGCCACAACAGCATGGCGGTCACGGCCACAGCCGCGAGATGCAAGACGAAGCTGAATGGCCTCACGGTGTCCGAGAACATCAGACAAAAACCTGTAAGCGCTGGGCCCAGCCCGAACCCAATCGAGTTGCTGGCGGTAACCCAGTTGGCAGCGACAGCGGCATTCCCCTCGCCCATGAGATCGACCATGTACGCGGTGGCCGTCGCGGACATGAGCGCAGTACCAGCGCCCAAGACAAACCGAGCCAGAGCCAAGGTGCTGATGTGCGGATAGGCAAGCATCAATGCCGTTCCTGCGGCGGACAGCAACAAGGCGAGGAACATGACCCGGCGACGTCCGATGCTGTCTGACACGCCCCCCAAGGCCAGCAATACGGGCAGCACCCCGGCAACGTAGAAGGAGAATGCGATCGCGGTGGCCATGACCCCCACGCCATCTCGCATCGCATAAGTGGCGTACAGCGGCACCTGCAGATTGACGCCGAGCGTGATGGTCGTGAGTGAAAACGCCAACCGCGCTGCATCCTTCCGTCCACTAGAAGAAGTCATTCGCACCTCAATGAAGACGTGCCACGAGGGCGCAACACGATGAGGGCCACCATAGCGTGGTTGCAGGTGCGCTGACAGACACAGTTATGATGAACTTTGCCCCCACAGTTACTACACACCTGCCAGAACAGTTCAAGAGGGAGAACGATGAAAATAGATATCCTGCGGCACTCAGATGTTTCATTGGCCGATCAAGTAGAGCGACAAATTCGATCAGCAATCGGCGCAGGCCGATGGACAGCGGGCACCCGCCTGCCATCGATCAGATTGCTTGCCGGTGACTTGGGTGTGAGCCGCAACACGGTTATTGAGGCGTATGAGCGCCTCATCGCCCAGGGTGTTGCCCGATCGCGCCCAGGCTCGGGCTACTTTGTAGAAGACTCGAGGGCGCGAGGGCACACACCCGGGCTCGCCAATCCAACAGACGCCGGGGACGTTACGGACGAGCTCTGGCATCTATTCAGCGACAAGTCCGATAGCGTCAAGCTTGGCTGCGGTTGGCTCGATGAATCCTGGCGCGAAGACGAGGGCATGGCCTACGCCATCCGACAGATCGTCCGGTGTGACCGCGCGAGTCTCTTTGACTACGGTTCCCCGCTAGGCGCGAGCGGTCTTCGAGCCGCGCTGAGTCGTCGACTCGGTACGCTGAACATCGCGGCTCCCGCCCAGCAGATTCTTTTGACCAGTAGCGCAAGTCATGCGCTGGACCTGATCATCCGCCTGACGCTGCGCCCCGGCGACACAGTTCTGGTCGAGAACCCGGGCTACTACAACCTTTTCGGGCTGCTGAAGCTTCAAGGTATCCACATGATCGGCGTACCTCGCACCGTGAATGGTCCTGATATTGAAGTTCTCGAGCGACTGCTGAGTCTGCACAAGCCCAAGCTGTTTTTCGTGAACAGCGTTTTTCAGAACCCGACAGGAACGAGCATTTCCACAGCGACAGCCCACCGTGTTTTGCAGTTAGCCGAAAAGCATGACTTCCGGGTCATCGAGGACGATATCTACGCTGACTTCGAAAGCGCGTCAGCCGTGCGAATGTCGGCACTCGACCAATTGCGCCGAGTGATCTACGTCGGTAGCTTTTCAAAAAGCCTCTCGTGCTCATTGCGCGTCGGATTCATTGCCGCAGCGCCGCAGCACATCAAAGCTCTGGTCGATGTCAAGATGCTCACCAGCATCACGTCATCCCGCTTTGGCGAGCAGGTTCTTACAGCAATGATAGAAAGCGGCAGCTACCGCAAGCTTGTCGATCGTTTGCGCCGACGGCTAGAAGCCCGCTTGGCGCAAACCTGCCAGATGATGAGCGGAGTCGGTTGGCAGTTATTCGACCGCCCGCCCGGTGGCATGTTTGTCTGGGCCCGCTGGCCTGGCATCTGCGATGGCACCGAACTGGTCAAGAACGCAGCTGCGCGCGGCGTAAAGCTGTCAAATGGTTCGGCATTCACGCCGGACGCTTTGGTCAGCCCTTGGCTTCGGATCAATGTGACCTACGCAGAGGACCCTCGCGCAAAGGCCTTTCTGGAGGCCCCGGTCTGATCGTGGGACTTGCCATGCAGACTGATCTGCATTGAAGAAATCGAGACACGCTGAGCGTTAGTCTTTCGGCGATTCGGCCTCGAGAATGGGGCGCAGGAGAAGTCGTGAGACGGAGTCGTTTTTCGGTGGAGCAGATCGTGGCGG
>NZ_JBPZGY010000014.1:0-135573 GCF_051857535.1 Roseateles sp. DB2 | reverse complement strand
CACGAGCGGCCTCATCTGTCGCTGAAAATGCAGACGCCCGATGCAGTGCATCGGGCGTCGATGGCCGGCTGACGCCGGCCTTGTTCAACCGTTCTGAGTGTCAACCTAATTCAGGACGGGTCAGAGAAAGAACGGAATGACGCTCGGGTTCAGTGCATCAGGCCGAGGGCGCGATGCACTTCCTGCTGCCAGGGCAAGGCATGGACGATCTCATTGAGCTGGCGCGCGGAATCCACGGGGGCCAGCACCTCGCCGCGCGGGTTCAGGAACTGCAGATTGGTCACCAGGGACATGGGGTCCACCATGGCCACCACGCCGACCGGCAGTCGAACCCAGTCCCAGGCGACCCCCGCCGTGCCATGCTGCCATTCGCCCTTCCAGAGCGTCTGGCCCATGGCGGGATGATCGGCATCACCCGGCACCAGGACACGGGTGCTCAGGTGGGCGAGTTGCAACTGGGGTGTGGCGTCCGTCGCGCACAGCAGGCGGGGCCAAGCGTAGACAATCCAGGCAGGTGTCATCGACAGGACTTGCTTGTTGTGGAGGATGACGGTGCTGGGCATCATCCTGTAAGTGCAGTCCGCTGGGACCTGCAAGTTGTTGCTAGCTGTAAACCCTAGCAGAACAGGCCCCTCTAGCGCTGACAATTCCCAGACAACTCCAATCTTCCCGAGGGATCCCCGGCCTCATGCTGCAAGGCAGTTTTCAATCGGTGCTGGAAGCCAAGAATCGCGACGAGTTCCGCGAGGAAATCGTGCGGTTTGCGCAGAACCTGGGGTTTGAAACGGTCACTGCGACCGTAGTGCTTGATCGCGGGCCAGGTAACGCTGAATTCATGTCGATCGACAACGCGCCCGCCGGCTTCAACGAAATTGCATACGACCCGTCACTGGGCAAGTTAGATCCCGTGATGCAGCACGTCAAGCGTCACAGCGTCCCGATCATCTGGAGCCAGTTCACGTACGTTCAGCATGGGCGTGGCGATCTTTGGGAAGAGCAGGCGCGCTTCGGCTATTGCAGTGGCGTCTGCCTGGCCTTGCATCTGCCGGAAGGACGCCACTTCATCATGGGGGTTGATCGGCGCGAGTCCCTACCGTCGGATCACCAGCAACTAACACGCGTAGTCGCAGACCTGCAGCTGTTCGCGGTCCATGCTCAGGAAGCTGCGTGGAATGTGTTTCTGCCAGCGGGTGCATCGCTGGAGCAACAGCTTCCAAGCCTGACGCCTCGCGAATTGGAGTGCCTGCGTTGGACCATGGAAGGGAAAACCGCCTGGGAAGTCGGGGGCATCCTGGGTATCAGCGAACGAACAGCCGTCCTGCATCTGAACAATGCAATGCACAAGATGGACTGCAACAACAAGCATCAGGCCGTTTTGAAGGCTCTCCGTCTCGGGTTGATCCGCTAAGTATCATCCCTAGGATGTAATGTGTGACAGTGGCTGGAAAAAGCGCTAGGTGATCCAATTGGCCGAACTAGCTTCCCTTTTGGGGCCAACAGGAGATTATTTATGAATGCTCTCAAACAGTTGAACGCAAGCGAATTGGAATGGGTTAGCGGCGGTGAAGGCAGCGACAGCCCCAAGGGCACTTGGCTGACCTCTGACCAGGATCCGTCGCCCAAGGGCACTTGGCTGGTCACCGAGCAGGATCCGTCGCCCAAGGGCACTTGGCTGAACACTGAAGGAGATCCGTCGCCCAAGGGCACTTGGTAAGCAGCAATGACGTCCCTTATAGAGGCTGGCTTTTGCCAGCCTCTCGTCTTTTTGTCGTCCTGCTGACACATGCCACCAGATGCGCCCAAGGGTGGCGCGATGGGGGGCTGGATAGCGCGGCTTGGTTTGCGAGGGCCGGCAGGACCAGACCCTTCGCAGGCTGACGCCCTGGCCTTCATCGCCGGCCATCATGGCCTGAATGCCCAAAGCCGGATCGCGGTGGCACGAGCATCCTCTGTCACCTGCCTGGACGGGCTCTGTGCGCAGGCCTTGAGCCTGGGGCTGCGCAGCCGCCTAGTGCGCCTGGACGCTGGCTCGCTGAATCAGCTTCAGCTGCCCTGTCTCATACAGCACGCGCAGTTGGGATGGATGCCGCTGGTCGCCGTCCATGACGAGCACCTCACCGTGCATCACCCGCAGCGCGGCCGTGTCCGACTCCTGCGTCATGCCTGGGCCATGGAATTCAAGGGACTGGCGCTGGAATTCCAACGCGCGGCCTAGCGCTTGGCATGCGACGAAAAACGCTCGATGCCCACTCAGGACGGCGGTGCAGGCGAGGTCTGTTCCTCCATCCATCCCAGCCAGCGCATGGCCTGCTCCCGGCTCTCGCCACACATCAGCTCCGAGGGCTGCAGGGAGCCACAAACAGCTGGGCGCTCAGGTCGACCGAAGATCTTGCAGCGATCCTGCTCGTCCAGTTGCACACAACGCATCCCGGCAGGCTTGCTGATGCCATTCACCAGCGGCATGCCAGGGATGGGCGAGCTGATCGATGGCGCGATGCAGCAGGCTGCACAATGGGGCCGGCACTGCATCAGCCCTGCTCCGCCTGTAGGCGCAAAGGGCAAGCGCGCGTGAGCTGATCCGCCAACTGTGCGCGCAAGGCGCGCAAGTCTTCGAGCCGGGCGTCGATCTGCGCCAGCTTGCCCTGCAGCAGGACCTGGACCTGGGCGGCATCCAAGGCGCCATCCTGCAGGGCATCCATCTGGGCCAGCACCTCGCGGATCTCGGCCAGGCTGAACCCCAGGCCCTGGGCAAGCCGGATCAGCGTCAGCCGCGCCGCCGACTCCGCGCCATAACGGCGGTAGCCCTTGGCGGTGCGCAAGGCATGGAGCAAGCCCTGGCGCTCATAAAAACGCAGGGTGTCGTGGCTGAGGCCGCTGAGCGCGGCGAGTTCCCCGATGAGCATGTCTGGACCAGCGCAGGAATGAGAAAAGGCAACGGTGCTTGACCCTGGAGTGTAGTCAAGGCTGGAGCATGGGGCTTTCCACTCTCCCATCGAGCCATGCCCTCCCCTCTCTTCATCACCGGTGCCACGGGCCAGATAGGCCGCTGGCTGCTGCATGCCCTGCTCTTGCAGGCACCTTCGCAGCCTTTGGCTCTGGCCCTGCGCGATCCGGCAAGGCAGCTGGCCATGCTACGCCGCTGGCTGTCTGCCCGCGGGATCGCGGACGCCCCGCTCAACCAGATGCAGGCACACCCCTACTGCCTGGAGGACACCGGGGCAGCACAGGCCCTGATCCACCAACTTCGCCCGCAGACGCTGGTTCATCTGGCCGCACGTTTCGAGTGGGGGCTTGATGCCACCACAGCACGTCGTGCCCAACTGCAGGCCACCGCAGCGCTGTGGGAGGCACAGACCGACCCCGGGGGCCATGCGGGCCGCTTCGTGGCCGTCGGAGGCTATATGACCCAGCACCAGCCGCAGTTGGCGCATCTGGGCATTTCTGCGGACGGCAGGGCGGACTGGCAGCGTGTCTACCGGCGGATTGGCGCTTATGAAGCCAGCAAGTTGGAGACCCAGGCTCACATGAGCGCGCTGGCGCGGCACCTGGGGCGCCCGTGGCTTTGCGTGCACCCGGCCACGGTGTGCGGGCATGCGGTAGAAGGCGAGTTGCCCGCGCATGCTGCGCTCCATGCCCTATGCCGCCAGTTGATCGGGGGCCGCCTGCAGGCGCTTCCCGGCTCACCTCACCACCAACTGCCGGTGGTCAGCGTGGATCATGTGGCCGGGTTCCTGGCGCATCTAGCGCTGGATCCGCAAGTCCAGTCGGGCGACTTCGTGCTGATGGACCAGGCATCGCCCTCTTTCCATGCGCTGGTCCGCGAGCTGGCCGGGTCGCTGGGTGTCAGCGCTCCGCGCTGGACCCTACCCCTCCCACTCATGCGCGGCCTGCTGCGTCTGCCAGGCCTTGCAGCCTGGAGCGGTACCTCGGCGGAAAGCCTGGATTTTCTGATCCGGGACCCCGCCTTCAACACCCGGCCTGCGGAGGCGCTGAGCCTGCGCTGGGGCCTGCAGCCCCCGCCCCTGTCCCAGGCCCTGGCCGCCACGGCTCATTTCGTCAGGCAGGACTCGGGACTTCTCAACCGCGCCGACCTGGCGGCCTGAACCACAGGAGGCTCGCAAAAGCCAGGCAGACGGGGCTGCGGGGCGGCCCTTCACCAGGGCCCGCCAGCCCGGGAGGCGCACTCGCACTTATCCACAGGCCCCGGTAAAATCGGCCCCCTTCCCCGCTGCTGATCTCGGGGCCCTTCCTGCGGGCCCCTGCCCTTGCCATGCTGTATCCCATAGAGTTCGACGTCATCGTGGTTGGTGGCGGACACGCCGGCACCGAGGCCGCTCTGGCCGCGGCCCGCATGGGCGTGCGCACGCTGCTGCTGACCCACAACATCGAAACCCTGGGCCAGATGAGCTGCAATCCGTCCATCGGCGGGATCGGCAAGGGGCATCTGGTCAAGGAGGTGGATGCACTGGGTGGCGCCATGGCCGCTGCCACGGATGAATCCGGCATCCAGTTCCGCATCCTCAATAGCTCCAAGGGACCGGCTGTGCGCGCCACCCGGGCCCAGGCCGATCGCGTGCTCTACAAGGCCGCCATCCGTCATCGCCTCGAGAACCAGGCGAATCTGTGCCTGTTCCAACAGGCGGTGGACGACCTCATGGTGGAAGCTGACCGTGTGGTCGGGGCTGTCACCCAGTCCGGCCTGCGCTTCCGCTCGCGCGCCGTGGTGCTGACGGCAGGCACTTTCTTGGACGGCCGCATCCATATCGGCCTGGAGAACTACAGCGCCGGTCGTGCCGGCGATCCGCCCGCCGTGAGCCTCTCCGCTCGACTGAAGGAGCTGAAGCTGCCGCAGGGCCGGCTCAAGACTGGCACGCCACCGCGCATCGACGGTCGCAGCATCGATTTCTCGAAATGCATTGAACAGCCTGGTGACCTGGACCCCATCCCCGTATTCAGCTTCATGGGCTCGGCGGACCAGCATCCACGCCAGCTGCCATGCTGGATCACTCACACCAACGAGCGCACGCACGCCATCATTCGCTCTGGCTTCGACCGCAGCCCCATGTTCACCGGCGTGATCGAAGGCGTGGGCCCGCGCTACTGTCCCTCGATCGAGGACAAGATCAACCGCTTCGCCGACAAAGACTCTCACCAGATCTTCCTTGAGCCTGAAGGACTGAGCACTCACGAGTTCTACCCCAACGGCATTTCCACGTCCCTGCCCTTCGACATCCAGCTGGCAGCCGTGCAGTCCATCCCAGGGATGGAAAGCGCCCACATCCTGCGCCCCGGCTATGCCATCGAATACGACTATTTCGACCCGCGGGCGCTGAAGTCCAGCTTCGAGACGCGGGCCATCCAAGGCCTGTTCTTTGCTGGGCAAATCAACGGCACGACAGGCTATGAAGAAGCCGCCGCCCAAGGCCTTTTTGCGGGTATGAATGCCGCGCTCCAGGTGCAGGGCCGCGAGGCCTGGCTGCCGGGCCGCGAGCAGGCCTACTTGGGTGTGCTGGTAGACGACCTGATCACCAAGGGCGTGACCGAGCCTTACCGCATGTTCACCAGCCGCGCCGAGTTCCGTTTGCAATTGCGGGAGGACAACGCCGACATGCGCCTCACTGAAAAGGGTCGTGAGCTGGGGCTGGTCGATGACGCCCGCTGGGAGGCCTTCAATCGCAAGCGCGACGCTGTTTCACGTGAAACAGAGAAGCTGAAGAGCACCTGGGTCCATCCGGCCATCCTCCCGGCAGTTGAAGCCGAGCGCCTGGTGGGCAAGGCGCTGGAGCGCGAGTACAACCTGGTCGAGTTGCTGAGGCGCCCGGGGGTGGGTTATGACGCTGTGGCCGCGGTCGCTGCGATTGCGAAACCCGACGCCGGAGTTTCACGTGAAGCCTTGATAGGTGCACTTGGTGCCAATCTGGCCGATGCGGTCATCGAACAGTTGGAAATCAGCGTCAAGTACGCCGGCTACATCAGCAAGCAGAGCGAAGACGTCGCCCGAGCCGCCCATTTCGAGCACTTGAAACTGCCTGAGGAGCTGGACTACGCTCAGGTCACCGCCCTCTCCTTCGAAGTGCGTCAGAAGCTCAACAAGCACCGACCTGAGACCCTGGGCCAAGCCTCGCGCCTTTCGGGTGTGACACCGGCGGCCATCTCCTTGCTGCTGGTCCACCTCAAGAAGGGCCGCTTCAAAGGCTTCACGGACGACAGCAAGGCCTGCGCATGAGCCTGGAAGGCTGGGCGCGGGCCCACCCTCGACGCCATCGTCTCATCGGGATGTGGCCGTGAATCGCCTCCTTGAATTGACCAGCGTCACGCGGCTGGTGGTGGGCAGGAGGCGATGCGCTGGTGGCAGCCTTTCGTCAGGCCCCGGTCCAGACTCGACAGCGCGGATGGCCCCCGGGAGGCCGCTGGCAAGCAGCGATTCCGGGCAGGCCTCTGACTTCGAGATTGTTCCAAGGCTGAATCTGCGGCCCCAGGCCCGCGTCACCAAGACCGCGCCCAATACCCTGGGGGCGCCCTCCCGGATCGAGGATCTGGGCCAACTGGCTTGCCCGCAGACCATTCTCGTGCTGCTGCAACCCAACTGCTGCGTCGAGGCCCCCACTCGCGGCATCCTGGACGGTCTCCACTCCCTCACCTACGCCTGAGTTTCTTCGCATGAGTTCCAACACCCTCCTCGCCCCCTTGCGTGATGCCGCCCAGACCCTGGGCTTGAAGCTCAGCGAACCCCAGCTCCAGCAACTGCTGGACTACCTCGGCCTGATCCAGAAGTGGAACAAGGTCTACAACCTGACTGCTGTGCGCGACCCCCAGGCCATGCTGGTCCAGCACCTGGTGGACAGCCTCAGCCTCATTCCCGCCTTGCGCCGACACCTGGGCGGGACGTCGAACCAGCGGCTGATGGACGTCGGCAGTGGTGGCGGTCTGCCTGGCGTGGTGGTGGCCATCTGCGAGCCAGGGCTGGATGTCAGCTGCGTGGACGCAGTCGCCAAGAAGGCCAGCTTCATACAGCAGGTGGCCGCCGAACTGCGCCTGGGCAATCTGCATGGCATCCATTCCCGTGTGGAGGAACTGAAGGTGCCTCCCTTTGACGTGATCACTTCACGGGCCTTTGCATCGCTGCTGGACTTCACCACCCTGACCCGCCAGCACCTCAAGCCGGGCGCCATCTGGCTGGCGATGAAGGGCCAGCACCCTGACGACGAGATCGCCGCCCTGCCCCAGGACCTGAACGTGTTTCACGTGGAACAACTACAAGTCCCTGGCCTGGACGCCCAGCGCTGTCTCATCTGGATCAAAACCACCGCTTAAGCTCAGGCGCCACCACCATCCAAAGTACGATAGCCAACCGAGCACATAGCCCCAGTCGCACGCAGCGCCAGCACGCGGAACTCGCTCACCCGGTTCTGCCGGGCTGTCGAGTTCGCCCCGCGAGGGCCCAGCGAAGCGCGTAGGGGGGGAGCCTTCATGTCCAAGATTTTTTGCGTCGCCAATCAAAAAGGCGGAGTCGGCAAGACCACCACCACCGTCAACCTCGCTGCCGGCCTGGCCAAAGTCGGCCAGCGGGTGCTGGTGGTAGACCTGGATCCGCAGGGCAATGCCACCATGGGCTCGGGCGTGGACAAGCGCGCCCTGGAGCTAAGTGTCTATGACGTACTGCTGGAGTCAGCCAGCATCGCCGAGGCCCGTCAACGCAACGAGCAAGTGGGCTATGACGTACTGGGCGCCAATCGAGAGCTGGCCGGCGCGGAAGTCGAGTTGGTGGAACTGGAACGCCGCGAGCGTCGCCTCAAGAGCGCATTGAAGGCGGCAGAAAATGACTATGACTTCGTACTGATCGACTGCCCGCCATCCTTGTCCATGCTGACGTTGAATGGCCTGTGCTCCGCTCACGGGGTGATCGTGCCCATGCAGTGCGAGTATTTCGCGCTGGAAGGATTGTCGGACTTGGTGAACACCATCAAGCAGGTCCATGCCAACCTCAATCCCGATCTGCAGATCATCGGCTTGCTACGGGTCATGTTCGACCCCCGCATCACCCTGCAGAACCAGGTCAGCGAGCAGCTCAAGGCCCATTTCGGCGAGAAGGTGTTCGACACCGTGATCCCCCGGAACGTACGCCTGGCCGAGGCGCCCAGCTACGGACTGCCGGGCGTGGTGTTCGATCCCTCGTCCAAGGGTGCGCAATCCTTTGTCGAGTTCGCCAAGGAAATGGTGCGTCGCATCGCGGCGATGTGATATGGACGCCACCGAGCTGGCCGAACTGGGACGACAGGCCGAGCTGGCCGGCCTCAACGCCACCTCGCCGCCGCAGGAGTCGCGCATCGAGGGCTGGCTGATCCGGCTCTCCCCCGGCCAGGCCAAGCGCGCTCGCTGCATCAACGCCCTGGAAACCGGTATCTTGCCTGTAGACGAGTTGCTGGCGCGCTGCGCCCGCAGCTTCCACGCCGCCGGGCTGCCGCTGATCGTCCGCATCACCCCCTTCACGCAACCACCCGAGCTGGACGCCCTGCTGGCCGCCAAAGGCTGGCCCAGCTACGACGCCGCCGAGGTCCTGGTCCGGCCGCAACTGGCAGATGTGATGGGCTGGCCGCTGCCTGGGGGTCAGGTCTTGCATCCGGTGGATGCCATGGATTTCGCCCGCCAGATGGGTGAACTCAAGGGCAGCAGCGAGCTCGAGATCCAGGCGCAGGCCGAGCGGCAGTCGCAGTCCCGCGTGCCCTATCAGGGCTTCTGGCTGCGCCGCAACACCATCCGCGGCTGGGAGTTGCTGGCCTGTGGGCAGATCGCCCAGGAAGGTGATTGGGTCGGCCTCTACGACATCTACACCCCCGAGCCTTTTCGCGGCCAGGGCCATGCCCGCAGCCTGTGCATGGCCCTGCTTCAGCAGGCCAGCATCCAAGGGGCGCGCCAGGCTTATCTGCAGGTGGGCGAACACAACGCCCCCGCCCTGGCCCTGTATCGCGGCCTGGGCTTTCGGCAGGCCTACCGCTACCACTTTCGCAGCCCTCCGGAAGACATGCACTGAGCCCCGTGGCCGAGGGGGCCGCGCATTCACATGGTTACATCATGTAGAAGTGTGCTGGGTAGCATGCGGCAGCACTGCCACTCCCAAGAAGGACGCCGTCCATGCGCCTCGCCAGCCCGTCCCCCCTGACCCGCCACATCCTGGTTCTGGGCCTGGCCCTGGGCGCCTTCACGGCCCAGGCAGCAGCGCCCAGGTCTGACGTACCTGGGGCCAAGGACCACCCGGTCCTGCAGCGGTTCAGCGGCAGCCTGCTGGTCGGCTACGCCCAGCAGGACTGGGAGCAGCGCCAGTTCCCTGATGCAAAGGGTGCCGCCAAGGACGACAACCGCTTCGCAAACCCGATCACCGTCGAAGGCAAGGTGACGCGCTTATTCTATCTGGCGCCCTTGGGTAAGAGCCCGCTGGAGGTCTTTCGCAACTACCAGCAGGCCCTGCAGGCTGCGGGCTTCAAAACCACCTGGAGCTGCGAGACCGAGGCCCAGGGCTGCGCCCGGGCCTACTTCGCGCTGGACGGCTATGAGCGGGCCAAGGGCATGCGCTGGGCCGAAGGCGACCTGCCCGGCATCGATGCCGAGCACAAGGGCAGCAGCTGGAACCTGGAAATGTCGCTGAGCTTCGAGCAGGGGCGCATGCTGGTGGGCACGCTGTCCAGCGGCGGCCGCAGCTTGCAGCTGCTGCTCTATACCTCGGTGGCCGACAACGCTCACACGGGCCGCACAGCCACCTACATCGAGATCATCGAGCCCCGGTCCATGCCCATCGGCCAGGTCACCGTAGATGCCAAGGCCCTCAGCCAAGGCCTGCAGGCAGAGGGCAGGATCGCGCTCTATGGCCTGCTCTTCGACACCGGCAAGACCGAGCTCAAGCCCGAGAGTCAGGCCCAGTTGGACCAGATGGTGGCCGTCCTGAGGACACCGCCCACGCTCAAGGTGCTGATCGTCGGCCATACCGACAATGTCGGCACCATAGACGCCAACCTGGCGCTGAGCCAGGGCCGGGCACAGGCCGTGCTCGCGGCCTTGGTGCAAAAAGGCATCGCCGCCAGCCGCCTGCAGGCCCGCGGCATTGCCAGTTTCGCGCCGCTGGCCAGCAATGCCAGCGAGGAAGGCCGCGGCCGCAACCGGCGCGTGGAGATGGTGCTGCAGTAGGCGCAAGCACCCCTGCGCCTCCTCGATGCGCCCGCCCCATCCCTTCAGGAAGCCCTCCATGTCATCCATTCGTGCCCTCAGCGCCTGCGCCCTCGCGGGGCTGTGCACCACCCTGTCGCCCCTGCCCTCCCTGGCCGATGTGCCCACCGCCGACGTACCCGGCAGCAGCGACCATCCCGTGCTCAGGCGCTTCAGCGGCAGCCTGCTCGTGGGCTTCGCCCAGCAGGACTGGGAGCAGCGCAGCTTCCCGGACGCCAGCGGCGTGGCCAAGAACGGTGACCACTTTGCCAACCCGCAGCCAGTGGAGGGCAAGGTCACCCGCCTCTTCTACCTGGCCCCGCAGGACAAAGGCCCTTTGGAGGTCTTCCGCAACCATCAGCAGGCCCTGCACGCCGCGGGCTTCAAGACCGGCTGGAGCTGCGAAAGCAAGGATCAGGGCTGCGTGAAGGCCTACTTCGCGCTGAACAAGAACGACAGACTGCGCGGCATGAGTTGGGCCAAGGGTGATCTGCCCAACATGACGGTGGCCTCCGGCGGACGCTGGCCTCTGGAAGCCAGCATCAGCCCCGAGGGGGGCCGCATGCTCGTGGGCCAGCTGACCCAGGGCGGCCGGACGCTGCATCTGCTGCTTTACAGCGCAATGGCCCAGAACGCCTACACGCACCGCACAGCCACCTACATCGAGATCGTCGAGCCCAAGACCATGCCCACCGGCCAGGTCACCGTCGATGCAGGCGCCATCGGGCAGAGCCTCAAGGCAGAGGGCAAGATCTCGCTCTACGGCCTCTTCTTCGACACGGGCAAGAGCGAGATCAAGCCCGAGTCCCAGGCCCAGCTGGCCGAGATGGCCCAGGTGCTCAAGGCGGACCCCAAGCTGCGGGTCTACATCGTCGGCCACACGGACAACGTGGGCGGCTTCGACGCCAACCTGGCGCTCTCTCTGGCCCGTGCACAGGCTGTGGTCGCCGCCCTGGGCAAGCCGCCGCATGGCATCGAGGCCGGCCGCCTCAGTGCCAAGGGAGCAGCCAATATCGCCCCCCTGGCGTCCAATGCCGACGAAGAAGGCCGCGCCCGCAACCGGCGTGTAGAGATGGTGCTGCAGTGACGCCCGACTGGTGCTCACGGCGGCAGCACGGCTGGCGGCAGCCACCCATGTGCCCAAGACGACCATGGCCACACAGGCGCCCCCTCGCGACCCGCGCAAAGCCCCCTGCCTACAGCCCGGTGGGGCAGAAGCCCTGCGCCAAAGGCATGAAGCCCAGTGGCAGCGAGCATCGGCCATCCCGTCCCTCTCCCGAGGGGGCCGTCTCCCGTTGCTGGGTCGGGTCGGCCAGGTTCAGTCTCTCGGTCGCCAGACCTTCAACAGGGTGTGCCGAGTAAAGCCGGGAAGGAAGTCGTGGAGGTGGGCAATGCAGGCATAGCCCAGGTGCTCGTAGATCGCAGCCGCCTCGTCCAGCAAGGTCTCAACCAGGGCATCGCGGCAGCCGCGACGCAGGGCCTGGGCTTCCAGGCGGCGCAGGGCATCCCCGCCCAGACCTTCGCCGCGGCGGTCCGGATGGACCCAGAGGTAGTCGATGTAGAGCCGCTCGAACTCCGTGCGGCCGCAGGCGCCGGCCAGCAGCGTGCCGCTGTCGTCGTAGAGGGCGCAGGCAATGTCATGGGCATCGCTGCCCTGCGCCTGCTGCCTGCCATGCAGGATCACGCCCTCACGCAGGGCATCCAGATCCGCGACGGGCACCGCGGCGTCGGTGCACCAGCGCATGGCACTCACGCTCAGACCAGGCCCAGGGTTTCGTCCACCCCCAGGTGCACGTTCATGCTCTGGACGGCGGCACCGCTGGCTCCCTTGCCGAGGTTGTCCAGACGGGCCATCACCAGGACCTGGGTGTCACTGCCGAAGACGAAGAGGTCCACGCGATTCGTGTCGTTGCAGGCCTGCACGTCGAAGAAGCCGCCGGCCAGGGTGTCGGCGTCACGCAGGGGCATGACGCGGATGAAGCGCTCGCCCTCGTAGTGCGCAGCCAGGGCCTCTCGCACATGCTCGGGCGTGGTAGCGGCGCGCAGCTGCTGCAGGTGCAGCGGCACGGTAACGGCCAGGCCCTTGTAGAAGTCGGCCACGATGGGCATGAACACGGGCGCCGTCCGGAGGCCGGTATGGGCCATCATCTCCGGCAGGTGCTTGTGAGCCAGGCCCAGGGCATAGGGACGCGGCGACTTCAGCTGGGCGTTGCCGCCGGCCTCGTACTCCGCGATCATGCCCTTGCCACCGCCAGAATAACCGGTGAGAGAGGTGGCCGAGATCAGCGCCTCGGGCGCCAGCAGGCCGGCATCCACCAGGGGCCGCACGGCCAGGATGAAGGCGCTGGCATGGCAGCCCGGATTGGCAATGCGCTTGGCGCCGCGAATGGCCTCGCGCTGGCCCTTGCACAGCTCGGGCAGGCCGAAGGTCCAGCCCGGGACGGTGCGATGGGCGGTGCTGGCGTCGATCAGGCAGGTCCTGGGGTTGCTGATCATGGCCGCGGCCTCACGCGAGGCGGCGTCCGGCAGGCACAGAAAGGCCACGTCGGCGGCATTGAGCAGGCGGGCGCGCTCGGCGGCGTCCTTGCGCTTGTCGGCGGCTATGCGCAGCACCTCGATGTCGCTGCGCTGGGCCAGGTACTCATGGATGCGCAGCCCCGTGGTGCCTTCCTGTCCATCCACAAACACGGTGTACGTCATGAGATCTCCAGCACAATCAATGGGAACAGTCCGACAGCATAAGGGATGACCCGCCCCCTGCCCGCGCTCATCCTTCGCCTCTGATGATGCCCCTGCCCTCCTCCGACGCCTCCTCCGACAACGCCACGCCCGTCTACCTGCTGCCCGGCTGGCTCGACTCCGACCCGGATCATTGGCAGAGCCGCTGGGAACGGCAGCTGGGTCATGTCCGCATCGAGCAGTCCGACTGGGAATGGCCGCGCCGCGGCGACTGGATGGCGCGGCTGGACGAGGTGCTGGTGGCCGACCCGCGCCTGGAGCAGACGCCGGCCGTGCTCGTGGCCCACAGCCTGGGTTGCCAGCTGGTGGCCGCCTGGGCCGCGCATTCGCAGCACACGGGGCGTGTGCGGGCGGCCCTGCTGGTGGCGCCGCCCGATACCGAACGCGAGGACATGCCGCCACAGCTGCACAACTGGCGCCCCATCCGCCGCCTGCGGCTGCCCTTCCCGGCCATCGCCGTGGTCTCCTCCGATGACCCTTTCTGCGCGCAGGAACGCGCCAGCCAGATGGCCGCCGATTGGGGCGCCCGCCTGGTGTTGGCGGGCCCTCGGGGCCATCTCAACACCGCCAGCGGCCTGGACGACTGGCCTGAGGGCCAAGCCCTGCTGGCCACGCTGTGCAGTGAGGCGCGCTGAGCAGCCCAGCGGCGATCAGCCTTCGCGCTCCGACCAGACCCAGCCGCTCACGCCGACGCTGAGGCCCAGCACACAAGCCAGGACCACGCCCAGCGCCGACGTGAGCAGGCCTTGTGCCCCACCAGCCAGGGCCTGGGGCAGCAGCCCCGTGCCGGCCAGCTGCCAGACCAGCAGACCCCCCCCCAGGCCGGCCCCCCACAAAGGCGCCTTGGACCGTCTGCGGTAGCGGCCAGGATCGGGCAGGCGCTGCATCAGCGCCGCGCTGAAGCCCTCGTCTGGCACCGGATCCAGCCGTGCCTGGGCTAGCAAGATCTCCAGAGCGGCCTCGTCCTGCGCGGTCAGAGGGGGCAGGCCCTCAGTAGGCGTGTTGTCCAGCTTGCTCATGGCCTCGTCTCCTTCCAATCCTGCAACCAGCCGCGCAGGCGCTGCTTGCCTCTTTGCACATGCGACTTCAGTGTGCCCAGGGGCAGCCCCATCACCTGGGCAGCCTCCTCATGGCTCAGGCCCAGCTCGGCGCAATGCATCAGGGCCTGGCGCTCCGGCCGCGGCAGGCGCTCCAGGGCCTGATGCAGGTCCATGCGCAGGGCCGGTGAGGGGTCGGGGGCCGAGCCGGCCGCATCTTCCAGGTCCGCCACGTCGTCGAGAGGCAGTTGGTGCTTGCGGCGCGATTCCAGGAACACGGTATAGGCCAGGCGGAACAGCCAGGTCGCGAAGCGCGCCTCGCCACGGTACTGGTCCAGCTTTCGCCACAGGCGCAGGAAGACCTCCTGCGCCAGCTCGTCGGCCTGCGCCGCATCACCATGGAGCAGGCGGCGAAGCTGGGCCCGCACCAGGCCCTGGTGCCGCCGCAGCAACTGCTCGAAGGCCTGCGCATCGCCCGTGTCCAGCAGCCGCCGCACGAGGAGCCGGTCCAGCCGGTCCTCGGGGTCCAGGGGCTCAGCCATCGGTGCGTTGGCTGCGCTGGCCCAGCCACCAGCTGGCCAGATAGCCCAGGCCCACCATCAGAGGCAGGCAGGCCAGGCCCCACAGCTCGCCCAGGCGGTGGCCCTCGCTGTACTCCAGCGGCAGCAGCTGCAGGCTCAGCCAGACGCCCATGGCCGCACTCACAAGCACCAGGCCGCGACGGCGGTCCGACTCGGTCGGCGTGGACTCCTTGAGGAGCTCCAGCGGCAATGGCTGCCGGCGATCGGCCAGCTCCAGCAGAAAGCGATAGCGCTGCTCCTTCTGGCGGGTCTGGTGGCGCATCAGGCGCAGCAGCAACATCACCGGGCCAAGGATGGCGACCAGCGTCACCACGATCATCCCCAGGCCCACCCACAGCTCGTTCACGTTATCCATCGTCGGATTCCTTCTTCATGGCGCGGTCAGACCGCGGATGGGGGTTCAGAGCCCCAGGCGTTTCGAGACTTCATCCAGCTCGCCCAGGAGCTCTTCGCGTTCGCCCGGCATGGCAGACGGTGCCTTGGCCAGCACCAGGTCCTTCAGCGCCCGGCCATAGGCCACGCGTCGCGCCTCGGGCGCCTTGACGCGCTCATCAGGCTGGACGCCCCGCCCTTCCCAGTTGCCGCCAGTGACCGGGCTCACCGAACGCGCCAACGAGACCCACAGCCGGAAATGCGGATGCACCGTCCGGAAAGTGCCCGGGTTGGCGCCGCCGCCGCTGGGCTCGCCAACCACCTTGGCGCGGCCGGCCTGCTGCAGGTCGTAGGCCAAATGCTCGCCGGCCGAGAAGGTCTTGCTGCTGGTGAGCAGGTACAGGGGCATCCTGGCGAGGTCCGGTCCGGGCAGTCCGGCCTGGGTCTGCATGGCTTCGTTGGAGGCATCACGGGCGCGGACCATAGAGCTCAGGGCTGTCTGCGGTGGCAGGAAGTGGCTGGCCAGCCATTGCACCATGGCCGGACTGCCACCGCGGTTGCGGCGCAGGTCCAGGATCAGAGCGTCGCTCTGGGCCAGCACCTGCAGGGCGGCGGCCAGGGTGGATGCACAGGCCTCGGGCGGGGCCATGGCATCCACGCGCAGATAGCCGATGTTGCCGGGATAGTGCTCCACCCGCTCCACGCCGCAGTTCAAGTGCCGCATCACCTCGGCTGGCGGGCCGGACGGTGCGTCGTCCGCTTCGTCCGGATCGGGCGGCAGCAGCTCAGGGCTGTAGACCAGCCGCGCATGGGCATCCTGAAGCTGGGCCTGCAGCAGCCGGGTCCAGTCCTCCGCCAGGTCCGGCCCTGTGAGCGCCCTGGCCTGCGGCTTCAGGGACTCCAATGCAGCCGGCACCCGGGCCAGGTCGTGATAGTCCTGGTTCAGGCGCAGGCGGATCTGCTGGCTCAAGGCGGCCTGTTCCGCGGGCTGCAGGATCAGGGGCGCCGCGACGTCCGGCGCGGCCATGCCCAGCGGGCTCATGCTCAGGGAGGCCAGCAAGGCCAGACATTGTTTACGCGAATTCATCATGCAAGCGCTCCTCGCTCCAGGACCCCGCCACATGGAGGTCTCATCTGCTTGGATGCAGCGCTCGTCATTCCGGATGCAGACTCCCCGAAAAAAAAGCCTGGCGGGGCCGCGGCAGCACTTTGCGACAATCCTCCCCATGGTCACGAAAAAACCCAAGGGCCTCGGCATGGGCCTGGAAGCCCTGCTGGGCCCCAAAGTCTCTGAAACGCCTGCCGCGCGCGAAGGCGAGCCCAGCACACTGCGCCTGGAGCAGATGCAGGCCGGCAAATACCAGCCGCGCACCCGGATGGACGAGGGCTCGCTCTACGAGCTGGCCGAGAGCATCAAGGGCCAGGGCATCATGCAGCCCATCCTGGTACGCCCTATCGGCGCCGAGGCATCCAAGGACGGTGTGGCCCGCTACGAGATCATCGCGGGTGAGCGTCGCTTCCGCGCCGCCAAGCTGGCCGGTCTGCGCGACGTGCCGGTGCTGGTCAAGACCGTGCCGGACGAAGCCGCGGCGGCCATGGCCCTCATCGAGAACATCCAGCGTGAAGACCTCAACCCGCTGGAAGAGGCGCAGGGCCTGAAACGCCTCACGGACGAGTTTGGGCTCACTCACGAACAGGCCGCTCAAGCCGTGGGCCGATCGCGCAGCGCCGCCAGCAATCTGCTGCGCCTGCTGAACCTGGCTGAACCGGTGCAAGCCATGCTGATGGCGGGTGACCTGGACATGGGCCACGCCCGGGCCTTGCTGGCCCTGGACGGCGCGCACCAGATCACCAGCGCCACTGAGATCGCTGCCAAGAAGCTCAGCGTGCGTGAGGCCGAAAAGCTGGTGCAGCGCCATCAAGGTGCAGGCCGGCAGGCGCCCCTGCTGCGAGTCAAGGGCGACAAGAGCCGCGACGTACTGCGCCTGGAGGAAGAGCTGTCTGATCTACTGACCGCACAGGTGGAAATCCGGGTCAAGAAGAAGACGCGCCGGGGCGACTCCGGCGAGATCGCCATCCAGTTCAGCTCCTTGGACGAACTCAACGGGCTGATCGAACGACTTCGGGGCCCGCAGTAAGACGGCCTTGCCTCAGCCGCCATCTTCTTCCACCAAAGCCGTGCCCTGTGCACGGCTTTTTTTCACACCTGACCGCCCTCGACTCACTGCCCGCGCATGATGCGGGGGTCTATGCTGTAAACGCCTCCCCGCAGGACGGCGTTGCGAAGTCATCGCGAAAGGACTACAAGTGAAATCATGAGGGGGTCAGGTCTTGTGTCCTTCCTTGTCGCGGCAAGCGGCGTAGGATGGAAGCAGAGATCTCGATCGCAGCAGGCAAGCCTCGAGAAATCCGCCCCGGAGGGCTTTTTTCCAGGGCGGCCCTATCCCCCCGCTGCAAGAAACTGTTGACGCGAGCTGATGCTCGGAAAGCTCTGATGACGCCTTGGCCCAGGACGTCACCAGAACTTCCCAGACGATGCCGGATGTCGTATGCCTGGCATCGCCTCCAACGAACACAGGAGGTCAGCATGGACGTGATCAGCAACTACACCGCCCGCTACGAGCGCAGCCGGATCGAAGAGCTCTCGCTTGAAGAGTACCTGACCGAGTGCAAGCGCAATCCCCTGGCCTACGCCACTGCCGCCGAGCGCATGCTCAAGGCCATCGGCGAGCCGCAGATGGTAGACACCCGCCACGATCCGCGGCTCTCGCGCATCTTCGCCAACAAGACCATCAAGCTCTATCCCGCCTTTGCCGAGTTCTACGGTATGGAAGAGGCCATCGAGCAGGTCGTCAGCTACTTCCGTCACGCCGCGCAGGGGCTGGAGGAAAAGAAGCAGATCCTGTATCTGCTGGGTCCGGTGGGCGGCGGCAAGAGTTCCATCGCCGAGCGGCTCAAGCAGCTGATGGAGCAAGTGCCCTTCTACGCACTGAAGGATTCGCCGGTGAACGAATCGCCGCTGGGCCTCTTCGACCCCGTGGAGGACGGCCCGCTGCTGGAGAAGGAGTTCGGCATTCCCAGCCGCTACCTCAACCGCATCCTCTCGCCCTGGGCCGTCAAGCGTCTGGATGAGTTCGGCGGCGACATCCGCAAGTTCCGCGTGATCAAACGCTATCCCAGCGTGCTCAAGCAGATCGGTGTGGCCAAGACCGAGCCGGGCGACGAGAACAACCAGGACATCTCCAGCCTGGTGGGCAAGGTGGACATCCGCAAGCTGGAAACCTATGCGCAGGACGACCCCGATGCCTACAGCTACAGCGGCGGCCTGTGCCTGGCCAACCAGGGCCTGCTGGAGTTCGTCGAGATGTTCAAGGCGCCGATCAAGGTGCTGCACCCCTTGCTGACGGCCACGCAGGAAGGCAACTTCAAGGGCACGGAAGGCTTCGGCGCCATCCCCTTCGACGGCATCGTGCTTGCGCACAGCAATGAAAGCGAGTGGAAGACCTTCCGCAACAACAAGAACAACGAGGCCTTCCTGGACCGCATCTACATCGTCAAGGTGCCCTACTGCCTGCGCGTCAGCGAAGAGATGAAGATCTACGAGAAGCTCATCCGCGGCTCCTCGCTCGCCGAGGCCAAGTGCGCGCCGGGCACGCTGAAGATGATGGCGCAGTTCGCCGTGCTGACACGGCTGAAGGAGCCTGAGAACTCGACGCTCTACTCCAAGATGCAGGTCTACGACGGCGACAACCTCAAGGACACCGACCCGCGCGCCAAGAGCCTGCAGGAGTACCGCGACTACGCTGGCGTCGACGAGGGCATGAACGGCATCAGCACGCGCTTTGCCTACAAGATCCTCTCCAAGGTCTTCAACTTCGATCCCGGCGAGGTTGCAGCCAATCCCGTGCACCTGATGTACGTGCTGGAGCAGCAGATCGAGCGCGAGCAATTCTCGGGCGAGCTGGAGCAGAAGTACGTCGGCTTCATCAAGGAGCAACTGGCTCCCCGCTACGCCGAGTTCATCGGCAAGGAAATCCAGACGGCCTACCTGGAAAGCTATTCGGAGTACGGCCAGAACATCTTCGACCGCTACGTGACCTATGCCGACTACTGGATCCAGGACCAGGAATACCGCGACACCGACACCGGCGAGGTCTTCGACCGCTCTGCCCTGAATGCCGAGCTGGAGAAGATCGAGAAGCCCGCGGGCATCAGCAATCCCAAGGACTTCCGCAACGAGATCGTCAACTTCGTGCTGCGGGCCCGTGCCAACAACGCCGGCAAGAACCCAGCCTGGACCAGCTACGAGAAGCTGCGCACGGTGATCGAGAAGAAGATGTTCTCCAACACCGAGGAGCTGCTGCCGGTGATCAGCTTCAATGCCAAGGCCAGCGCCGAGGAAGCCAAGAAGCACGAAAACTTCGTGCAACGCATGGTCGACAAGGGCTACACAGCCAAGCAGGTGCGGCTGCTTTGCGAGTGGTACCTGCGGGTCAGGAAGAGTAGCTGATGGTCCACCCCCTACGCGCTTCGCGCGCCCCCTCGAGGGGGCGGGCCCGAAGGACCGGCGGAGCCGGATCCTCGGGCCCCGCTTGGAAATGCCAGGCTGAGCGGAGTCTTTGAAGGACAGACATGCTGCAGCAGATCATCGATCGACGGCTTTCGGGCAAGAACAAGTCCATCGGCAATCGCGAGCGGTTTCTGCGTCGACACAAGGACCAGATCCGCGAGGCGGTGCGGCGGGCGGTGGACGGGCGTGGCATCCGTGACATGGAGCGCGGCGAAGAGGTGCACATCCCCAAGAAGGACCTTAGCGAGCCCGTCTTCGGCCATGGCGAGGGCGGCACTCGCGAGGTGGTGCGCCCGGGCAACCGGG
Source organism: Roseateles sp. DB2 (assembly GCF_051857535.1). Taxonomy (NCBI): domain Bacteria; kingdom Pseudomonadati; phylum Pseudomonadota; class Betaproteobacteria; order Burkholderiales; family Sphaerotilaceae; genus Roseateles; species Roseateles sp. DB2. The sequence goes on along the minus strand of NZ_JBPZGY010000014.1, from coordinate 115,771 downwards.
ATCACGTCAAGGGTGACCGCGTGCCCAAGCCCCAGGGCGGGCAAGGCCAGGGCCAGGGCAGCCAGGCCAGCGACTCCGGCGAGGGCGAGGACGACTTCGTCTTCCACCTCAGCAAGGAAGAGTTCATGCAGGTCTTCTTTGACGACCTGGCCCTGCCCAATATGGCCCGCACCACCCTGGCCGAGACGCCGGAATGGAAGAGCCACCGCGCCGGCTTCACCAGCGACGGCACCCCCACCAACCTGCACGTGGTGCGCTCCATGCGGGGCGCGTTGGGTCGCCGCATCGCCCTGGGCATGGGCAAGCGGCGCGAGCTGCACGAGCTGGAGGAGCGCCTGGCCCTGCTGCTGCGCGAGCTGCCGGACCACCCCGAGAACAAGACCCTGATCGAGGACACCGAGGCCCGCATCGCCCTGCTCAAGGGCCGCATTGAGGCCATCCCCTTCCTCGATCCCATCGACTTGCGCTTCCGCTCGCGGGTCAAGGTGCCTGTGCCCACCACCCGCGCGGTGATGTTCTGCCTGATGGACGTCTCCGGCTCCATGGACGAGGCGCGCAAGGACTTGGCCAAGCGCTTCTTCATCCTGCTCTACCTCTTCCTGACGCGGCACTACGAGAAGATCGACGTGGTCTTCATCCGCCACCACACGCAGGCCCAGGAGGTGGACGAGCAGAACTTCTTCCACGCCACCGAGACCGGCGGGACCGTGGTGTCCTCGGCCCTGGTGCTGATGGAGCAGATCATCCGCGAGCGCTACTCGCCCACGGAATGGAACATCTACGGCGCCCAGGCCAGCGACGGCGACAACTGGCACCACGACAGCGGCCGCTGCCGCGAGCTGCTCACCGACAAGATCCTGCCCCTGTGCCGCTACTTCGCCTACGTGCAGGTGGCGGAAGCCGAACAGAACCTCTGGGAGGAATACGCCAAGCTGGCCGACGAGGTGCCGCAGTTCGCGATGCGCAAGGCCGTGGAGGTCAGCCAGATCTACCCGGTCTTCCGCGACCTGTTCAAGAAGGAAGGGGCCGCCACATGACCGACATCGAGAACCGCCGCCGCACCGGCATGCACGCGGACCGCCACGAATGGGGCGGCCGCCGCTCCCCGCCGCCGCTGCGCGAGATGAAGCCGCTGCAGAAGCGTCCGGACCACCCGCTGCCGGCGCCCAGCGACTGGACCTTCGAGCTGATCAACGAATACCACGAGGTCATCCGCCAGACGGCCGAGCGCTACGGCCTGGACACCTATGCCAACCAGCTGGAGATCATCACCGCCGAGCAGATGATGGATGCCTACGCCTCCGTGGGTATGCCGGTGAACTACCGCCACTGGAGCTATGGCAAGGAGTTCATCGCCACCGAGCGCAACTACAAGCGCGGTCAGATGGGCCTGGCCTACGAGATCGTCATCAACTCCGACCCCTGCATCGCCTACCTGATGGAGGAGAACACCATGGCCATGCAGGCCCTGGTGATCGCCCATGCCTGCTACGGTCACAACAGCTTCTTCAAGGGCAATTACCTTTTCCGCATGTGGACGGACGCCTCGTCCATCATCGACTATCTGGTCTATGCCAAGAACTACGTGGCCGAATGTGAGGAGCGCCATGGTCTGGAAGCGGTCGAGGCCCTGCTGGACTCCTGCCACGCCCTGATGAATCACGGCGTGGACCGTTACCGGCGGCCCGCCAAGCTCTCGCTCGCCGAGGAGCGCAACCGGCTCAAGGACCGCGAGTCCTATGCCCAGCAGCAGATCAATGACCTCTGGCGCACCCTGCCCCGCCGCGCCGACAAGGACGCCGAGGCCCAGGCCGCGCGCCGCTTCCCCGAGGAGCCGCAGGAGAACCTGCTGTACTTCATCGAGAAGAACGCCCCCCTGCTGGAGCCCTGGCAGCGCGAGATCGTGCGCATCGTGCGCAAGATCGCCCAGTACTTCTACCCGCAGCGCCAGACCCAGGTAATGAACGAGGGCTGGGCCACCTTCTGGCACCACCGCCTGCTCAACCAGATGTACGACGACGGCTACCTCACCGACGGCATGATGATCGAGTGGCTGAAGTCGCACACCAACGTCATCGCGCAGCAGCCCATGGCCAACCTGAATCCCTACGCCCTGGGCTTTGCGATGTACACCGACCTCAAGCGCATCTGCGAGGCCCCCACCGCCGAAGACCGCCAGTGGTTCCCCGACATCGCCGGCAGCGACTGGCTGCCCACCCTGCAGCACGCCATGCGCAACTTCAAGGACGAGAGCTTCATCGGCCAGTATCTGAGCCCCAAGCTGATGCGTGACTTCAAGCTCTTCGCCATCCTGGATGACGAGAAGGAGAAGGAATACCTGATCTCCGCCATCCACGACGAAAGCGGCTACCAGCACGTGCGCGAGGCCCTCTCCCGCCAGTACGACCTTGCCACCCGGGAGCCCAATATCCAGGTGTGGAACGTCAACCTGCGCGGCGACCGCTCCCTGACCCTGCGCCATACCCAGCACCTGGACCGCCCCTTGCACGAAAGCGCGCAGGAAGTCCTCAAGCACGTGGCCCGGCTGTGGGGCTTTGGCGTGCAGCTGGAGAGCGTCAACGGCAAGGGCGAGGTGAGCAAGCGCTGGACCGTGCCGGCGCCGGCCCATTGACCTCGGCTCGATCGTCCAGGGTGAGGGGTGCCTGGGCTTCCTTGCTGCTTGCCCTGGCCGTCCTGGGGCCTCAGGCGCAGGCCGCCGCACCGTCCCTGCGCCTGCTGGTGACCACGGGCACCAGCCTTCCCTTTGCCGACATCAGCCAGGGCAGTGGCGAGGCTCGCCTGCTGGGTGGCATCGTCCATGACTGGGGCCAGGCCCTTGCCCACCGCCTCGGCCGAGAAGCCCAGTTCCTGCTGATGCCCACGCGACGCGTGGGGCAGCAGTTGCGCGAAGGAAGCTTCGATGTGCAGTGCTTCGAGAACCCCCGCTGGTACAGCGCGCAGGACGAGGTCTGGATCGAGTGGCTGCCGCGGCCGCTGATGGAGGTGGTCGAGGAGCTGGTCAGCCAGCCAGGCATGCCCCTGGTCCATAGGCTGGAGCAGCTGCAGGGCAGAACGGTGGGCGTCGTCACGGGCTATCGCTACCCCCTGCTGGATCCGCTCTTCGAGGCTGGCCGCATGGATCGAAGCCTGGCCCACAACGAATCCCGCCTACTGCAGATGCAGAGCCTGGGCAGGGCCGACTACAGCGTCATCAGCCGACTGCAGCTCGCCTACGCGCGCGCCCACGATCCCAAACTGCGCAGCTTGGTGGCCTCGCCGCTGGAGGTGTCACGCACGGCCCTGTACTGCCTTCGCCTGCGCAGCTCGCCCATCCCGCTGTCCGAGCTGGCCGCGGCCCAGCAGGCCTTGCTGAGCGAGGGGCGGCTGGAGGAGATCCTGCGCCGCTACCGCTAGCGGCTCGCCTGGCCAGGGAAGATCTTGCCCGGATTCATGATGTCCAGCGGATCCATGGCCCGCTTGAGCGTGCGCATGAGTGCCACGGCCTCCTCGCCGGCCTCGTCCAGCAGGAACGCCTGCTTGTGCAGGCCTATGCCATGCTCGCCCGTGCAGGTGCCTCCCAGGCGCAGGGCGCGGGCCACCATCTGCGCCGACAGCCGTTCGGCCGTCTCGCGTTCCGCAGGCTTCTCGGGGTCGATCAGGTAGCCCATGTGGAAATTGCCGTCGCCCACATGCCCCACGATGAAATAGGGGAGGCCCGAGGCCAGGACTTCAGCCACCGACTCGTTGATGCTCTCGGCCAGGCGCGAGATGGGCACGCAGGTGTCCGTGGTGACGCAGCGGCAGCCCGGCTTCATCTGCAGGGCTGAGAGATAGGCATGGTGGCGGGCCGTCCACAGCCGCGTGCGTTCCTCGGGCGTGCTGGCCCATTCGAAGTCCTCGCCGCCGAAGTCGCGGGCGATCTCCTGCACGGTCCCGGACTGCTCGGCCACACCGGCCGCCGAGCCATGGAACTCCATCAGCAGCATGGCCGACTCGCGCAGGCCCAGGTGGTCGTGGGCGTTGACGGCACGCACGGTGTTGGCATCCAGCAGCTCGCAGCGGGCGATGGGCACACCCATCTGGATGATCTGCATGGTGGTCTGAACGGCCGCATCGATGCTGGGGAAGAAGCAGATGGCCGCCGACACCGCCTCCGGCAGCGGATAGAGCCGCAGCGTCAGTTCGGTGATCACGCCCAGCGTGCCCTCGCTGCCCACGAAGAGTCGGGTGAGGTCGTAGCCGGCGCTGCTCTTGCGCGCCCGCGAGCCCGTGCGCACGATGCTGCCGCCCGGCGTGACCACCCGCAGGGCCAGCACGTTCTCACGCAGCGTGCCGTAGCGGACGGCATTGGTGCCGCTGGCCCGCGTGGCGGCCATGCCGCCCAGCGAGGCATCGGCACCAGGATCGATGGGGAAGAAAAGGCCCTGATGGCGCAGCTCGTCATTGAGCCGGTGGCGGGTGACGCCCGGCTGCACCGTCACCGTCAGGTCCTCGGCCTGCACGGCCAGGATGCGATTCATGCGCGAGAGGTCCAGGCTGATGCCACCCTGCACCGCCAGCAGATGGCCCTCCAGCGAGGTGCCTGCGCCATAGGGAATGACCGGCACCGCATGCTGCTGAGCCAGCGACAACACGAAGGCCACCTCCTCCTCGCTCTCGGCAAAAAGGACCAGCTCCGGCGGCTCCACGTCGAAAGGGCTCTCGTCGCGGCCATGCTGCTGGCGCACGGCCAGCGACTCGACGCAGCGCGCGCCAAAGCGTTCGCGGCAGGACTGCTTCAGCGCCTGCGGCACGGCACGGCGCGGACCGTTCAGGGCAGCGGGCAAGGGGGCATGAGACATGGCGGAACTCCGGCTTGGCGTCGAGGACCATTCTAGGAAGCGGTGCTGAACGCAGCCCGAACAGCCGGAAGCCAGGATCGAACTGCACCGGACCTGCGCTGGCGCAATCACCTGGGCTTGAAGCCCCGGCGCGCCCGTGCCACCATGGTCGCACGACAGCCGCACGAGGAGCTTCCATGACCACATCGAGTTGGATCCTGCTGATCGTCGTCGTGGCCCTGGCCCTGCTGGGTCTGTGGCGGCGCGACATGCTGGCCTTGCTGGTCCAGAACATCATGAACGCCTTCCGTGCGCCCGCCACGCCCGCTGCACCGCCCGGACATGAACCCACACCCCATGGCGAAGGCGCACAGGCGCATCCGGCCCGTCCCCAGCGGCCAGACTTTCACCGCAGCGGACGCAGGGGCTAATCCGGGACCGTCGCCGGACTGAGGCAAGATGCGGGCCTCATCAACAAGACCCGCCCGCTGTCATCATGGCCAACCGACTTTCCCAGATCGCCACCCGCACCGGAGATGACGGCACCACCGGCCTGGGCGATGGCACCCGCGTGCCCAAGGACCACCTGCGCGTCCAGGCCATGGGCGATGTGGACGAGCTCAATTCCAACATCGGCGTACTGCTGGCCGAGCCCCTGCCAGAGGATGTCCGCGAACTCCTGATCACCATCCAGCACGAGCTGTTCAACCTCGGCGGCGAGTTGTGCATGCCTGGCTACAGCCTGCTGAAGGAGGACGCCGTGCTGCGCCTGGATGAGGCCCTGGCCCACTACAACGCCGCCCTGCCACGTCTCAAGGAATTCATCCTCCCCGCCGGCACCCGCAGCGCCGCCATTGCGCATGTATGCCGCACCATCGCCCGCCGTGCTGAGCGTGCGGTGGTCCATGCCCTGCACGAGGGCGAACAGATCGAGGCCGCACCCCGCCAGTACCTGAACCGCCTCTCCGACCTGCTCTTCGTGCTGGCCCGCGTACTCAACCGCGCCAACCTGGACGGCAAGGGCGGCGACGACGTCTACTGGCACAGCGAACGCCTGCAACGCCAGCAGAACGAGCCCGAGCAGGCCTGAGCACGGCCATCAGGGCCTCTGCTGCGCATCCTGCCCTTCGCCCTCGGCGCTAAGGGCTTCCGGGCCCTGCAGATCCCGGCAGGCCTGCCCAGCCTGGCCCCGTGCCCCTATTTCCTGCTGCGAGGCAGGCGCTGAAGTGCCTGACGCAGGCGTTCCTCGTAGGCTTCAGCCAGGGCCGCGGGGGCCATCACCTCCACCTCGCCGGCGTGGCGCAACAGGTCCATCAGCAGCTCCGTGGCATCCACATAGGGCACTTCCAGCTCCCAGCGACCATCGACCAACCAGCGACTCTGCTGCGCGGGATGCCATTCCTCGCGGGACACCCACTGCGCAGCCTCGGCACTGAAGACCAGACGCGCCCGCTGCGGCCGCCCCCCGGCGAAGATGCCATAGCCCTGGTCCAGCTCCGCCTCCAGCTGCTTCACCGCAACCGCGCGGGCCTTGTCCTGCGTGGCCTGCGCCGCCTCCACCGCATCCAGTGCAAAGCGACGAAGACCCTCGCTCTTGTGACACCAGGCATCCAGATACCAGGTGTTGCGATAGTGGACCAGGCGCTGCGGCGACACCACGCGCTCGCCCAGGGAACCAGCCTGGCCACCCCGCCCTCTCTTGCGGTAGGACAAGCGCAGCCGCTGGCGCTTCACCAGCGCACTGCCCACGGTCTCGAAGTGCTCGGAGGGCACACGACGACGCGCGGTTGAAATGAGCTTGACCCGCCGCGTCAGCTCGCGGGCCTCGGCCTCGTCACTGCCCAGCATGCCACTGAGCTTGTCCAGCATGGGCTGCAGGTGACGCGTCAACAGGCCGTTCTCGTCCAGGCTGGACAGCAGCTGGTTCATGGTCAACAGGGCGTGCAGCTCCTTTTCGCTGAACCAGACGCCCGGCAACTCGTGCTTCTGTCCGCGCCAGTCCTGGCTGAAGCGGTAGCCGTTGTCCAGGACGTCGTACTCGATAGGCGCATCCATGCGCTCACGCAGGTACTGCAGATCGCGCTTGAGCGTGGCCGGCGAGACTTCCAGCGCCTCCAGCAGCGCCGCAAAGCTGACGCACTCGTGAGCACGGATCAGCATTTCGATTTTGTAGAAGCGCTCGGTACGGTCCATGGCCTGCGGCCCCCCTGTCGTGGTTTTCCCCGGCTCTCGCAAGGATTCCAGGTAGCTCATGCCTTGAGCTACCTGCAACGCACACTGTGCCACAAGGTCGCTGACAGATTTGTGGCGGCCAGCACTCCCTACCTTTGCAGGAGATGACCATGGCCCAGCTCACCGTTCCGAACCCTCGCACCGCACCGGCCCAGCTTGATCTGGCCATGGACGATGCCCCCACCCTGCCTGCAGGCAAGCAGGTTGGCTTCGAACTCGGCTGGGACCACGCCCGGCACGGCCTGACTCCGGCGGTGGAGCATCTCTTCAGTGCCTCGCCCCTGCGCCAGGGCTGGCAGGCCGGTCAGGCCACCTTCGGCCGTCGAACGCTCAAGGCCGGCGCCCATACCCAGCGCTGGCTGCAGCTGCGCACCCATGCCTGGGCCCGTGGTCGCAGCTTCGAGACCACGCTGCTTACGCCCAACTACCTGCAGCAGTTGGACACGGAGCACTGCCCCATCAGCCGGCTGCCCCTCAACGATGTCCCCGGGGATCCCTGCCAGCGCAGCCTGGACCGCGTACGCGACGACGCCGGCTATGCAGCCGGCAATCTGGCCATGATGAGTCGCCAGGCCAATACGGCCAAGGGCCGACGCGACCTGGCCTCCCTGCAGGCCGCAGCACAAAGCCTGCAGCAGGGCCCCATACGTCACATGGGTGGCCTGGACGCCTCCGCCTGGCAGCGCCTGGCCCTGCTGAGCAGCTTTGTGACCCCGCTCTCCCACGAGGAAGCGGCCACCCTCCCCCTGCATGTGCTGCCACCCAATCGCCTGCGCCTCTTCAACCCCATCCAGGCCTTGCAGGCCCTGGTCACCCGCCAGTTCGCCACCGCGGGCTGGAGCCAGCGGCTCGCGCGCCTGGAGGCCCTGCTGCCCGCAGACCAGCAAGCGGACTTCAACCGCTTCGTGCTGGCCTTTGTGCCTCGCGTGATGCAACGCCAGCAGCTCCAGGCTGCGCACGAGATCCGCTGGACGCTGGAAGATGCCTGGGGCCACGACCTTGTGCAGCGACGCTGGACCCGATTTTCCCTGCGCCTGACGGCTGCGCAGGCCGAGCAACTGGTGCAGCGTGCCGCCGCCAAGCGTCTGTGCCCGGTCCACGTCCAGCAGCATGAAAACCCCGCCGCGACCGAGGGCTGGGGACTGGCGGTCTGAACCTCGCAAGCCCCGCAGACTCTGCCGACACAGCCCCTGCCTTTTCAGGGGCGTCATGTCGGCGTCATCCGATGCTGGCACAGTACTGGCCGTCGACTCACCGGTCCCGTGCCGGTGCCAGACGGAGCAACACATTCGCTCTTGCCTTCTTGGCCCTGCCCCACACATGTCGGGCGGGGCCATTTTTTTGCGCGACAGCATCGTCCCTGCTGCCCTCATGCCGGGGGGCCTCGACGGTTGACGCCCGGCGGCGTCCCGCGAATGATGACGCGTTGGCGCCCAGGCGCCATTTGCATCACACCAGGAGACACCAACTATGCAAAGAGTGGCCATCGTGACTGGCGGCACCCGCGGCATCGGCGCCGCCATCGCCCTGGGCCTGCAGGCAGCAGGCTACCGCGTGGCCAGCGTCTATGCAGACAACGAAGCCGCCGCCCAGGCCTTCCACCAGCAGAGCGGCATTCCCGTCTACCGCTGGGATGTCTCGGACTACACGGCCTGCGAGCACGGCGTGGCACAGGTCGAGGCGCAGCTGGGACCAGTGGACGTGCTGGTCAACAACGCCGGCATCACCCGCGATGGCATGCTGCACAAGATGACCCTGGCCCAATGGCAGGCAGTGATCAACACCAACCTGAATTCGGTCTTCAACATGAGCCGCCAGGTGATCAACGGTATGCGCGAGCGCAGCTTCGGCCGCATCGTGAACATCTCGTCCATCAATGCCCAGAAGGGCCAGTTGGGCCAGACCAACTACGCTGCCGCCAAGGCTGGCGAGATCGGCTTCAGCAAGGCCCTGGCCCTGGAAAACGCCAGCAAGGGCATCACGGTGAACGTGATCTGCCCTGGCTACATCGCCACGGACATGGTCAAGTCCATGAAGCCCGAGGTGGTCAGCAGCATGATCCTGCCCCAGATCCCGGTCGGCCGCCTGGGCACGCCGGAGGAAATCGCGCGTTGCGTATGCTTTCTGGTGGCAGACGAAGCCAGCTTCATTACCGGAGCCACGATCAGCGCCAACGGGGGTCAGTACCTGGCCTGAAGGTGCAAAACCGGGGACGCGTGCAAGGCGCCCCTGGCGCTCAGGCCGGCAACCCCTTGCTGAAGCGCTCCAGCGTGCCGGCGGAGTCCTGCAGGGCCACGTGGTAGCCCCGCTCCAGGAACCACAGGGCCCAGTTGCGCGCCAGCTGCTTGTCCGGCAGCCAGGGTCCGGTTCTGTCAACGTGGACACGATTCGCGCGGCGTTCATAGAACACCACGCGCCACATGCTTCCACTCGAACCAAAGTTATAGCTGCTCATAAGCGGGCGTGAATCTATCAGATCGCTCGACCCCGCATCAGCCGCTCAGCTTCTCGATTCGTCAACCCATTCACGCAGCGTGAGCACACGCAGGTCGGGATAGCGCGCTGCCTGCCTGGCCACATGGTTGCGCAGGGCCAGTGATTCACTCAGGAGCAGTCCTGCCCCCGCGGCCTGCGCCAGACTCAGAGCCAGCAAGGGTCCTAGTGGCAAGCGGGCGGGCGCCCGCTGCGCCAGCGGCTTGCAGACCTGCGCATAGGGCAGCACATCCGCCAGCAGCTCCTGCTGCTGGGCAGCCTTGAGCTTCAGTGCGGGTGCCGCCAGGCTCAGCATCAGCAACTGGGCGGTCTCTGCACAGACCAGCAAGGGCAGGCGCCCGTCCTGCCAGGCCTGTCTCAGCAAGGCGCCCTCGGCATCGTTGTGAAGCAGGGCTTGCAGCAGCAGGGCAGTGTCCAGCACGGCGCTGCGGGGTCGGGTCTTGCGCGCGCACGCCGGCACGCCTGACTTCGCCTTCATGCGGCGCGACGCGTGCCGGCAGAACCGGGTGCAACCCGGCTGCGCGCGGTGGCGGGGGTGGCCGCCTTGCTTCGCTTGGCCACGGCACTCAATGGTTTTGCAGCGGTCTTGCGCGCGGGCGTGGCAGCAGCGCCGCCCGCGGAACGGGCACTCGATGGTTTTGCACGCAGGCCGCTTGCCGATTTCTTGGGAGTCTCAGTGGCTTTGACAGCAGCCCGGGACTGCATGTTCTTGGCCCCCACCTTTCTGGCCGTCGATTTTTTCGGGCCGAGGGTACTCGATGGTTTTGCGGGCTTGGCGGCCCCCGCCTTTTTGGGGGTCTCGATGGTTTTGACAGCCCCCATCTGCGTCTCGGCCCAGTGCAGGGCGGCCTCCAGCGTTTTTTGCGACAGGGCCAGTTCGGCCAGCTTGGCGCGCAAGGCATCGCCTCGCTGGATTCGGACGGGGGTCAGCACGATCTGGCCACCCCGGGTCTGCACGTCGAAGTACTGCACGGGCCCCAAGGGCTCGGTCACGCTCTTTGGCAATGTCAGTTGATTCTTGGCGGTAATCTTCGCGAGCACTTTTTGGAAATTCTGAAAGTAAGGAACCCTTACTTTACCCTGTCTCATGCGGTGATCCACCCAAGACACAAAGACACCGCGATCGACGGAATCATCGATGAACACGTGCAACGCGCTCGTCGGTACGGATGAGTGGCGTTTGCAGGGCAAGGCTCCTCGCGAAGGTGACTCAACGCCAGTTCAAGGCGCTGCAATTGCCGCTGTTGTCACCGCTGTTGTTGCCGCTGTTGTTGCAGATGGCCCGCAGTCACGGCGAGTCCCCTCAGGCCGTGTCTCGTTGAAACGCAACAAAGCGCTGGCCCGGCAGATGGTGGCAACGGTTCAGGGCGGGTCATGCCAAGCTGCCACAGCACAGCGAATCCGACATCCGGGATGAGATCCCGCTGACTCCCGCTGGCGCAGGCCCTGCTGGAAGCTGCGGGACCCACAGGGCCGGCATGCCGCAGCCTGTTCCGCGCGCCCCGTGGTGCCGTCAGCAAGGTGGTGTAGGCGGACACACAGAGCACCAGCAATTGCGGCGGGTGCTGTGGAGTATCGATTCCCTGGTCTGGGCCGACTCTTCTGCGCCCTCCATCGTGAAGCGCGTGATGGAGGGGCCAAAGGTGGCGGGGCGCGGCATCGTCCTGATGCAGGACATCCGTGCCCATAGCGCCGAGGCGCCATCCTTGCTGATCGAATCGCTGAGGGCTCCGGGTTACCGTTTTGCCCGCAGGGATGGCCAGGGACTCAGCCTGAGCCCGGCCTGTTCATGGAACTGAGCCCCACAGGGAGCTGCAGCACCTGTCCCGGCAGCAACGCGTCTCACGACGGAGGCTGCCGGCGCTCCGGACTCAGACCAGCGAGCGATGCAGGCGCAGCTCTTCCAGGCGCACCGAGCCAACCTCGGTGGTCTTGGTGGTGTTGAGCTCGCGCTTGAAACCAGCCAGCTCGAAGAACCGCAGGGCGCGCTCGTTGCGCAGATAGGTCCACAGGGTGACCTTGGTGCAGCCTTCTTCCTGCAGGCCGTCGCGGGCCGCGTCCCACAGGGCCAGGCCCACGCCCTTCTCCCAGTGCTTGGGCGCTACGTACAGCGCCCAGATCTCGCCGGTGCTGGAGGGCGTGCCCTTGTCGCGCGAGCGATCGAAGCCGACGAAGCCCATCATCTCGTTGTCGATGTGCGCCACCATCACCTGCGGTTCGCACAGATCGATGGCTTCACGCCAGAAGGCCTGACGCTTCTGCACGGACCAGCTGTCCAGCACGGACACCGGCAGCAAGTCCTTGTAGGCGTCTTGCGCAGCGGCGACGTGGATCTCAGCAATGGCCTTGGCGTCACGCAGCGTGGCCGGACGGACCTGAATACTCGACATACAAAGAAACCAGCGGCAAAAGGAAAGACGAAGGGCGGGATTGTGGCGGGCAAATCGCTGAAACCGGCCGCTTGACAAGGCGATATTTTCGGGCCTGTTTTTGGTGCGAAGGCCGCAGCCGCGGGGCTTTGAGCTGCCCCCAGGGGCCATCGAGGACTCAGGCCTGCAGGGGCAGCACTTGCTGGGCTCGCCTGCGCCAGACATTGGCGTAGTCGCTGACGCAGCGCTTCAACGCCGTCTTGTTGGCCTTCTGCAGCCGTGCCAGCAGCTCGTGACGCACGGGAGCCAGACCCAGCTCCAACTCGAACTGCCGCTCGATGTCCCGCTCCATGCGGATCAGCAGATGGGCCGTGGTCTTGGCATCGGCCAGGGCGCGGTGGGCACGGCCCATGTCGGGCAACTCATGCCAGCGCGCGAGCTGGCCCAGCTTGCAGGAGGGCGCCTCCGGGTACAGGCGCCGCGCCAACAGCACTGTGCAGGCGAACTCGTGGGCCGGATCCGGATCGACCTCGGCCTTGCGCATCTCGAACTGCCAGAAACCACGGTCGAAGCCGGCGTTGTGCGCCACCATGGGGCAGCCGCGGGTGAACTCGGCCACCTCGCGCATCACCTGCTCTGCAGGAGGCGCGCCTTCCAGCATCTCATTGCTGATGCCAGTCAATTGCTCGATGAAGGGAGGCACATGCACCCCGGTATGCATGAGGCTCTGGTACTCGCCGACGATGCAGCCGCCCCTTACCAGCACGGCGGCGATCTCGGTCGCGCGTCCGCCATTGGCCGGGCCCAGGCCCGAGGTTTCGAAGTCGATGACGGCGACAGTCTCGCTCACGCCCAGCAATCCATTCACAGCAGGTTCAGCCTTCAATCGCCCGCGCCAGGAGCCAGGGGCGGGTACTTCTTCGCATTGAGCGCCAGTTTGCGTTCCACCGCAGCCGCCACGTCGACCTGGCAATGGTCGGCGATCTGCAGCAGGTAGAGCATCACGTCGGCAATCTCTTCACCCAGATGAACCTGCGTGGCCTCGTCCAGGGCCTGGGACTCTTCGGCGGTCTTCCATTGAAAGATCTCCACCAGCTCGGCCGCCTCCACCACCATGGCCATGGCCAGGTTCTTGGGCGTCTGGTAGGGCTCCCAGCGCCGCTCGGCGGCAAAGGCGCGCAGACGGGTCTGGAGATCGGCAATGTTCATCATGGGCCGCGAGTGTGCCCGCTGGCCTTGGCCGCGCCAAGCCTCGGCAGGGTCGTCAGAGAACGTCATGCAACAGCGCAGGATTTTTTGCCGGGCTGATATCAACAAGACAAGATAGAAATCTTTACTTGGTAGTCTTAGTAGAGGGTGCCACTTTCTGTGGATAAGTCAATTTTTCATTTGTTAATCAATAACTTGTGATCCAGACAACTGTGTGATCGGTACCCGGGTTTGCGGGCGGACGGTTTGACAACAAGTGCAACCGACCTGCCCTGCCCTGTGCATAAGCATCGCCTTGCTCAAAAGTTGTCCACAGCCTTGTGCCTTTACAGCGGCCAGCCTCCTGAGCTAGGGCCCTCGAATCTGCAATTCCACGTACAGATTTGTGAGATTTCGGGGCGCACCATGAGCGCATCAACCCGATTCACGAGGTGCTGCGATGGCGACCGTGTCCAAACCCCCCTTCTACAAGTCCCTGTACCTGCAGGTGATCCTCGCGATCCTCGTGGGTGTCTGCCTGGGTCATTTCGTGCCCGAGACGGGCGCGGCCATGAAGCCACTGGGCGACGGCTTCATCAAGCTGATCAAGATGCTGATCGCACCCATCATCTTCTGCACGGTGGTGGTGGGCATTGCGGGCATGGAGGACATGAAGAAGGTCGGCAAGACCGGCGGCCTGGCTCTGCTGTACTTCGAGATCGTTTCGACGCTGGCCCTGGTCATCGGCCTGGTGGTGGTCAATGTGTTCCAGCCTGGCGTGGGCATGAACGTGGACCCGGCCCACCTCGATACCAAGGGCATCGCCGCCTACACCGGCCCGGGCAAGATGCAGAACACGACGGAGTTCCTGCTGGCCATCATCCCCAGCAGCATGTTCGACGCCTTCGCCAAGGGCGAGATGCTGCAGGTGCTGCTGGTGGCCGTGCTGTTCGGCTTTGCCCTGCACCGCTTCGGCGGCCGCGGCACCCTGGTGTTCGACTTCATCGAGAAGAGCTCACACGTGCTCTTCGTGATCGTGGGCTACATCATGAAGCTGGCTCCCATCGGTGCCTTCGGCGCCATGGCCTTCACCATCGGCAAGTACGGCCTGGGCTCCCTGGTGCAACTGGCCAAGCTGATGGGCAGCTTCTACCTGACCTGCCTGCTCTTCATCTTCATCGTGCTGGGTGGCATCGCCCGGGTCCATGGCTTCTCCATCCTGAAGTTCATCAAGTACATCAAGGAAGAGCTGCTGATCGTGCTGGGCACCTCCTCGTCGGAATCGGTGCTGCCGCGCATGATGGCCAAGATGGAGAACCTGGGCGCCAGGAAGTCCACCGTCGGTCTGGTCATCCCCACCGGCTACTCCTTCAACCTGGACGGCACCTCGATCTACCTGACCATGGCCGCCGTCTTCATCGCGCAGGCCACCAACACGCCCATGAGCCTCACGCAGCAACTGACCCTGCTGGCCGTGCTGCTGCTGACCTCCAAGGGCGCCGCCGGCGTCACGGGCTCGGGCTTCATCGTGCTGGCGGCCACGCTGTCGGCCGTGGGCGGCGTGCCGGTGGCGGGCCTGGCGCTGATCCTGGGTATCGACCGCTTCATGAGCGAGGCCCGCGCCCTGACCAACCTGATCGGCAATGGTGTGGCCACGGTGGTCGTCGCCAAGTGGACGGGTGACCTCGATACGGCGCAGCTGCAGGCCCGCCTCAATGCCGAGACCGAGCAGGAGGCCGAATCTCCCGAAGCCGTGCTGGACCAGAAGACGGCGCATCTGTCGGCTTGACGACAAGCTGAAGAGACCGAGCGATCGCTGCGGTACGGATACTCGTGATTGCTCCGTGTCCTCCGTCCCGTTTCGCGGGTCTCCCCCTTTTACCTGCGCAATCACGGGTATCCGCACCACAGCTCAACGGCTGATGTGTCCCTGCGCAGAAGTGACAAGCCCCGCGGCCAACGGCCCGGGGCTTTTTCGTTCAGGCAATGCCGACCACCTTGTGCATCTGGACGGACAGCCGCCACTGCGGGTGGCTCATGCAGTAAGCCACCGCCTCGCGCGTGTGCTGCTTCTGCAGGAGGGAATCGAGGGGCTGCAGGAAGAAGTGCTGGAAGTCGAGCTGCTCGAAGCGCTCAGGCATGGCCAGCGGCTGAGGATAGACGAGCTTCAGCTCATGCCCCTTGGTGAGCACGAGCTCGGCGTCCGCCTTTGGGCTTACGCAGATCCAGTCCAGGCCTTCCGGCGCGGGCTGGGTGCCGTTGGTCTCGACGGCGATCTCGAAGCCGCGCGCATGCAAGACCTCGATCAGCGGCGTGTCCAGCTGCAGCAGCGGCTCGCCGCCGGTGCACACCACGTAGGGCCGGCCCAGGCGCTGGCCTTGTGTGTCGCGCGGCCAGAGGCTGTCGATGGCATCGGCCAGGGCCTCGGCCGTGGCGAACTTGCCGCCGCCCTCGCCATCAGTGCCCACGAAATCGGTATCGCAGAAATTGCAGACGGCGCTGGCGCGGTCCTGCTCACGGCCGCTCCAGAGGTTGCAGCCAGCGAAGCGGCAGAACACGGCCGGGCGCCCGGCCTGTGCGCCCTCGCCTTGCAGGGTGTAGAAGCGTTCCTTGACGGCGTAGCTCATGGCAGCGGCCTCAGACGGGAATCAGTTCATCGGCTGCCGCGGCGCTGACCAGGGCACCCGAGCCCCGGGTCTCGTAGAGGTCCACGCGGTCGATCTGGGGCAAGACCTGGCACCCTTCGCGCAGGATCCACGCGGCCAGCGAGGCCGTGTCGCTGTCGGCCAGCGAGGGGATCTCGTGCAGCGGGTGGTGGTCCAGGGCCTTGAACAGCGGGTTGAACAGCGTCTTCACGTCGCCGAAGTCCACCGTCCAGCCCATCACCGCGTCCAGCGGCGCCGAGAGATGCAGGCGCAGGGTGAAGGTGTGGCCATGGATGCCGCGCTGCGGGTGACCGTCCGGCGCGCGCTTGAGCTGCACGGCGCTGTCCAGGGTCATCTCCTTCCAGATGCGGTAGTTCGTGCCATCGAAGTTGGCGCCGCTGGAGCCCGTCTCGTAGACCGTCACCCAGGACAGCTCGGGCAGCTGCGGCCGGATGCGTTCCCACAGCCAGGCCGAGATCACCTCGCTGGTGGGATTGCGCAGGCCCTCGATCTCATTGAGGCAGTGGTAGTTGAGCTGGGCATGGAAGGGCGCCCAGATTTCGTCGAGGTGGTCGTAGTCGATGCTGAGGTCGCGCTCGCCCAGGTCCTGATTGGCATGCAGGATGACCTCGAAGCCATGGCCGTGCATGCGCCCGCACTTGTGGCCCAGCGGCACATTGGGCAGTTGGTGCGCGGCCTGAAAGCGGTAGCGGCGCCAGACATGGGCCTTGCCCGACACGTCCAGATCCACGCCCGAGTGCGTGGTGCTCTGGATGCCGACCTGCTGGATGCCCGGCACGCCGAACTCGGTTTCCAGGCGTTGACGGATCCAGCGCGCGATGTTCTCGTCCGTAGGGTTGTCGATCTGCTCATTGAGCAGGCCATGGTCCAGCGGCGTGACGCAGGCGGCCAGGCGCTCGCGCAGGGCTTCCACCTCGCCGCCCGGGAAGGGTGCCCAGCCAGCCGGCAGATCGGCCCGCACGGTGGCGAAATAGCTGTGGCCATGCAGACCATGGGCGCGATGCGTGGCCGGCAGGCCGGGAATGCAGCAGGCAGACTCGAAGCCCGCCGAGGCGCAGAAAAGCGAGGTGGTGTTCATCAGGAAGATGCCAGCAAGGCGGCAAGAAGCGGGCCGGGAGCGGTCTTGAGGCGCGCTAGAAGGCCAATCCCCGATTTTTTCACGTCCCGTCTTTCAACAACAGTAGTTAAAGATCTTTATCTGGTAGGAGTAGTAGAGGGCTGCAAGTTCTGTGGATAAGTGCTCAAAGCCCTTGACTGACAAGCACTTGCATCGCCCCAAAGCCTGTGCGCGCCACCCGGGATTGCGTCCGCGCTGTTCGACAACAACTTCTGAAAACTGGCCTGGCCTGTGGATAAACAGGCGCTTGTTCAAGAATTGTCCACAGCCTTGTGCCTTGACCCGCCTGCCCTGGCCGGGCATCGTGCCGACCGTGGCAGAACAAGAAGGGGGCGGGGCATGGCGTGGCTGGCGGAACTGATCATGGAACTGGAGGGCGAATTCCTGCTGGCGCCCTTCCGTGCGGAACCTCTGCCTGGGATCAGCCGTGCCGGCAGCCTGATGGCGCTGAGCCTGGGTTTGGTGCCTTGCCTGGACGTGCAGTGACGGGGAGTCGCCAGATGCCAGACAGGTCCCTCGATACCTTGAGCCCAGCCCGAAAGCTTGCTCTGGGCAGCGCGGTGGCGGGGATGGGCATGCTCACGGCGCTGCTGGTCCAGCTCCATCCGGAGCTGGCTGCGAGCCCCCGCCTGGGTTGCTCTCCTGGCCTGCGCCTGCTTTGTCTTTGCTGGCCTGGCAATCGCGCTTCACGCCTGGCTCTCCCGGAAGGCCTATGCCTGGATCATGGCCTTGTTGCTTTTGGTCATGACCCTGGTTCCCGCCTGGCTGGCCCTGGGTTCGGGTCCGCGGCATTGCAGCATCGCCTTGCCGTGGCTGGCCAATGAGACTGCCTGCCGTGGCGCCTTTGGGGCGGGCGCGCTGCTCCTGCTTGCCATGGTGCTTCTTGCGTTCAGGATGGCACGGGCATCGCTACCTTCGGCAAGAGCAGGATCGGCAAGCGGTATTTAGAGAAATACTGCCAGGACCTTCGAATCACCACGCTCTGCCCCTCATGACTGCACACATCCCCCTCTCCACCCTGGGCACCACGAACTACGAACGCGTCATGGGCCATGCGCCCCATGTGCTGGCGCCCTGGTCCGCCCTGGAGGAGACCTTCTTTGCACGCTCGCTGCTGCCTGCCGATCTGCTGGAGCAGGTGCGCCGCACCCTGGCCACCAGCCACGGCTGCGCCTATTGCCAGGCCAAGGCCGGACCGCCCGATCGCAGCCATGCGACCCTGCGCACCTCGCTGGCCGTGGCCTATGCAGAGGCCTTTGCCGCGGACCACAAGGCCATCGAGGCGAGCCAGATCCACATGCTTCGCGAGCACTTCAGCGACGCCGAGCTGGTGGAGCTGGTCGCCTTCGTGAGCTTCATGTGGGCGGGGGGCAGCTTTGGCCGGGTGCTGGGTGTCCAGCCACCGCCGGCCGAGGGCCTGGCCGTCTGAAGTGCCGCTGCCATTGCCGGCAGCCTGCGATGGCTGGGGACAGAGGTCCGCTAGACTTTCGGACGCGCTTTGATGGCGCTATTCGAAGAACGAATGAGGCGGCTGACCCAAGCGCATGAACACCATCAAGAAGGCGCCGGACAGCTGGGCGATCGGCCATGAAGGCGATCTTGGCGGGGGCCCAGCCGCCCCGGCGGGCCGCCAACGAGTCATGCCGGCGCTTGCCGTCGCCATCGCAGCGGCCGGTGTGCTGATCCATGTGGGTGCAATCCTGGGCGGGCCCGCCTGGTTCATCTTCTTTGGCGCTCCCCCTGCCATTGTCCGGTCCGCCGAGGTCGGCACCTGGCTGGCACCCGTGAGTTCGCTCCTCATTGCGGCGGCGATGGGGCTGTGCGGGCTCTATGCCGCGTCTGCGCTGGGCTGGGTGCGCCGTCTTCCGTTGCTGCGCATGGGCCTGGCCGCGATGGCGGCAGTCTGCCTGCTGCGCGCCGTGGTGCTGGTGCCGCTGGCCTGGCGGCATCCAGCGCTGGTCAATACCTTTGAAGTGACGGCGGCTCTGGTGTGGGGTCTGGCGGGTCTCGGCCTGGCCCAGGCCTTCCGTATCGTCCGCAAGACCTGACCCCCATGAGAGGAACAGAAAATGGCACGGTGCAATCAATGACAGGGATGACACGCTCAGGTCGCTGCCACTGCGGCGAAGTAACGCTTCATGTCAATGGCCTGTTGCGGCCCCCGATCAACTGCCATTGCGGCCTGTGCCGGCGATTGAGCGGTGCTGCCTTCACCACCTGGCTCAGCGTGCCTGTGGATGATTTCGTGCTGCAGGGCGAGGAGCAGCTCTGCTGTTACAGCCCGACGCCCCATCTGCAGCGCTTCTTCTGCCGCCATTGCGGTACCCATGTGCTGACGCGTGACGCTCGCTGCAGCCATATCGTGGGTCTGCCTGCCGGCGTGATGGCTGATGCCGACGTGCCGCCACCCAGTGGCGAGTACTTCGTCAGCCACAAGGCCTCCTGGCACACCCTGCCGGCAGCGGCGGCCTGCTTTGGGGGGGATACCGGCTTCGAGCCTATCCCTGGCCCGGCAGGCGGCCACGGCGCTTGAGGCTGGGGCTACCATCGCTGCCATGTACCCTGGCGCCAGGGCCATGGCCAGCACAGCCCCTTTCGAGGACCTCACGATGACGTCTTTCCATCACCAACGCCTGCTGCCGGCCACGCCTGCGCAGGTCTTTGCCGCCATCGCCGATCCTGCCCGCCTGGCGCGCTGGTGGGGCCCGGCCGGCTTTCGCAACAGCTTCCAGCACTTCGATTTCCGCGTCGGCGGGCGCTGGCAGTTCACCATGCACGGGCCGGACGGGCGGGACTATCCCAATGAGTCGGCCTTCCTGCACATCGCTCCGGACCTGGTGAAGCTGCGCCATGTCTGCGCCCCCGTCTTCGAACTGAGCATCGGGCTGCAGCCCCGGGGTCAGGGCACCCTGGTCGACTGGCTGCAGGTCTTTGACGATCCGCAGGTGGCGGCAGCGGTGCGGTCCATCGTCGAGCCTGCCAACGAGCAGAACCTGGACCGCCTGGCCGCTGAGCTGGTGTCTGGCCGCGCGTCCGCCTGAAGCCTTCCGTCCCCGCGCAGGCCGCTGTGGCCGCGCCCTCCATGACCTTGCCAAGGAGCATCCCATGAAACGAGTGACCGGCCTGGGCGGCCTTTTCTTCAAGGCCCAGGACCCTGCGGCCCTGGCGGCCTGGTACGAGCGCCACCTGGGCATGAAGGTGGAGCCCTGGGGCGGCGTGGTGTTTCGCTGGGGTGACGATCCCGCCGGCAACGAGGGCACCACGATCTGGAGCCCCTTCGCTGCCGACAGCGGCTACTTTGCCCCCGGCACCGCACCCTTCATGCTGAACCTGCGCGTGGCGGACCTGCACGCCCTGCTCGCCGTCCTGCGCGCCGAAGGCTGCCAGGTGGAGGACAAGCTCGACGAGTCCGAGTACGGCAAGTTCGGCTGGGTCATCGACCCGGAAGGCAACAAGGTCGAGCTGTGGGAGCCGCCCGCAGGGCGTTGAAGCGCGCTCGCTCCCTCAGACGTACAGCGCCGCCTCCAGCCCTGGCTCGCACTGCGGCCACAGGGCCAGGCCACCGGCCAGGGTGTAGGCGGCCTCGTGACCCAGGCGGCGCAGGGCGCGGGCAGCCTGCTCGCTGCGGTTGCCGCTGCGACAGAAGAAGACCACCGGCGTCTCGGCCGGCAAGGCCAGCCATTGCGGCAGGTGGTCGACGAGGATGGACAGCGGCACCGCCTGCAGCTGCACCTCGCCCAGCTCGGGCAGCAGGCTCAGGCGCTGCTCGTAGGGTTCGCGCACATCCACCAGCAGCGCCTCGGGATGCTGGCGCAGCAGCTGGCGCAGGCCCTTGGCATCCAGCTCAGGCGCGAGCTCGGGCCCGCTGCAGACCCGTGCGCCACAGGCCATGGTCTGGTACTCGGTCAGGCCCAGGCCACGTTCGAACTCGGCTTTGGCGCTGGCCAGAGCCAGGGCGTCCAGGCTGCCGTTGAGAGCGCCGGCCAGCAGCGGCTGGTGGGCGGCCTCTGTGCCCAGGGTGGTGGCGAAGCGGTTCTCGTAGTCATGGCCCGGGGCCAGCAGGGTGCCGGGCTGCAGAGCCTCGGCCAGCCGCCGCAGAGAGTCGCGCAGCGCCAGGGGCTCGCTGACGGGGAAATCCGTGCGGCCCAGGGCGCCGGGCATGACTGTGTCGCCCACGAAGGCCACGCGCACCTGGGTGCCCTGGCCCAGCAGGTAGGCGGTGGAGTCCGCCGTGTGGCCAGGCAAGGGCAGGCGTCGCAGGGTCTGGCTCCCCAGATGCAGTGTGTCCAGGCCCAGGGGCCAGCCCAGGGCATCGACCTCGGCATGCAGCAGGCGGTCCGGCAGCGCCGCCCGCAGGCCTTCCGCGGAAGAGGCGTGGTCGCCGTGGCTGTGAGTGTCCAGCGCGGCCAGCAGGCGGTAGTCCTGGCAGCGCAGCAGACGCTCCAGGCGCTCGTTCAGCTCGGGCAGGGGGTCGATGACGATGGCCGTGCGGCTGTCCGGGTCGGCCAGCAGCCAGCAGCAGGCGCCGTCGACCACATAGCGGGTGAGGGGCGTCAGCGGCGTGCCTTCCTGGGCCACGGTACCGGTGAGGCAGCTTTCGCGCAGAGCCTCGCCACAGGCACGGATGCGGGCACAGGCCTCGGTGATCAGCTGCTCGTCCGCGGCAGGGCCGAAGGACAGGCGTACCGCTGCGGCCGTCTGCCACTCGGGCAGCCCCATGGCCTGCAGCACGAAGCTGGGCTGGGCCTTGGCCGCGCTGCAGGCGGAGCCACCGCTGACGCGCACATCGGCCGCGTCGAATAGATCCAGCAGCAGCTTGGAGCTGAGGCCGGGCACGGCGAAGTTGAGGGTGGTCGGCAGGCTGAGGTCCAGGGGGGCGTTGAACACCAGGCCGGGGAAGGCCGCCTGCAGAGTCTCGGCCAGGCGGTCGCGGTAGCGGGCCAGCGTGGTCGAGTCGCGGAAGGTCTGGCCGTCTTCCAGGGCGGCAAGCACCGCGCCCAGTGCTGCGATGCCGCTCATGTTCTCAGTGCCGGAGCGCAGGGCGCCTTCCTGGCCGCCACCGGCCAGCAGCGGCGTCACCGGCGCGCCTTCGCGTACATAGAGCAGGCCGATGCCCTTGGGCGCATAGAGCTTGTGGCCGCTGAAGGGCGCGTAGTCGATGCGGCGCGTGGCCAGGCGCAGGTCCAGCTTGCCCAGGCCCTGCACACCGTCCACCATCCAGAAGGTCCGGCTCGCTCCCAGGGCCTGCTCGATGCCGTCCAGGTCGCTGATCACGCCTGTCTCATTGTTGGCGGCCATGGTGCAGACCAGGCCGGCTCGCGGCGCCTGCAGGGCGAGCCAGGCGAGGTCATGGCGGCCGTCGCGGTCCACGGGGATGGCGCGCACCTCCAGGCCCAGGCCCAGCAGTTCGTTCCAGTGTTTGAGGGCCTCGGGCACGGCCTTGTGCTCGGTGGCGCCGTACAGCAGCAAGCTGCCGATGGACTCGCCCGCGTCGCGGCGCTGGCGCAAGGCTCGCAGGGCCGACAGCACGGCCGTCTGGATACCCTCGGTGGCGCCACTGGTGAACAGCAACTGGCCGGCCCCGGCCCCCAGCAGGCGCTGGGCGCGGGCCCGCACGGCATCCATCAGGGCACGGGCCTTGAGCCCGGTGCTGTGGATGCTGCTGGGATTGCCGAAATCCTCGCTCATGGCAGCCAGGGCGGCGGCACGGGCCTGGGGCAGGACGGGCGTGGTGGCGTTGGCGTCTAGATAGATTTCCATGGGCACGTGAGCAGGGCTGGGCCGAAGGCGATGGGCACCGATTCTCCGCGAAGCGCGGCCGGCTTGACATGGCTCATTTGGCGGGAGGGTCTCCACACCGCCCTGGAGAGGGCTCTCCAGCGGGCCGTGAAACCGGGGCCGGGCTCCTACAATCCGGCCCGCTCCTGGCGCCGCGCTTGCCCGAAGGCGGGCGAGGAGGGCCATACTTCTCCTGCCATATTCACCGGAATCCGCCGTGTCCGACCGCCTTGCCGTTCTGCTCCAGTACCTGCTGCCCAAGCAGGCCCTGACCTCCCTGGCCGGCGGGGTGGCCAATGCGCGTTGGGGCGGGCTGACCACTGCGGTGATCCGCCGCTTCATACGGCGCTACGGCGTGAACATGGCCGAGGCGGCCCATCCCGATCCGGCGGCATATCCGAGCTTCAACGAGTTCTTCACCCGCGCACTGCGCCCGGGTGCACGCCCGCTGGCGGTGGCTGATCTGCTCTGCCCGGTGGACGGCGCGATCAGCCAGTTCGGCCGCATCGAGCGCGACCAGATCCTCCAGGCCAAGGGCCACCACTTCAGCACCACGGCCCTGGTGGGCGGGGATGCGGCCATGGCTGCACGCTACGAGGACGGCTACTTCGCCAACATCTACCTCAGCCCCAAGGACTACCACCGCATCCACATGCCCTGCGCTGGCCGCCTGCTGCGCATGATCCATGTGCCGGGGGCGCTGTTCTCGGTGAACCCGGTGACGGCGCGCGGCGTGCCGGGCCTGTTTGCCCGCAACGAGCGGGTGGTGTGCGAGTTCGAGCGCCCCGACGGCGAGCGCTTCGTGATGGTGCTCGTGGGCGCGACCATCGTCGGCTCCATGGCCACGGTCTGGCACGGCGTGGTGAATCCGCCGCGGCCCGGCAAGGTGCGCGAGTGGCGCTACGAAGACCAGCGCATCGAGCTTGCGCAGGGTGCCGAGATGGGCCGCTTCCTGCTGGGCTCTACCGTGGTGATGCTCTTTCCCAAGGGCCCGCTGAAGTTCAACCCCGCCTGGCTGCCGGCCGGTCTGGTGCGCCTGGGCGAAGTCATGGCCGACTGAGGCGGACGCCGGCCTGGCTCAGCGTTGCGCGGACTCGATCCCCACATAGCCCAGTGGGGTGTAACGGGCACCCTGCACCGCCTGCGGCGTGAACAGCCGGTCGAGTTCGGCCAGCTGCGCGGCCTCCAGGGTCTGGCGTGCGCCGTTCCAGTTGGCCTGCAGATGGGTCTCGCGGCGCATGCCCGGAATCACATGGGCGTGCGGCTGCCTGCTCAGGATCCAGGCCAGCGCCACCTGGGCCGGCTTCATCTGCCAGCCTTCGGCCAAGGCAGAAAATGCGGCCACCAGCGCGCGGTTGTGAGCGCCTGCTTCGCCGCTGAAGCGCGGCAGCTGGCGGCGAAAGTCCTTGGCGTCCAGCTGATCGGTGGGCGGCAGCTCGGCGCTCAGCAGGGCACGACCCAGGGGGCTGTAGGCCACGAAGGCCACGCCGAGTTGCTGGCACAGGGGCAGCATCTCGGCCTCGGCGCCGCGTTCCCACAGCGAGTATTCGCTCTGCAAGGCCGCTACCGGATGCACGGCATGGGCGCGGCGCAGGGTGTCTGCGGACACCTCGGACAGGCCGATCGCCGCGATCTTCCCGGCCGTCTTGAGGGCCACGAGAGACGCCATCAACGCCTCGATGGGCACGGCTGGATCGCGCCTATGCACGTAGAACAGCGGCAGACAGTCCAGTCCCAGGCGGCGCAGGCTGGCCTCGCAGGCGCTTCTCACGTAGTCCGCCGCGTTGTTGATGTGGCGCTCGTAGGTGCCGGGCGTGCGCTGGATGCCGAACTTGGTGGCCACGCAGATCCCGGCGCGCTCTGCGGGGCTGAAGCCTGCCAGGAAGCGACCCAGCAGGGTCTCGTTGTGCCCGGAGCCGTAGGTGTCAGCCGTATCGAAATGCCGCACGCCGCGCTCATGGGCTGCGCGCAGGGTGCGCAGCGACTGTTCGTCGTCGCTGGGGCCGTAGAACTCGCTCATGCCCATGCAACCCAGGCCCATGGCGGGCAGCTGAAATCCGGCGAGGGGGCGAAGCCATGTCATGACGGGGTCCTTTGAAGAAAGAAGTGGAGGGGTGATGGTGTGCCGGCATCTTCCTTCCCGGTGATTGTTCAGACAATCCATCCATTGCTTCACGCCATGTTCACTTTCGATGAACAATCCGACGATGAATGCCGCCACCCCTGACCTGAGCCAGATCCGCCTGCTGCTGGCGGTGGCCGATGCCCCAGGCTTTCGCCGCGCCGCCCTGCAGCTGGGCCTCAGCCCTTCGGCCCTGAGCCAGGCCATCAAGCGTCTGGAGGCCCGGCTGGGCCAGCCCCTGCTCCTGCGCAGTACTCGCAGCGTGCGACTCACCGAGGCTGGGGAGCGGCTGTGTGCAGCTGCTCGCGAGGCCCTGGGCCAGCTGGACCGAGCCTGGCAAGACCTGACCCCCAACGCCCTGGGACCGATCAGCCTGCAGGGCCGGCTGCGCCTCTCGGTGCCCCGCAGCGTGGCCCGCCTGCTGATGGCGCCGCTGCTGGCCGCCTACTGCCGCCGGCATCCTGGCGTCCAACTGGAGCTGTGCACCGACGACGCCCTGCTGGACATCGTGGCAGCGGGCTTCGATGCCGGCGTGCGCTTCAGCGAGCGTCTGCCCCGCGGCATGGTGGCCCTGCCCCTGAGCGCGCCGCAGCGTTTCGTGGTGGTGGGCTGCCCGGCGCTGATTGCCACGGCTGCACCGCCCACGCAGCCCGAGGACCTCGCGCGTTGGCCCGGCATACGCCAGCGCTTTGCCAGCGGTGCGCTGTTCGAGTGGGAGTTCCAGCGCGGCGGCGAGCATCGGCGCTTCCTGCCTGGCGGGCCGCTGACGGTCGATGACCAGGCCGTGGCCCTGGCGGCGGCGATGGAGGGCGCGGGCCTGGCCTATGTCTACGAGCAGCTTGCCCGCGAGGCCCTGGCCCAGGGCCGTCTGCAGTGCCTGCTGCCGGACTGGTGCATGCCCGGGACTGCCGTGGAGCTCTACTACCCGGGCCGGCGCCAGGCCAGCCCGGCCTTGCGGGCCTTGATCGAGCTGGTTCGGGAGACAGCGCTCCTGTCCTGAGCGAGGACCCGCCCCGGGCTTCAGTGCAGCGCAGGGCTGTGCCGCGGGCTGTCCTTGCCGCTGGCCTGCAACAGGGTCGTCGCGGCCGCGGGTTCCAGCGGCCGGCCCAGCAGATAGCCCTGAAGGTGCGTGGCGCCCAGGCGCTCCAGGGCATCGGCCTGCTCTTCGGTCTCGACCCCCTCGGCCACGATCTCCAGGTTCAGGCTGCGACCCAGGGCGCAGGTGGCCTCGACGATGGCCGCGGCCTCTGGCCGGGGCAGGGGCTCGACCATGCTGCGGTCCAGCTTGAGGGTGCGTATGGGCAGCTTGCGCAGCATGGTCAGCGAGGATTGGCCGGTGCCGAAGTCGTCCATGGCGCAGGGCACGCCGGCCGCGCCCAGTTGCTCCAGCTGGCGCAGCACCTCGTCCAGCTGCGTCATGGCGGCGGACTCGGTGATCTCGATCTCCAGCAGGCCGCGCGGCAGGCCGGTCTGGGCCAGGCGCTCCAGCAGGTGCTCTGCGAAGCGCGGCTGGGTGAACTGCACCGGCGAGACATTGATGGCCACAGGCAAGACCTGACCCTGCGCATGCCAGCGCTGCAGCTGCTGCAGGGCGATGTCGATGATGAGTTCGCCCAGTTGCAGGATCTGCCCGGTGCGCTCGGCCGCGGGGATGAAGTCCGCCGGGCTGATGCGCTGGCCGTCCGGCCGCTGCCACCGGACCAGGGCCTCGAAGCCGCTGAGCCGCCGGCTGCCGCAGCGGAACTTGGGCTGGTAGACCAGCTGGAACTCGCGTTCGCGCACGGCCTTGTTCAGCAGCTGCTCGGCCTGCAGCATGGAGCTGGCGCGGCGGTCCAGGGTCGGGTCGAAGAGGGCGTGGGCACTGCCCGGGATCTGCTTGGCGCGGTGCATGGCGGACTCCGCGGCGCGCAGCAGGGTGGCCGCATCGCAGCCGTCGCGCGGCGACAGGGCCAGGCCTACGGACAGGTGCACGGTCAGCTCCTGCTCATCCAGACGCAGGGGCTGCCGGATTGCCTCCAGCAGCCGGTGGGCCAGGGACTCTGCCTGCTCGGCCAGCTCCAGACCTTCCACGAGCACGAGGAACTGATCCTCGCCCAGGCGGCTGACGCTGGCGGGCTGTCCGTACTGCTGCATGTGCTCCAGCAGGCGCTGGCCCAGGGCGTGCAGCAGGCGGTCGCCGAACTCGGGGCCCAGGGTCTCGTTGATCAGCTGGAAGCGGTCCACGTCGGCCGACAGCAGCAGCAGGGGCGTGCCGGCTGCGGTCAGCCGGCCCAGGGTCTCCACGGCGTGGTTGCGGTTGGGCAGGCCGGTCAGCTCATCGAAGAGGGCCTGGCGGCGCAGGGCCTCCAGGGCCTCGTGGCGGGCCGTGTCGTCCAGCATCACGATCAGCTCAGCCGGGGCACCGTCCCAGACCAACTGGCTGGAGAGGCCGCGCAGATACAGCAGGCGTCCATCCTGGGTGAGGCGGGGCCCTTCCCATTCGATGCGCGCCTCGGGGTCGGCCAGCACCCGGGCATGGCGGCTCTGCGAAGCCTCGGCCTGCTCCGGCAGGACCAGCTCCTGCAGCACATCGCTGTGCTGGGCCTGGGCCAGGCTGGGGAATCCGAACATCTGCAGCGCGGCGGGGTTGGCGTAGAGCAGCCGGTGCTCACGCATCACGGCCAGGCCCTGCAGCGAGTGCTCGGCCAGGCGCGTGAAGCGCAGGGCCTGGTCGCTGGCCTCCCGCTGCGCGCCCGCGGCGGCGACGATGATGAGCGTCAGGCACAGCAGGGTCTGAACGATCAGGCCGCTGGCATGGGTGAAGGCAGACTGGCTCAGCGGATGCAGGAGCGGCCCGCTGGCATGCACGGCGGCCGAAGCCACGAAGAGCAAGGCCATCACCCGCTCAGCCAGCCGCGGCGTCCAGCCTATCCAGACGGCGCAGCGCAGATTGCCCAGACACAGCACCGCGCCGGCAAAGGCCACACCCCAGGGCTTGTGCTGCAGGGCCAGGGCGGCAATTGCCAAGCTCATGGCGATCAGCAGGCTCCCCCAGAAGCGCCCTGACCAAGGGCGACGGCGGTACAGCGCGCTGCCCTTCATCAGCAGGTACAGGGAGCTCATCACCGCCGCCGCGGCCAGGCCGGCCAGCAGGTCCAGCCAGGGGCCGGGGCCCACCACCGGCGCCAGGCCCACGCCCAGCGCCAGGCCCATGCCCAGCAGCACCGCGCTGCGGCCCCACAGGCGCACATGCTCATGCCGCGGGTTCAGGCGCCACAGGGCCATCAGGGTGACGCCCAGCATCAGCTCCAGGAAAGAACTCAGCAGCACCAGCAAATTCATTGGCGCAAGCTCCCTGAGCCCCACGTCGTGCAGGGCGGCTTTGCCTGATGCTACCGTCTGCCGTGAGGCTTGAATCACATGGTTGAGGGGACTGTTGCGGCACAGTGCCAGGGCGCAGGGGCCGGGGTGATGGCCATGTCGCGGCAAGCGGTGACAATAGCCCCCTCCCGGGGCCGCTGCGCCCCCGCATGACAGCAACAGCCGCCCATCATGACCCAGCGCGTTCTCACTGGCATCACCACCACCGGCACCCTGCACCTCGGCAACTACGTCGGTGCGGTGCGCCCGGCCATCGCGGCCAGCCGCGAGCCCGGCACCGAGAGCTTCTTCTTCATGGCCGACTACCACGCACTGATCAAGTGCGACGAGCCGGACCGCATCGAGCGCTCGCGCCTGCAGATTGCCGCCACCTGGCTGGCCGCCGGCCTGGACACCCAGCGCGTGGTCTTCTACCGCCAGAGCGACATCCCCGAGATCCCCGAGCTGACCTGGCTGCTGACCTGCGTCACCTCCAAGGGCCAGATGAACCGCGCCCATGCCTACAAGGCCTCTGTCGACGCCAACGTGGCCGCGGGCGAGGATCCTGACGCCGGCGTCACCATGGGCCTGTACAGCTATCCCATCCTGATGGCGGCGGACATTCTCATGTTCAACGCCCACCGTGTGCCCGTGGGCAAGGACCAGGTCCAGCACATCGAAATGGCCCGCGACGTCGCGCAGCGCTTCAACCACCTCTTCGGCAAGGGCGAGGACTTCTTCGTGCTGCCCGAGGCGCAGGTCGACGCCGAGATGGAGCTGCTGCCGGGCCTGGACGGCCGCAAGATGAGCAAGAGCTACGACAACGTGGTGCCGCTCTTCGAGGGCGGAGCCAAGGGCCTCAAGGACGCCATCGCCCGCATCGTTACCGACTCCCGCCTGCCGGGCGAGCCCAAGGAGCCCGAGGGCACGGCTCTGGTCCAGCTGTTCGACGCCTTCTCGACGCCCGAGCAGCGTGCCGCCTTCCGTGCCGAGCTGAGGGCCGGCCTGGGCTGGGGCGAGGCCAAGCAGCGCCTCTTCGCCCAGATCGACGCCGAGATCGGCCCCATGCGCGAACGCTATGAGCAGCTGATGGCCAATCCCGAGCGCATCGAGCAGATCCTGCAGGAGGGCGCTGCCCGGGCCCGCGCCATCGCGGCCCCGCTGCTGGCCCGCCTGCGCGAGGCCGTGGGCCTGCGCCGCTTCCAGCCCCTGCAGGCCGTGGCGGCGCCGATGGCCAAGGCGAAGTCGGCCCTTCCCGTCTTCAAGCAGTACCGCGAGCCGGACGGCCAGTTCTACTTCAAACTCAATGCGGCCGACGGCCAGCTGCTGCTGCAGAGCCAGGGCTTTGCCCAGGGCAAGGAGGCCGGCCAGTGGGTGGCCCGCCTCAAGCGCGAGGGCGCTGCAGCCCTGGCCGAGGCGCCGGTGCAGCGCGGCGAGGTGGATGAGGCCCTGCTGCTGGAGGCCCTGGCCGCCCTGCAGGCTGCCGAGAACGCCTGAGTCCGGCCAGGGCGCCGGGAAGCCGGGGCGGCCCTTGTGTGGCTGTTGTTGCAGGGCCGTCTGTTGGCCGTGCGTCGGGCCTGCGTCGGCGGTGTGGCTGTCTTGTGGCGGCGTCGCCGCACACGGTGTGCACCAGGCAGCACAAGCCTGCAATTTCGAGCGGTGCGTCCAGAACAAGTGCGAGCAAACCCGCTAGGCTGTTTGGGGCCCGGTGGCTAGTCTTTGCTATCGAGCTCGACAAGTCGATCAATAGCAGGAGACAAACCCATGAGCGCCATCGCCCCTGACACCCTGGCCCTTCAGTGCCTCTACCGCTGGGAGCGCGAAGCCGCGTCCCGCGTGGCATTGACCCAACCCATGGGCGGCGGCGAGCTGAAGGATTTCACCTGGGCCGAGGTGGCGGATCAAGTCCGTCGCATGGCCGCCCACCTGAAGTCGCAAGGCTGGCCCGAGGGCTCCAAGGTCGCCATCCTGTCCAAGAACTGCGCCTGGTGGCTGATGAGCGACCTGGCCATCTGGATGGCCGGCTACGTCTCCGTGCCCCTGTACCCGACGCTGGCGGCCGAGACCGTGCAGCAGATCCTCTCCCACAGCGAGGCTCGCGCCTGCTTCATAGGCAAGCTGGACGGCTGGGAAGGCATGAAGCCCGGCGTGCCAGCCGGCATGCCTTGCATCAGCTATGCCCTCTCGCCCGATGATGCCCGCAAGAGCTACGAGGGCTGGGATGCCATCGTGGCGCGCACCGCGCCGATGCAGGGTCAGGTCTTGCGCGAGGCCACCGAGCTGGCCACCCTGATCTACACCTCTGGCACCACGGGCCAGCCCAAGGGCGTGATGCACAGCTTCGGCAACTTCGCCTGGGCGCTGACCGCGGCGCTGGGCCGCTTCCCGATGTCGGCCTCGGACCGCCTGCTGTCCTACCTGCCCCTGGCCCACGTGGTCGAGCGGGTGCTGGTGGAGCACGGCTGGCTGCGCACGGGCATGCATGTCTTCTTCGCCGAATCCCTGGACACCTTCAACGCCGACGTCTGCCGCGCGCGGCCGACCATCTTCTTCTCCGTGCCCCGCCTGTGGGTGAAGTTCCAGCAGGGCGTGCTGGCCAAGATGCCCGAGCACAAGCTGGAGCGCCTGCTGCGCCTGCCGCTTATCGGCGGTCTGGTGCGCAAGAAGCTGCGCAAGGCCCTGGGCCTGGACCAGTGCCGCATCGCTGCCGGCGGCGCCGCGCCCATGCCTGTGGCCCTGCTGAACTGGTTCCGCCACATCGGCCTGCCGGTCAACGAGGGCTATGGCATGACCGAGAACCTTGCGATCAGCAACATCACCAAGCCCGGCGTCGACATGACCGGCACCGTGGGCCCGGCCTATGACGGCGTGCAGCTGCGCATCGACCCCGCCAACGGCGAGCTGCTGATGCGCAGCCCCGCGGTGATGATGGGCTACTACAAGGAACCGGCGATGACCGCCGAGGTGCTGGACAAGGACGGCTGGCTGCACACCGGCGACAAGGCCAGCATCGACGCCCAGGGCCTGGTGCGCATCACCGGCCGGGTGAAGGACCTGTTCAAGACCAGCAAGGGCAAGTACGTGGCGCCGGCCCCCATCGAGGACCGTCTCACCATGCACCATGCTGTCGAGGCCTGCGCCGTCACCGGCGCCAACCTGGGTCAGCCGGTGGGCATTGTCATGCTCTCGCCGGATGCCGCCCAGCGCACCGGCAGCGACGCCGACCGCCAGCAGCTGATGGCCCAGCTGACCCAGCACCTGGACGACATCAACGCCCGCCTGGACCCGCACGAGCAACTGGACTGCCTGATCCTGGTGAAGACGCCCTGGACGGTGGACAACGGCTTCATCACCCCGACCTTCAAGGTGCGCCGCAACCGCGTGGACGAGGTCTTCGGTCCCAAGCTGGAAGCCTGGGTGGAAGAGCGTCGCAAGATCATCTTCGGCGACTGAGTCCCGCCGGCTTCATGCAGGCTGTGCTGCTGCAGGTGCGGCCGGCCTGAACTGGCCAGGCCAGCGCCGCTGGCGCCAGCGCAGCAGCGGGCGCTCGATCGCGTGGTACAGCAGCCCGCCCAGGGCCACGCTGGCCACGGCCGTGACCAGGAAGGCGGCCCAGCCTGGCAGGTGCTGCAGCGCCGGCTTCATCACATGAGCCAGGGGCTTGTGCGTCAGGTAGATGGCGTAGGACCACAGGGCCAGCGAGCGCGCGCCTGGCAGCGAGCGGCGTGACAGCGCATGTCCTGGCGCCAGGCAGGCCAGTAGCAGCAGGGCATAGGCCCAGGCCATGGCGCTGTAGCCGATGGCGCTCATGAACCAGCCCCAGCTGTCGTCCGGCAGCACGTAGTTGTGCACGGCCACGGTCCACAGCAGGGCCACTGCGCCCAGCCCCAGGGCCAGCAGGAGGCGCCCGTGTCGCATCAGCCCTGTCCACAGTCGTGGATGGCCATGCTGCAGCAGGGCCACGGCCAGGCCGGGCAGGAACTCGTCGGCGCGGCTCAGGGTGGCGTAGTAGAGGTTCTGGTAGTAGCCCACCACGTCCGCACCCGGGCCGCCGTACAGCGTCCACAGATGGTGGCGCCAGGTCATGGCCGCCAGCGTGAGGGCGGCGATGCCCAGCCAGGCCTGGCGCCGGCTCAGGCGCAGCGCGCGGGCGGCCAGCAGGGCCAGGGGCAGGATCAGGTAGAACTGCTCCTCCACGCACAGGGACCAGGCATGGGAGAAGGCCGTGCCTGGCGTCAGCTGGATGTTCTGCGTGAAGCTGAGAAAGCGCCACAGCGGCGGCGGCTCGCGGCCGCCGAGCACCCCCGGCAGCAGGAAGAAGGCGGCCAGCACCAGCCAGTAAAGCGGCCAGGTCCGCATGGCGCGGCGCGAGTAGAAGCTGGTCAGGGAGAGCTGCTCGCCCCGGGCCAGGCCGGCCATCAACTGCTCGCCGATCAGGTAGCCGCTCAGCACGAAGAAGAGGTCCACCCCACTCCATCCGACATTCGACAGCCAGCCGAGATCCGGTGCACTGTTGACGAAGACGCGGTAGTGGAAGCAGAAGACGAGCAGGATGGCCATGGCACGCAAGGTGTCCAGGCCGGGGGCGCGGTTTGTGGCGCGGTGCGGGGTCATGGGGCCTTCGAGTGGGGCTGCGAGGCTGCGGATTGTGCGCAGCCCCGCCCCTGAAGACAGACCCTGGGCGCGTTACGCTTGTTGCAGCATCGGCCTGGGCGTGCCGGGATATCGCTGGTAGGCCAGGAAGACCTGGTCCAGCACCCAGCCCTCGGATTCGTACAGGGCCTGCGCCCGGGCATTGCTGCGGGCAGTGGTCAGGTCCAGCCTGGCCACGCCCCGCTCCAGGGCCAGATCTTCGGCTGCGCGCAGCAGGGACCGGCCCACGCCCAGGCGTCTGGCCTCGGGCTGCACGAAAAGGTCGTACAGGCTGAAGATGGGCTGAGCCTCCACTGAGCAGAAGGTGGGGTAGAGCTGGCAGAAGCCCAGGACCATCCCGTCCTTTCCCTCAGCCTCGGCCAGCAGGACCACGGACTCGCCGCGCCGCAGGCGTTCGTCCAGAAAGCTGCGGGCCAGGGCCAGGTCGTCCGGCTGCTGATAGAACTGCCGGTAGGCGTTGAACAGCGGGGCCAGGCGGTCGAGATCCGACCGCTCGGCCAGGCGGATGCGAACCGGGCTCACGCCCCCTGCTCCGGCGCATGGCAGACGGCCTCGATGTTGTGGCCGTCGGGGTCGCGCACGAAGGCGCCGTAGTAGTCCGGGTGGTAGTGCGGGCGCAGGCCCGGGGCGCCATTGTCCGTGCCGCCGGCCTGCAGGGCGGCGTGGTGGAAGGCGTCCACCTCGGCTCGCGTCCCCACCCGGAAGGCGATGTGGATGGGCGGCTGGTTGGGCGTGCCGCGGCTGATCCAGAAATCGGGCTTGGGCGGCTCGCCGAAGCCGGCGACGTCCGTGTGGCCCGTGACGGCGGCCGAGAACTCCAGCAGGAGCTGGTAGCCGATGGGGGCCAGGGCCTCGCGGTAGAAGGCCTTGCTGCGGTCGAAGTCACTGACGACGACGCCGGTGTGGTCGATCATGGGAAGCTCCCTGTGGTTGGATGTGATCTAGAGCGAGCGACGCATGAAGCGCCAGTGCCCCTGCAACGGCTGCGGCACCTCGGTGCCGGCATAGGGCGGGCAGTTCTGGAAGCCCAGGCGGGCATAGAGCGCCTGCGCCTCGTGCATGAAGGGGGCGGAATCCAGGCACAGCTCCCGGTAGCCGAAGGCGCGGGCGTCGGCCAGCAGACGCTGCATCAGTGCGGTGGCCAGGCCCTGGCCGCGGCAGCCCGGCTGCAGGTAGACGCGCTTGATCTCCGCCCGCTGCGCGTCCAGGCGGCGCAGGCCGCCCATGCCCACGAAGCGTTCAGCTTCGCCGCTCGGGCCCGGCAGGGCCAGCAGGTAGAAGCAGCCGGCGGGTGGCGCATCGCCGCAGACCTTGTCCAGCATGCCGGCGGCATAGTCGGCCACGGGGCGTTCCGCCAGAGGGGCAGGCAGGGCGCCGAAGTGCTGAGCGATGCCGGCGAAGACCCAGGCCATGTACTCGGTGTTCAGTGTGAGCAGTGCGGGGGCGTGGCGATCCAGCCTGGCGGGGATGAGCCGGGGTGGGGAGTCGGGCGCGGCGCTGCTGTTCATGGGCGCGCAGACTACGGCATGCGTTGACTCAGCAGCAAGCGCGACCGGGTCTTGCGGCCGCACAGCGCACGGCTGTCCGGATCACGCCCGCTTGCGCATCGCCAGCCACAGGCCCAGCCAGCAGCTCAGTGGCCAGCTCAGCAGCCAGGACAGCCAATACCAGTGCGGCCAGCCCTTGCTCCAGTTCGGCACGGTGGCCGCAATGCCCATCAGCTCGCCCAGCACCATGAACCACAGCACATGGCGGCCCGGGCGGCCCGGCGCATGGCGGGCGCACAGCCAGGCGCACAGCACGGAAATGGCGATGAACAGGCCGGTGCTGGCCAGCAGCGCCGTCTCGGAGGGGATGCGCCCGGCGACGAAGTCACCGGGGAACAGGGCCGACAGCAAGGGGTCGGTGGCCAGGACCAGCAGCACCGACAGCACGTAGCAGCCAAGGACCAGGGCCAGGGACTTCAGCAGGGGGCCTCCTCAGGCAGACGGGACGCCAGGCCCCGCAACGGACATGACGATAGCAAACGTCCCCTGTCGCACACCCTCGGGTCTAACCCCCGCATGAGATGCCTTGTTGGTACTAGACTGGTATTAAATTGGCTACAAAGGAGGAGATGCCATGCAAAGGCGCCAGACCTTGACCTGGGCCGCCGCTTCGGCCGCCGCCCTGTTCCTGCCAGGTTGTGGCGGTGGCGGGGGCAGCCGCTCCCCGACCCCCACACCGACCCCCATGCCCGCCGAATGGCAGGCCTTGGGCCGCCAGGTCCAGGGGCAACTGCTCCTGCCCGGCCAGGCGGCCTACGAGCAGGGGCGCCGAGCCGCCAATGCCCGCTATGACGACCGCCTGCCCCAGGCTGTGCTGCGCTGTGCCGTGGCGGCTGACGTGCAGGCGGGGCTGGCTCACGCCTTGAGCCAGGGTCTGCCTTTCAGTCTGCGCAGCGGTGGGCACAGCTATGTGGGGTCGTCCGTTGGCTCGGGGCTGGTGATCGACCTCGGGCCCATGAGCAGCGTGCAGCTGCAGGGCGAGGAGGTGGTGGTCGGGGCCGGGGCCACGCTGGCCGATGTCTATGGCACGCTGATCCCGCAGGGGCGTTGCGTGGCCTCGGGCAGCTGCCTCAGCGTGGGCATCACCGGCATCACGCTGGGTGGCGGCTTCGGCGTCGTCGACCGTTCCCAGGGCCTGGGCTGCGACCAGCTCCTGGGCGTGCAGCTGGTGACGGCCGACGGCCGCCTGCTGGACTGCGATGCTCAGCGCAATCCCGACCTGTTCTGGGCCCTGCGCGGCGGCGGCGGCGGGCACTTTGGCGTGGTGACGCAACT
This sequence comes from Roseateles sp. DB2, assembly GCF_051857535.1. Taxonomy (NCBI): domain Bacteria; kingdom Pseudomonadati; phylum Pseudomonadota; class Betaproteobacteria; order Burkholderiales; family Sphaerotilaceae; genus Roseateles; species Roseateles sp. DB2. The sequence goes on along the minus strand of NZ_JBPZGY010000014.1, from coordinate 80,172 downwards.
GCGCCTGCGCACCCATGCCACCGGACCGCTGCAGCAGTTCGGGGCGGATTTCCCGCTCGAGGCCCTGCCCGCCGCCCTGGCCGCCTGGCAGGACTGGCCCGCCCAGGGCCTGCCCGACGCGATCTGGTCCCAGTTCGTTCTGCCCGCCGGGAGCGCGCAGTTCCGCCTCTGGGGCGTGGCCGCGGGTGAGTCCGCCGCCCTGCAGCCCCACTGGACCGCCCTGCTGCAGCGCATCGGTCGCGCCCCGCTGTTCCAGCAGTGGCAGGCCAGCAGCCACGGCTCGGTGATGATGGGCGCCTGCCAGGGCTACAGCCTGCCGCAGTGCCATCTGCCCAGTCAGCGAGACGGTGGGCTGCTGGGCCGTGTCTCGATGACAGCCAGCTCTGACTTCTTCGACAGGCCGCTGGACACCGCGGGCATGGCGGCCCTGTCTGCCGGCGTGGCCTCGCGCCAGGGCGCGGGTGTGGCGGTGCTGAACCTGATGGGCGGCGCCATCGCGCGCGTGGCCCCGCAGGACACGGCCTTCGTCCACCGCCAGGCCCTGTTCAGTGCGCAGTACCTTTGCGAGTACCCCGCCGGCACGGCGGAAGGCAGCCTGGTCGGCGCCGAGCAGTGGGCGCAGGGCATGCGCGACCGCATGCAGCCCTGGAGCAGCGGCGGGGCCTACGTGAACTACCCGGGCACCTTGCTCCAGCGGTCCGCACCGGCCTTCTACGGAGCCGGACTGGCACGCCTGCAGGCCGTCAAGGCGTCCGTGGATCCGAAGGGCGTGTTCGCGCCGCTTGATCGGGCGTGATGATCGGGCGTGATCGGGCTTGATCGGACTTGATCGAAGGCCGCCCTGCTGCACCCTTGCATCGTTCTTTTTTACCGCTCGTGTGTACTTGCGCACCGCGCGACGAAGGGCATCTGCAAGGTCTGCTGAGGGCCAGCATCTGATATGTTATGACGCTGCGGCCACTTGCCTGATGAGCTTGCTGATCGCACAGGCAATTGGCGGCGGCCCTGCGTTGACGGTCATGATCCGGCCCTGCCGCGCCATCGGCCGCTTGGCAGCGGTCCGAGCTGCGTGCAGATGAAACGGCATGACACCCCGGCAGGAACCGGGCTTCGCTCCATGCGATCGAGGCACCCGACATGGATGACGCTGATGGATCGAGCGAAATGAAAGCGAAGTGAGAGCGGTGAGAGCGAAATGAGCAAGCTGTACAGAGGATTTCTCGCAGGGGTGCTGCTGTGCGCGGGGGCGGCCGCCGCCATGGCTGACTGCACAGCCCGCCCGGTGGGCGATGCCGACGTTCGCGTCAGCCTGCGGGAGGGGCAGCTGCAGCTGGTCTACGCGCTGCCTGAGGCCGTCTCCTGCCTGCGCTTCAAGGCGGGCGGCGTTCTGCGCCGGGCCAGTTGGAAGATCCAGGGGTCCGGGCGTCTCTCCGATGCCGGGGACGTGCTGCAGTGGGAGCAGCCACAGCGGTCTTTCGAGGTGCGCATCTCCCCCACGGCCGTCAGGGATGGGCAGTTCGACCGGGCCTACACGCCCGTGATGCCCTTGGAAGACGGCCGTGCGCTGGCGGTCTACACCGACTACCTGCTGCTGGATCCATCCCTCGGTCGCACGACGATCGAGTTCGAAGGCCTGCCTGCCCGCGGAGGCCTGATGCAGGTAGGGCTCCACCAGCTGCGCTCAGAGGACCCGCCCGGTTACTTCTTGCTGGGACATCCCGTGGTCGAACGCTATGGCGATGACGCCCTGATCGTGGACCAATCGCTGCCCGAGCCGCTGATACGGCGCGTCCGCAGCCTGCTGGACCAAGCGCGGCGGCACCTGGCCTCGGTGCCTCGGCCCGGAGGCCCCATCAGCATCCTGGCCATGGGGGGCGGACGGCTGGGCAAGCCGTCCTGGCGCGGCGATGTCAGTCCTGGCCTGATACGTCTGGGCTTTTACGGCCAGGGCTGGGACGACGTTCAGCCAGACCTGGCGCGCAGGCTCTCGGCCTATGTGCTGCACGAGACCTTCCACCTCCACAATCTGCGCTTGCGCCCGGGCTCGCAGGGTGGTGTGTTCCTGCTGGAAGGCGGGGCCGACGCCGTGGCCATCGGCCTCCAGCATCGACTGGGCCAGCTGGATGACACGGCCTACCTGGCCAGGCAGAACCTCGCGCTGCGGCAGTGCCTGCTGAGTTCCGGCGCCACGCTGCGTGAGAAGGAAGCGCTGGGTGGCGATGTGCCTTACGACTGCGGCTTCGTCCTGCTGTCACTGGCCTCCTGGGCGGTCTCCGGCACGATGCAGGACGATCGCCAGCCCATCGAGCTATGGCGGGCGGCGTTGACGCAAGCGGGAGACGGACCCTACGACTGGCGCGAGTTCCTGGCGGCCACGCGCGGCAGGACGCCCGCTCAGCGCCAGGAGGTCGTCGATCTTCTGGAGCAGCTGCTGTACAGCCGGATCGATTGGGACACCGCCCTCTCCTCGCCCGCCCTGCAAGGCCTGCTGGAGCCTGCGCCCTTGCAGGACTACGAGACGACCGAGGTGTCTTCCCAGCTGGGCAGCCGTGCATTGATGAGTCTGCTGGCCAGCCAGTGCACCGGCCCTTACGGCTTTCATATGAATGGCGGCATCTTTACCCTGGATACCGCGCAGGGCCAGTGCAAGGCTGCATGGCCCGACAAGTTCCCGGTGGCACGCCTGAATGGCTTTGACTTTGTCCATCAAGGCTTGCAGGCGGCGCAGTCGGCCCGGCGATCCTGCACGGAGCAGGGGCAGGTGCTGGTCGCCGACGAGTCGCAGGCCCGTCCCTTCCCCATGCCCTGCAGTGACTTCGGTGCCGTCCCGCGCCTGTACAAGTTCAGGGAGCCCGCCCTGCAGATCGGCCGGGCACGCTGACGCGGCCCCTGGTTCAGCCCCTGGCCAGGCGCGCCTTGCGCTCCGCCGTGTAGTCCCACCACGGCTGCGGCTCGTCCCCGTCCATGAAGCGGGTGACGGAGATGAACACGTCGATCACACAGGGATCGTGGCGCTGGCCGGTGCGCTGGCACAGGGCCTCGTAGAGCTGGTAGGGGTCACGGCCCTGCAGCTGCGCAGGCTGCTGGATGCCCAGCAGCAGCAGGTCGGCCGCCATGGCTGGTCCGATATTGGGCAGGTCGGTGAGGCGGCGCAGGCGCTGACGGTCGACTTTGGCAGGATGCATGGGCGTGTGCTTCAGACGAGGGTGTCCGGATCGCCCCACAGGGCCTTCTGGTAGGCCTTGATGCGGGGGACCAGCAGCTCGGCGCGGGCCAGGCTGTCCGCCGGCCAGTACCGGCTGCGGTCATAGTACTCGGGCACTGCCACCGCGCCTGGCGGCAAGGGGAACCAGGGCTGCTTGCTGCTGGTGAAGATGTGGATGTCAGGCGGCAGGAGGTCGGGGTCGTCCAGGGTGCCCACACGCAGGAACTTCACCAGGGGGCCGGAACCGGCGTAATGGCTCCAGACGGCAACGCGGCATTTCGGGCAGCGGGCGATCTGCTGGCCTGCACCGCTTTCCGAGGGCGTGGCCACCAACTCGGGCTCCAGCCCCAGGGTCTGGACGCGCTCGGCCTCGAGCAGGGCATTGAGCGCGAAGGCGCTGCCGCTTTCGCGCTGGCACCAGCGGCAGTGGCAGCAGTGCACGAACAGCGGGGCACCGAGCACGCGGTAGCGCACGGCACGGCAGTCGCAGCCGCCCTCGACGGGATAGGCAGGTTGGGAATTCACGGCGTTTGCTCCTGGGCCATCGCTGTCCTGCTGCTGATATCGGCCATGCGGGTGCTTGCTTCAGGGGAAGGGCTCAAGGCTGGGCTGGCCAGTGCCGCTCGAAGACGGCACGCACCGACGCATGCCGCTCGATGCGCTGCAGCTGCGCCAGAAAGCCAGGCCGCTGCCGGGCCAGGCTCGCCCGGGTGCCCGACCATCGGGACACCACGGTGGCCAGCAGGGCCAGGGCATCGGGACGCTGCTGCGGGCCGGCGTCCGCCGCTGGCAGCAGCGCGCCGAAGGTGTCGGCGAAGAGGTCCCAGTGGGCGTGCAGGCGCGCCTTCGTGCCGTCGCGCAGGCGCTCGCAGCTGCCGGGGTCCGGATCGCGCAGCCAGCGCTCGGGGTAGTCGCTGATGCTGATGGCCGCATAGCAGTTGGCCGCGATGTAGACCAGGCCGCGCATCGCCTGCGCACGCGCCGAGACCTCCGCCGGCAGCAGCCTGGAGTCCGGGTGGGTCAGCCCCAGGTGGATCAGGATGGCTGCGCTTTCGCTGAGCACGCTGCCGTCGGGCAGGACCAGGGTGGGGATCTGCTGCAGCGGGTTCACGCGGGCCAGCGCCTCGCGATCGGACTGCGGGTCCCAGGACGCGGCCCGCCGCTGCTCGAAGGGCAGGTCGGCCAGGGCCAGGGCGCATTCGATGGCCGCGGAGCCTGAACCGGGGTAGCCGAAAAGAACGTGCATGGCCTCTCCTTGGGCAGGTCGCTCAGACCCCGCCGCCCTGCTCCCAGCCCTCGTCCAGGGGCAGGGTACGGCCGGTGGGGCTGAGCTTGCCATCGACGGGTGCCACCCGCGGCAGATCGATGACGAAGCGCGTGCCCTCACCCATCACGCTCTGCACGCGGATGCTGCCGCCCAGCAGGGTATGGACGATGTTGTAGCAGATGTGCAACCCCAGCCCCGAGCCGCCCTGGCCCAGGCGGGTGGTGAAGAAGGGCTCGAAGATGCGGCGCAGGTGCTCAGGCGGGATGCCGCCGCCGTTGTCCGTGAACTCGATCAGCACGCGGTCCGGCCCCTGGGCCTGGGTCAGCAGCCGCATGTGCCCGCCCTTGAAGCCCTCGAAGCCATGCAGCATGGCATTGAGCACCAGGTTGCTGAGCACCTGGCCCAGGGGGCCGGGGAAGCTGTCCATGTGCAGGCCGGGCTGCAGCTGCAGGCTGATCTCGTGCTCCTCGCGACGGATGCGGCTGGACAGCGTCATCACCACCTCCTCGACCGTCTGGGCCAGGTCGAAGCTGCGGCGCTGGTCCGAGGTCTGGTCCACGGCCAGCTGCTTGAAGCTGGCGATCAGGTTGGCGGCCTGCTCCAGGCTGCGCAGCAGCAGCGAGGTCGAGGCTTCGCTGCCCTCGCAGAAGCTCTGCAGCTCGCTGCGCCGCAGGCCGCCGTCCTGGACGCGCCGCAGGAAGTCCTTGCTGGCATCGCGCAGGGTGCTGGCCATCAGCAGGCTGTTGCCGATGGGCGTGTTGAGCTCATGGGCCACGCCAGCCACCAGCGAGCCCAGGGCCGCGAGCTTTTCCTGCTCGACCAGGCGGTCCTGCGCGAGCTGCAGCCGCCGGTAGGCCTCCGCATTGTCGTAGGCGACCGCGGCATAGGCGCCCAGGGTGCGCAGGATGTCCAGGTCAGCCAGTCCGAAGGCCTTGGGCACCTCGCTGAGCACGGCGATCACGCCCATCACCCGACCCTTGAGCTGCATGGGCACGTAGAGGCCGGAGCGCGCCTTCTTGACCGGCCGGCCGTCAGCCAGTCGCGTGTCCTCCTGCCCGCTGAGCTGGCGCACATGGCTGTCCAGGCGGCGGATGTCCTGCGGGAACTCGTCGATCATCAGCTCGCGGGCCTCCAGCACGCACTGGGTGGAGGGCTGGTCCTGGGCCGCGAGGCTGCGCTGGTAGGGCATGAAGGGCTGGCCGTCCTGCATCACGAAGTCGAAGTCGATCACGCCGACGTCCCAGTTCACCCGGCCTACGCCGAACACATTGGCATTCATCAGCTCGCTGACATGGGCATACAGCGTCTGCTGGATGGTGGGGAGGTCGCGCGTGGCGGTGATGTCGCGGCCGATTTCGCTGAGCAGGGTGATGCTGCGCCGCGCCTTCTCCGCAGCCTCGCGTTGAGCATCGGCCTGCTGCTTCTCGATCTGCAGCTGCCGGCCCTGCTCCACCACCTCTTCTGTGCGCTGGGCCACCTTGGCTTCCAGGCGCAAGCGGGCTGCATGCAGCGTCGCGGTGCGCCAGCGATAGGCCCAGGCCATCAGGGCCAGCAGCGTCAGCATCACGGCGCTGCGCCACCACCAGGTGCGCCAGAAAGGCGGCAGGACCTCGATCTCGATCAGGGCCTGGGCCTGGCTCCACACGCCGTCAGGATTGGCTGCACGCGCCAGCAGCCGGTAGCGGCCGGGGTCGAGGTTGGTGTACGTGGCCATGGCCTGCTCGCCCCGGCCCTGGATCCAGTCCCGGTCGAAGCCTTCGAGGAACCAGGCATAGCGGTTGCGGCGCGGGTCGGCGAAATGCAGGGCCGAGAGCTCGAAGCTGACCATGGCCTCCTCGTGGCCCAGCTGCATGCGGCGCGCCGCGTGCAGGGGCCCGGTGATGCCCACATCGCGCAGGCTGAGGCTGGCGCTGGAGCCCACGCCCTGCGCGCGGCTGGCAGCGCCGGCGTCTGGCAGCAGGCTCTGGTTGTACAGGCGCAGGTCCGACAGCACCACGCTGGGCGCCTGGGGGTTGTCGCGCAACTGGCCGGGATGGAAACGGATCACGCCCGTGCTGCCGAAGAAGAGGCTGCCATCCGGCCCACGTGCCGCCGCGCCGAAGTTGATGCCGCCGCCAAAGCGCGAGCGGCCGGGATAGCGGCGGGCACGCTGCTGGTCGGGCAGCAGCTGCACCAGACCGTCCTCGGCACCCAGCCAGATCTCGCCGTCCAGGCTGTCCTGCAGCGCCTCGTAGGAGCCGCGGCCCAGGCCCGGCGTGCCGGACCAGTCCCGCAGCCGCCAGCCCGCTGCCTCCTGGCGCAGCTCGTGCACGCCCTGGTTGCTGGCCAGCCAGAGCCGTCCGCGCGCATCCTGGCGCAGGGCGTGCACGGCCAGCTTCTCGGGCTGGCGCAGGGTCTCGTCGGGGGCCAGCACGAATTCGAAGTCGTCGGTCTCGGGCCGGTGCAGGTAGAGCCCGCCCTTGGTGCCTATCCACAGCCGGCCCTCGCGGTCTTCCAGCAGGCAGTCGATGGTGTCGTGCTGCAGGGCATGGGCCACGCCGGGCCGGGCGCTGTAGCGGCGCGCCTGCAGCTCGCCGGCTTCGATGCGGTAGAGCCCCGCGGCACTGCTGGCCCACAGCCGGCCTTGCCGGTCCTGCACCAGAGCGCTGATGGAGCCCTCGGCCGGCGAGCGGGCCTGAAGCGCGACGACCTGGCTGCGCCGCTGGCGGGTGTTGTAGCGCACCAAGCCGCCGTCACCGCCGACCCACAGCAGGCCGTCGCGGTCACGCAGGAGGGTTTTGATGTTGCGCAGAGGCAATTGGGCGGGCGGTATGCGCTCCACGTCGCCGCTGGCCAGGTGCAGGCGGTTGAGACCGCCGCCGTAGATGCCCACCCAGAGATGCTCGGCATCGTCCGGGGCGAAGGCCATGGGCGAGTCGCCGCTCAGGCTGTAGTCGTCGCCGGGCACATGGTGATAGCGGAGAAATCCGCCGGAGCGCAGATCGGCCAGGCTCACGCCCTTGCCCCAGCTGCCCGCCCACAGCACGCCGTCACGGTCAATCATCAGCGAGGCCACGCTGTCCGAGGCCAGGCTGTCAGGCACGGCGGGCTGATGCCGGTAGCGGCGCAGGCCCTGGCCGTCGTCCCGCCACTGGAAGAGGCCCTGGTGGTCGCCCATGCCTATCCAGACGCCGCCTTCGCGGTCCTGCACCAGGGCGAAGACCGTGCTGCGCGGCAGCGCCAGCGTGGACAGCCTGGTATCGGGGTGGCCTGTGCGCCCGTCGGCATCCAGGGCCCAGACCTGGATGCCGCCGCTGAGGCCTACCCACAGCCGGCCGCCCTGATCCAGCAGCAGACTGCGGGGCAGCAGCTCCGCAGCGGGGCGGCCCTGCGCCATGGGATGGGATGCGACCTGCAAGCGATGGCGAAGCTGGCCCCGGGCGTCCACATGAAGCACCCAGCCGTCCTGGGCAAACCAGGCACCGCCCTGCCCGTCACCCTGGAAGGCGCGCACCCGGCCCGTGGGCGCGGGCAGGTCGGCTGGCGGATCCCAGCGGCTGAACTGCTCGCTTTGCCGGTCCAGCAGGTACAGGCCGCCGGCCAGGGCTGTCCACAGCTGTGTGCCCGAGCGCGGCGCGATGCCCACCACGCGGCGCTGCTGGAGGGCCAGGCCGGGCGGCAGCGTCAGGCGATGGATCTTCTCGGTGGCCAGCTCCAGCCGGTCCACGCCGTCGCTGGTGCCCACCCACAGGCTGCCCTGGCCGTCGTCCAGCAAGGCATGGATGAAGGGATGGCTGAGGGTATCCGGCTGCTCGGGGCGTGCCGCGAAGGCCTGGACGTGGCGGCCATCGAAGCGGGCCAGCCCGCTGGTGGTGCCCAGCCAGACGAAGCCGCGCTGGTCCTGGAAGCTGACCATGACTGCATCGCTGGGCAGGCCGTTGCCGGAGTTGAGCGCCGTGAAAGGCAGCGCCTGCAGGGAGGCCGGGGACGCGAGCATGGGCAGAAGGGCAGCCGCCATCCCGGCCAAGGCCAGCCGGGCAGCCTTCCATTCCAGACTCGCAAGCCATGAAGTCACGCGTCAACCTCTGCAGCCATCAGCCCCCAGGGTAACGAATGCCCGCGCCACTGACCAGCAGGCACAACACGCCCCCCGTCGAACAGGTGGGCCCGGCCGCTGGGCTATGCTGGCTGTTTCCAGGAGCCAGCCATGCTTGCCACCAGTCTCGGTATCCACGATCTGGGCCTTTTCATCGTCTCGGGTCTGCTGCTCAACATCACGCCGGGGCCGGATTCGCTGCTGATCATGAGCCGCAGTGCCACCCAGGGCTGGCGCGCGGGCTCGGCAGCGGCACTGGGCATAGGCACCGGCACGCTGGTCCATGTGCTCGCCGGAGCCCTGGGGCTCTCGGCCCTCCTGGCGGCCTCGGCCACGGCCTTTGTCGTGGTCAAGCTGTTGGGCGCCGCCTACCTCGTCTGGCTGGGGCTGGGCATGCTGTGGCAGCGCCGTCCGGCGGCCGCGCCAGACGCGGGCGAAGCGACACCGCGCCCGGCAGCGCTGGCGCTGTGGGCCGTCTTCCGCCAGGGCCTGCTGACCAATGTGCTCAATCCCAAGGTGGCGCTTTTCTTCCTGGCCTTCGTGCCCCAGTTCATCAGCGCGGAGGCGCCGCACAAGGGCTTGGCCTTCGTGCTGCTGGGTCTGATCTTCAATCTCAATGGCATGCTGTGGTGCCATGCGCTGGCCTGGTTCACTGCCGGTGCGAGCCGGCGCATCCGCGTGCCCGCGGCATTGCTGAGCCTGCTGAATCGCAGCATGGGCGCCCTCTTCCTGGCTTTCGGCGTTCGCCTGGCGATGTCCGAGTCGGCATGAGGCGGGCCGGCTGGCTCAGGGGCTGATCCAGTCCTGGGTCTGCCCGGCCGTCATGCCCTGGTGATGGCTCAGGTGGACCTGGCCGCGGAACCAGCGCTCCCAGCATGCAGCGCGCAGGCGGTCCAGCACGGGGCCCTTGAGCTCGCTCAGGTCCAGGCGCACGCCCTGGCGCAGCAGGCTCTCATGCAGCTCACGCAGGGCTTCCAGGCCGCTGTAGTCGATGCTGTTGACCGGCGACATCTGCAGCACCACGCGACGGGTGCCCGGGTGCAGCGCGAGCTGGGCCTGGACCACGTCGGCCAGGCTGCGGGCGTTGGTGAAGAGCAGGCTCTCGTCGATGCGCAGGCCCATCACCTCGGGCAGGCACTCGACCTCATGGCGGTCGACGTTGCGGTAGTGCTCAGTGCCGGGCACCCGGCCTACCAGGGCCACATGCGGGCGCGCCGTGCGCTGCAGCAGCAGGGCGATGGAGCCCAGCACGCCCAGACCCAGGGCCGCAGCCACGCTGACGTTGAGTACCAGCAGGGTCACGGCCAACATCAGCAGGCCTTCGCCCCGGGCATAGCGCCAGGCTTCCAGATAGGGCCGCCATTGCAGGCCCGAGAGCACCGCCACGAGGATGCTGGCCGCCAGCACGCTGCGCGGCAGCCAGGCCAGGGCGGGCGCCAGGCTCAGGGCGGCGGCGCCCATCAGCAGGGCTGCCATGACGCTGCTCATGCGACTGCGGCTCCCGGCCTCGTACAGCAGGGCGCTGCGCGAGAAGCTGCCGGCCACCGGCATGCCCGCGCTGAAGGCCGCGGCGAGGTTGGCGCCGGCCAGGCCCATCAGCTCGCGCCGCGGGTCCACCCGCTCGCCACGGCGTCGCGCCAGGGCCTCGGCGACGACCAGGCTGCTGACGTAGGCGATGAGTGCGATCAGCAGCGCGCCGGGCAGCAGGGCCAGCCACAGGGCGGGGTCCAGCGGTGGCCATTGCAGACGCGGATGCAGCGCCGGCAGCTCGCCCACCAGGGGCACGCCCAGGCCCCGGGCCTGCACCAGCCAGGCCATGCCCAGGGTCAGCAGCAGGACGGCCAGGGGCGCCAGCCGTGCCCAGAGCCCGTGCAGCAGGCGCCGGCCCAGCAGCAGCAGCAGCACCGCCGCCAGGCCGAAACCCAGGGTGGGCGCGTGCCAGCGCCAGCCGCTGTCCGCCGCACTGCTGATCAGGGCAGGCAGCTCGGAGCCTTGGGCGGGGCTGCCCAACAGGGCGGGCAGTTGGCTCAGCGCAATGGCCAGCGTGGCGCCGGTCTCGAAGCCATGCAGCACCGGCACGCTCATCAATGCCGCCAGCGCATCCAGGCGCAGGGCGGCTGCCGCAGCCATCAGCAGGGCCGACTCGGCGGCGAGCACCAGGGCGGCCTGGCTGGCGCTGTAGCCCGCCGGAGCGGCGGCCGTGGCCTGGGCCACCATCAGCGCGACGATGGCCACGGGGCCTACGCCCAGATAGGGACTGGAGCCCAGCAGGGCATAGGCCAGCAGGGGCAGCAGGCTGGCGTAGATGCCCACCTCGGCGGGCAGGCCGGCCAGCACGGCATAGGCCAGGCTCTGTGGGATCAACAGCACGCTGACCACCGCCGCGGCCACCAGGTCGTCTCTCCAGTGGCCTCGGGCGTAGGCAAGCAAGGCCTGTAGCGGTTTCACAGGGCGTTGAGGGGAATCTTCAGGTAATGGATGCCGTTGGCCTCGGCCGCCGGCAGCTGCCCGGCTCGCACATTGACCTGCACGGAGGGCAGCAGCAGCAGGGGCATGGCCAGGCTGCGGTCGCGGGCCTGGCGCATGGCAATGAAGGCGGCCTCGCTGACGCCCTGGTGCAGGTGCACGTTGTGGGCACGCTGTTCGGCCACCGTGCTGACCCAGCAGGCCGGGCGGCTGGCCGGCGGGTAGTCGTGGCATAGATGCAGGCGTGTGTGCCCGGGCAGGCTCAGCAGGCGTTGCACGGAGCGGTAGAGCGTGGCGGCGTCCCCGCCGGGGAAGTCGCAGCGGGCGCTGCCGTAGTCGGGCATGAAGAGGGTGTCGCCGATGAAGACATCGTCACCGACCTTGTAGCTGATGCAGGCGGGCGTGTGGCCGGGCGTGTGCAGCACCTCGACCTCCAGCTCGCCGATGGCGAAGCGGTCGCCGTCCTCGAAGAGCCGGTCAAAAGGGCTGCCGTCGACGGGAATGCCAGGGTCGTTGAACAACTGGCGGAAGACCTGCTGGACCTCGGTGATGCGGGCGCCAATGCCCAGGCGTCCGCCCAGGCGCTGCTTCAGGTAGGGCGCTGCGCTGAGGTGGTCAGCGTGGCAGTGCGTCTCCAGCAGCCAGTCCACGGTGAGCCCCTGTTCATGCACCCAGGCCACGATGAGATCGGCGCTGAGCTCGCTGCTGCGGCCGGACTTGGGGTCGTAGTCCAGCACGGGGTCGATGATGGCGCAGCGCCGGCTGGCCTGGTCGGCCACCACATAGCTCACGGTGTGGGTGGCCGCGTCGAAGAAGGCATGGATCTGGGCCTGGATCTGGGGGTGAGGCATGGCGGCTCCTGCATGAGCCCGGGCAGTATAGGCGCGGGGCCGCAGCGGCAGCCCCCATGCCGGCTATGGCGCTGTCGGGCCCAGTACCTGCAGCAGCTGCACGCGGGAGGAGATGCAGGCCGCGTCGAAGTCGGCCTGGATCTGCGTCAGGGCCTCTGTGTCGTGGGCATCGATGGTGGCGATGCCAATGGCGCGGTTGCGGCCCTGGGCCTTGGCGGTGTAGAGCACCATGTCGGCCCAGTTGACGGCCTGCTCCCAGTGCAGGGAGAGGCCCGTGGGCGGCAGCGGGAAATGCGCAAAGCCGACCGAGACCGTCACATGCAGGGGGCCGTCGGGCGTCTGCACGGTCTCGCCGCCCACGGCGAAGAGGATGCGCTCGGCCATCTGCTGCAGCTGTGCCGGCGGTACGCCGGGCACGAAGACCAGGAACTCTTCTCCGCCCCAACGCACCACGAGGTCTTCCTCGCGCACGGCCTGGCTGATGCGGCGGGACACCTCGCAGATCACCGCGTCGCCGGCCGAGTGGCCGTGCTCATCGTTGACGTGCTTGAAGTGATCGATGTCCACCATGAGCAGCGCGCCGTTGAAGGTGTTGGCGGCATGCTGCTCCATCACCGCCATGAAGTGGCGGCGGTTGGCGAGGTTGGTCAGCGGGTCGCGCTCGCTCTGGGCGCGCAGCAGGGCCTCGTTGGCCTTGAGCTGGCGGTTGGCCTGGCGCACCTTCGTCAGCATCATCACCAGCAGGGGCAGCAGCAGGGCCGTCAGCAGGGCCAGGGCCATGCCCACGCGCTGGGCCAGCACGCTGTTGGAGACTTGGCGCGCCTTGAGTTCGCCGTCGCGCTGCAGCAGGGTCAGCTCGGCGCTCTTGCGGTCGCTGTCATAGCGCAGCTTGAGTTCGTCCAGCTGGGCCTTGCGGGAGGCCTCCTGCAGCTGCTGGCTCTGTTCGCGCTCGGCGACCAGGGCCTTGAGGGCCTCGGCCCACTGGCCGGCCTCGGTCCAGGCGTCGGCCAGCTCTTCCAGCTCATGGCTGCGTTCCGCGGCACCGACCAGGTCCGGTCGCATGGCGTCCAGGCGGCGGCGCTCCTGGCGTGCGGCATCGAACTGGCGCAGCTGGATCAGGGCCAGGCTCATGTTGTGGCGCACGATGCGCTCCATGCGGCGGTCCTGGAACTCCTCCAGCGCGGGCAGGGCCAGGCGGGCCGCGGCCAGGGCGCGCTCGGCTTGCTTGGCGCTCAGATAGAAGTCCGCCAGATTGCTGCGCACCACGGCTTCCACCCGGCGCGCGCCAGCGCTGTGGGCCAGGCTCACGGCTTCTTCCAGGGCGCGCAACTGGCCGCTGCGGTCCTTGCGGGCGACGGCTATGCCGCCTTCGTAGACCTTGATGCGGGCCAGGGTCGGCAGGTCCGCCTGGGCTGCCTGCAGAGCCTGGGCCAGGTGCTGCCGGCCGGCTTCGACCTGGTCCTGCTGGTGCTCGGCCACGGCCAGGCGGCCCAGGCTCAGGGCCAGCAGGCCGGGCAGCTTGAGCAGCCGCGCCAGGGTGACATGGCGTTCGAGCACCGTGATGGCGCTGGCGCCGGCCCCTGTGGCTTCCTGGCTCAAGGCCAGCAGGCGCAGGCCCAGCCAGGTGGCACTGGCATCGCAGCCGGCTTCCACGCTGTCCTTGAGTTCGCTCTCCTTGTGTTCCCACTGGCAGGGCGGATGCAGCAGCTCCAAGCCCTTGCGGGCCAGTTCGCTGGCGGCCTGGGGATGGTCCTGCCTTTCGGCCACCATGGCACGGATCAGCAGGGCATGGCCGGGGAAGTCCTTGTCCAGCTGGCGGGCCAGTTCCTCGGCCTCGCTGGCACCTTGACCCGAGGTCAGCGCCGCGGCCAGGGTCAGGGTCAACTCGGCCTTGAGGGCGGCATCGCCCGTGGATTCGGCCAGCTGGACCATGGGTCGCAGGGCCTTGGCCGCCTCCACGGGGTGGTCATAGGCCAGCAGGGTGAGCATCAAGGCCTCGCGGCGCAGCTCGGTACGGCTGGGCGCGCCGCCGCCGCTTGGCGCAGGCGCGGCCAGGGGGCCAGCCGCGGGGATGACTGCGGTCCCGGGCGCACCGCCTACGAGGCCGGCGGCCAGTGCCAGCAGCAGGGGCAGCAGGCGCTTCATGTGCGAGGCTCCGTCCATTGGGCCGGGCCGGCCTGGGTCGAGAGCCGGACCTTGCCGTCATGCCAGGCGGCTTCCATCTGTTCAGCCAGCTGCAGCAGGCCCTCGCCGTCCGCTGCATCGGCCCATTGCAGACCATAGGCCTTGTTGCGGCCGTGGGCCTTGGCCATGTACATGAGGGTGTCGACCATGTCGATGGCGCGCTCCCAGTGCAGCGAGACGCTGTGCGGCTCGATGGGCAGGCTGGCAAAGCCGATGGAGGCCGTCACAGGGACCGTGTGGCGCTCGTGGGTCACGGGCTGGCCGCCGATGGCCTCCAGCAGGCGCTGGCCCAGGTGCTGGGCAAAGACCGGGTCGCAGGACTTGATCACGATGAGGAATTCCTCGCCGCCCCAGCGCACCACGAGGTCATCCTCTCGCAGGGCCTGGCGCAGGCGGCGTGAGACCTCCACCAGCACGGTGTCGCCAGCGGCATGGCCGTACTGGTCATTGATGCGCTTGAAGTGGTCGATGTCGATCAGGAACAGGCTCCCGCGCAGCAGGTCCTGCTCCTCGCGCTGGCGGATGGCTGCCTGGAAGTGGCGGCGGTTGGCCAGGCCGGTGAGCGGGTCGCGCTCGCTTTGCACCTTGAGCCGTTCATTCGTGCTTTGCAGCGCCATATTGGTCCGGCGCACGCGGCGGTAGGCCAGCAGCAGCAGCGCCCCAGCGGCCAGCACGCAGCCACCCATCAACAGCCACAGGCGGAATTCCAGCTGGCTGGCGCGCAGCTGCTCGTTCTTGAGGCTCATGTCGCGGTTGAGCAGCTCGAATTCGCGGCTGCGGCGGTCGGCCTCCAGGGCTTCCTGGGCTTCCAGCACGGTCTTGCGCAGATCGTCGCGATAGAGCTGGCGGCGGTACTGGCGCTCCTGCAGGTAGGCTTGAACGGCTTCCTGAGTCAGGCCTACGTCCTGCAGGGCGCGGCCGTACTCCTCGTACAGGGCGTCCATGCCGGTTGCGGAGCCGGCATCGTTGGCCAACTTGAAGCCGGTCTCCACCTCCTGCCGGCCCTGGGCCACCTGCCCGGTGTGCATCAGCGCAATGCCCAGGTTGTGCCGCGCCAGCGATTCCGCGAATCCGTCCTTGCGCTTCTGCGCCAG
This sequence comes from Roseateles sp. DB2, assembly GCF_051857535.1. NCBI lineage: Bacteria > Pseudomonadati > Pseudomonadota > Betaproteobacteria > Burkholderiales > Sphaerotilaceae > Roseateles > Roseateles sp. DB2. The sequence goes on along the minus strand of NZ_JBPZGY010000014.1, from coordinate 65,030 downwards.
GCGTATGGCCTCGGTGGTCAGGGCAATGGCGCCGGCCCACTCCCGCTTGCGAAGGAAGTCGTCGGCACGGTTGGCCAGGGCATTGGAGATCAGGTCTTCGAGGCCGGTCTCGCGCGCCGCGTCCAGGGCGGCCTGCGAGGACCGCTCGGTAATGGCGCGATCGCGGTCCTGGAACAGGGAGCCGCGGTTGACCTCGATGAAGTAGCGCATCAGCGGGTTCTTGTCATTGGCCGCGAGCTGCTCCGCCTCTTCCTGCGCCTTCACCGCCTGCTCGAACTGCTGGGCAGCGGCATAGGTGCCGGCCAGCTGCAGGCGCGCGAACACGCGGCGCGAGGGGGACGCGGCCGGCCCGTCAGACAGCTCCAGGACCCGGTGGGCGGCGCGCAGGGCGCGGTCGAACTCGCCCTGGTCGGTGAACATGCCCGCCTGCATCGAATACAGCGTCAGCAGCAGGCGCGGGGGCTGGCCGGCCTCGTCGAGCTTGTCCAGGACCGACAGGATCTTCTTGAGCTTCTGGCCCTGGCCCGACAGTGCCGCGCGGCGGGCCTCGATCACGGCCAGGGTCAGCCGCACCGTGGTGGCGATGCGCGGATCTTCGCGGCCCGGCCACTGCTCCAGCTGCTGGCGCAGCTCTTCGTAGCGCTCGGCTTCGTCGACCCGTGCCACGACCACTGCGCGCAGGCCCAGCACTTCCAGCCGGGCAGCGCTGCCGGGCGGAAGCTTGGCGGCCATGTCGCGCAGCTCGTCGTCCGTCTGGCGCGGATGCATGCGGATGGTGAGTTCCATCTCGTCCAGGCGGGCCAGCAGCTCGGGCGAGGGGGCGTCGGCCGGCGAGGCCGGGCGGCCGTCCGGCTGGCAGGCGGCCAGCCCGAGCACGAGAAGACCCGTCGCCAGGCCAAGGCGCCAGCGCGGGGGGGCAGAGCGTGAGCGTGTTCTCATCGACTGGGCGTTGAGTCGATTTGACGCTGAGTGCAGGACTTCGACGAGGGCCGGCATCGCGTTTTAGTCAAAAAAGTACGCAGACATCGCCATTCATTGCCTCGGGCGGCCTGGCGCCAGCAGCAGGTTCAGCAGCAGGGCGCCGAAGGTCGCGGTGCCGATGCCGCCCAAGGCAAAGCCGCCCATGCGCAGGGTGTAGTCCCCGGTGCCCAGGATCAGGGTGATCGCGGCCAGCATCAGGTTGCGTTGCTGGCTGAAGTCCACGCGGTTGTCGACCCAGATCTTGGCGCCAGCCACCGCGATCAGGCCGAAGACCACGATGCTCACGCCGCCCATCACCGGCAGCGGGATGGTCTGGATCAGGGCGCCGAACTTGGGCGAGAAACCCAGTACGACAGCCAGCAGGCCCGCCACCACGAAGACGGCGCTGGAGTAGATGCGGTTGGCGGCCATCACGCCGATGTTCTCGGCGTAGGTGGTGACCCCCGTGCCGCCGGCCGCACCGCTGAGCATGGTGGCCAGACCGTCGCCCATGAAGGCGCGGCCCATGTCGCGGTCGATGTCGCGGCCGGTCATGGCGCCCACGGCCTTGAGGTGGCCCAGGTTTTCGGCCACCAGGATCAGTGCCACCGGCGCGATCAGCAGCATGGCGCCGGCCTCGAAGCGCGGGCTCGCGAAGTGCGGCAGGCCGAACCAGGCGGCCTGCGCGACAGCGCTGAAGTCCATGGGCTTGCCCAGGCCCAGGCCATTGGTGAGCAGGGCGTACAGCGCGCTGGCGATCAGCAGGCCCGCCAGGATCAGCAGGCGCTGCAGCAGGCCGCGGCTGCGCACGGCGACCAGGGCCACGCAGAGAAAGGTCAGGGCCTGAACCCAGGCGTCAAAGGGCGTGGGCGCCATGTTCTTGATGGGCACGCTGGCCAGGTTCAGACCGATCACGGCCACGATCGCGCCGGTCACCACCGGCGGCATCAGCCGCTCGACCCAGCCCGTGCCCAGCCGCTGGACCAGGGCACCGATCAGGAAATAGAGGGCGCCGCAGGCCACGATGCCACCCAGGGCCAGGCCGATCTGGGCATTGGGTCCGCTGCCGCCATAGCCCGTGGCGCTGATCACCACGCCGATGAAGGCAAAGCTGGAGCCCAGAAAGCTGGGCACGCGTCCGCCCACCATGAAGAAGAAGAGCAGGGTGCCGATGCCGCTCATGAGGATGGCGACATTGGGGTCGAAACCCATCAGCAGGGGTGCCAGCACGGTGGCGCCGAACATGGCCACCACGTGCTGGAGGCCCAGGGCGATGGTCTGTGGCCAGGCCAGGCGTTCGTCGGGTGCGACGGCCTGCCCGTCCAGGGCGGCGACCTCACGCCATTGGGGGATCCAGCTCACAGCGCGCTCCTCTCAGGCTGCTTTTGACTTCTGAAGCTCGGAATTTCCCGGCCCCCTGATTCAGGGGAGCATGGCTTCCGGCACCTGTGCGCGCAGTGTAGTGAGCGGGGGAGCGCCCCTGGCTCGGGCTATATCCCTATATGGGGTGACCCCCGCCGCGGAAAGTTGCACATTTTGTAACGATTTTGGCGGTGGGCCTTGGATTCATGCTGGGGATATATCAGCGGAGCCCGGCGATCAGGCGGCTGCGGCCAGCCAGGCGGCCACCTGTTGCTGAACGCTCGCGTCATCGAGGAGGCGGCGGTGGCCCAGGCCCTCGGTGAGCCGCAGCGTTGCCTGCGGCAGGGCTGCGGCCAAGGCTTCGCTGTAGGCGGCCGGCACGGCGCGGTCCTGGCGGTCATGCACCAGCAGCACGGGCAACTGCAGATGCTGGCCCAGCCAGGCCGGTTCGAAGCCGGCCAGACCCGGCCGTGCGCGCGCTTCCAAAGCCTGGCGCAGGCGTTCCCGCACGGCCGTGCCAAGACCAAAGCTGGCCACAAAGCCCTCCAGCAGATGACGGGGCGGCGCCGAGCAGGCCAGCAGCGCCAGGCGCTGCACCGGCAAGCCGCGGGCAACGCCGTGAGCGGCAGCCAGGGCGCCGATGGAATGGGCGGCAATCCCCACCCAGGGCCCCTGCTCGACAGTCAGCACCTGCAGGGCGCGCTGCCACTGGGCGATGTCGGTGCGCCAGCCGCTGCTATGGCCGTGGGCCGGCCAGTCCAGCACATAGGGTGACAGCCCAGCGTTCCAGCAGGCCTGGGCCAGGCCACGCAGCTGCGTGGCCTGCCCGCTCCAGCCATGCAGCAGCAGCACGCGCGGGCGCTGCGCGCCGTCCGGCCGGTGCCACAGCTGCAGGCGGCGGGTCTCGAAGGGCAGGGTCAGTCCTTGCCAAGGCGCCATCGGAGGACGGTGCTGCAGCAGGCGCGGCGGCAGGGGGGTGTCGAAGAGACGCAGGGCCAGCCGCGCTGCCTGGGCGGGTGCATGGCGCTGCAGCAGCGCTAGGCTCAGGCGCAGGCCTTGCAGCACACGGCCCTGGGCATAGAAGCGATCGACGGCGGGACGGGTCTGGCGAAGCTCGCTCATGGGCTCACCCCAGAAAGAAATCGCGGTTGCGGGAAGGTATGGCGCGCCAAAGGCGTAGCAGGCCTTGCCAGCCCCGCCACAGGAGGCCGGCCAGCCCGCACAGGGCGAGGATCAGAAGAGGGCTGAACATGATGATGGCCTTTCGGTGTATTTCGCACGATCGTGCGAAGTTGGGGTAAATGAAGCGGGCTTCATGAGGTGGCGAGGCGGCTCAGGGGTGGGCGGGGCGCAGGCCCTGCATCAGGCGCTGGTAGGCATTCCAGCCGCGCTCGGCGGCCAGGGGGTCGCGCAGAAAGCGGGTTTCACGCACGACGGCGGTGAAAACAGCGTCAAGGTCGAAGACCAGCTGGTCGGGGTCCAGGTCTGCATGCAGGTGGCCGCATTCCACGGCCTGCAGCACGCTGCGCCTGAGCACCTGGCGCCAGCGCTTGACGCCGGCCAGCAGCAGGTCGCGCAAGGGGCCCTCGCGGTCATCGAACTCGAAGGCGCCTGCGGCATAGAGGCAGCTGCCGCGATGGCCGGCCTGGCAGGCCCGGGCCAGCCAGGCGCGCATGATGGCGTCCAAGCGTGGCAGGCCGCGAGGCTCGCGCAGGGCGGGCACGAGGATGTCCTGCTGGAAGCGGCGGTCGAACTCGTCCAGCACCGCCTTCTGCAGGGCCTCCCGGGAGCCGATGCGCGAGAACACGCCGCTCTTGGACAGGTTCAGGCGCTTGGCGATCTCGCCGATGGACAGGCTCTCCAGGCCTTCCAGTGCGGCCATCTCCAGCGCCATGTCCACGATGGCGGTCTGGGTCAGCTCGCTGCGCTCGGTCTTGGCTTTCATGTCAGCAATTTAGCACGATCGTGCGAAGTTGCAAGCATCCGGGTCTCCGTGGGGCTTTGAGACACTCGGGCCTTCGCCGCTCCCTGCCCGCCCCGTCATGCCCCTTCTGGCCGCCGCCGACTACCAGCCAGCCATGCAGGCCTTGTTTGACCGCAGTGCCGCTGCGCTCCAGACATTGCTGCCGATGGCCCGCGTGGAGCATGTGGGCGCCTCCTCCATTCCCGGCGCCTGCTCCAAGGGTGACCTGGACATCTGCGTGATCGTGCCGCCCGAGATGCATGCCCAGGTGGTGGACCTGCTGTGCGGCGCGGGCTTCGAGATCAAACAGGACACCCTGCGCACGCCCGCGCTGTGCATGCTGCTGGCGCCGCCGGACTGGGCGCAGGGGCATGACCTGGCCCTGCAGCTCGTGGCGCAGGGCTCGCCCTTCGAGGACTTCCTGCGCTTTCGCGACGCCCTGCGCCGCGAGCCGGCCCTGGTCGCTGCCTACGACGCCGTCAAGCGGGCGCACTGGGAGCAGGGCGAGGACGCTTATCGTGCGGCGAAGGCCCGATTCATTGAATCCGTGCTGGCGCGGCCTGGCGACTGCCTATAGTCCGCCCCGCGCCGGTCGTTCGGCGGGATGGATGCCATGAGTGAAGTACATGCGGTGGAGCCGCGCCTGGACTGGGCGGCCTTCGAGAAGGACGCCGGCGGCGTGGTGCTGGCCCTGCGCGAACTGGGCCGCGCCGTGGACGCCTCGGGCCTGGACAAGGGCCTCAGCGAACTGCTCAAGGTACGTGTCTCCCAGATCAATGGCTGCGCCTTCTGCCTGCAGTACCACCTGAACCTGGGCCGCAAGCTGGGCCTGCCCGCTCTGCAGCTGGACCAACTCGCCTGCTGGTCGGACTCGCCCGCCTTCGCGCCCCGCGAGCGGGCCGCCCTGGCCTGGGCCGAGGTGCTGACGCTGCAGGCCTCGCGTCCGGATACAGACGCCGCCTATGCCGCACTGCAGGTGCAGTTCAGTGCCGCGGAGATCGCCAACCTGACCGCCGCCATCGGGCACATCAATGCCTGGAACCGCATCGCGGGCGGCCTGCGCTTCACGCCGCCGTCGGCCTGAATCCAGTCTGCCGGCCTCAGGCGGGTGGCGCGGGTGGCGCACCCTCGATGTCCACGCACTCCCACCAGTGCAGCCAGAACAGCGGCCGCCGGTAGCCTTGCACCCAGGGTTGGGCGAGGTCGGTGACGTAGCGGTGGCCGCGGTACTTGTAGGGCATGTAGGCCGTGGCCAGGCGCTTGCTTTCCCTGAACAGGGCCTGGCGCTGCGGGCCGTCGGGCAGGCCGCCGGCCTGGTCGAAGAGGCGGTCCATGGCCTCCAGGCGGAAGCGTGCGAAATTGGAGGCGCCGATGTGGCCGCTGTGGAAGCTGGCCAGCGCGTCCTGTGAGTCGGGCTTGGCGGCCGAGAGGGCCAGGCTCCAGATCATGTAGTGCCCGGCGCGCAGGGCCTTGAAGTTCTCGGGCCACTTGCCGGTGCGGAACTGCACGCGCAGGCCCACGGCGGCCAGGTTCTTCTGCCAGAGTTCGTCGATCTGGCGCTGGAAGCCGTCGGGCGTGGTGAGGCTTTCCAGCACCAGCTGGCGGCCGTCCGGGTCCTCGCGCCAGCCGTCGCCGTCGCGGTCTCGGTAGCCGTAGAGGTCCAGCAGGGCCTTGGCGCGGGCGGGGTCGAAGTCGCCCATCTCGCTCTTGTAGTCGGGGTCGTAGGCCGTGGTGTGCGGGATGTAGGGCGACTGCGCGGGAATGGCCTGGCCGCGGCGCGCCAGGCTGATCTCGCGCCGGCAGTCCGTGGCCAGGCCGATGGCGCGGCGCAGGGCCACGCGTGCCGGCGTGTAGCCGCCTACCACCGGGTCGTCCATGTTGAAGACGGTGAACAGCACGTCGGCCAGCAGGGCGCGGTAGGCCTGGATGCCCTGGCGTGCCAGGTTGGGGGCGAGGCGGCCCTGGGGCAGGATCTGCTGGATGAAGTCCTCGGGCGTGCGCTCCAGGAAGTCGAACTGGCGGTTGAGGAAGGACAGCCAGCGCGGCTGGTTCTCCTCGATGATGGCCACCTGCACCTGATCGACCATGGGCAGGCGCCGGCCCTTGTAGCGGGCTAGCAAGACCTGACCCTCCTTGTCGTCCGGGGCGGGCTGGGCGTCGTAGTAGCGCTCGCGGTAGCCCGGGTTTCGGTCCAGGGTGATCAGGGAGCTGCGCCGCCAGGCGCTCAGCACGAAGGGGCCGGTGCCCACCGGATGCTCCATGGCCTGGCCCGGATAGGCCTCGATCACCTCTCGGGCCACCGCGCCGTAGGTGTCGATCTGGGCGAAGACCTCCATCAGCCGCGGCCGCGTTTCCTTGAGACGGATCTGCAGGGTGTAGCGGTCCAGGGTGCGCAGGCCTTCGATGGGCCTGTCGTAGTCGAAGGGCGTCTTGCTCCGGAGCAGGCTGGCACGGTACTCGGCCAGGCCCAGGATGCCCAGTTCGTCCACCTCGGACCAGGATGGCGAGGCCAGCTCCGGATCGGCGAAGCGCTTCCAGCTGTAGACGAAGTCCTCGGCCACCAGCTCGCGGCGCTGGCCCTTGAAGGCGGGGTCGGCTGCGAAGTAGATGCCGGGGCGCACCCGCATGGTCCAGACGCGGAAGTCCTCGGAAACCTCCGGCATGCCCTCGGCCACCAGGGGCTTGAGCCGGGCCGGGCGGGCCAGGTGGTCGTAGGTGTAGAGGCCCTCGAAGATGTGGGCGGTGATGATGCGTGAGTAGAGGTCGCTGATGCGAGCGGGGTCGAAGCCGGTCTCGGCGACGCGGAAGGCATAGCGCAGGACCTTGGCAGGTCCTGCGGCCGGGGTGCCAGGCTGGGGGACGGCCTGTACCGGCAAGCCCAGGCTGCCCAGGCTGGCCAGGGCCAGGAGTTCACGGCGGGAGGGGCCGCCCGCTGGAGCGCGGAAAGTCATGGGCGCAGTGTCGCGGAAGGCCTGGCTTCCAAGAGCACGTATTCACCCCTAGAGCGCCCCGATCCCCGGGGGGCATGCCTGCGGGTTGTCACGGATGGGCGGGCCGACTCAGGGGCGGGCACGGGCCTGCTGTTCGAGGTCGATGTCCACGAAGGCCCAGAAGTCGCGCATGTAGATGTTGCGGTCATAGCCGATGACCCAGGGCTGGGCCATGTCGGTGTAGATGCGGTGCACCTCGGCCTTGAAGGGCATGTAGGCCACCAGCAGGCGTTGCGCCTCGGCCATGAGGGCCTGGCGCTCGGGGCCGTTGGGCAGGCGCTTCTGTTTGGCATAGATCGCGTTGTAGGCCGGCAGGTCGAAGCGCGATTTGTTGGACTGGCCCTTGTTGGGCCCATAGCCCAGGCCCAGGAAGGAGTCACCATCCGGCGCCGTGGCACTCCAGCCCACGCCCCACATCTGCAGCTTGCCGGCATTGGACGCCTTGAGGTTCTCCGGCCACTTGCCGAAGCGGAACTTGAGGCGCACCTGGATGGCGTCCAGCGCTTTCTGCCAGAGTTCGGCCAGTGCGCGCTTTTCGCCGTCAGGCTCGGTGGTGTACTCGATGACCAGGGGCGACCCGTCGGGCTGGTCGCGCCAGCCGTCGCCGTCCTTGTCCACGTAGCCGTAGAGGTCCAGCAGAGCACGGGCGCGGCCGATGTCGTGCTGGCTCATCTCGGAGCGGAAGGCGGGGTCGTAGCCGAAGGTGCCGGGCGGCACAGGCCCCTGCGCCGGGATGGCCTGGCCGCGGCGTGGCAGGCGGATCACCTTGTCCAGGTCCACGGCCAGGGCGATGGCGCGGCGCAGGGCGACCTTGTCCGGCGTGTAGCCGCCCACCACCGGGTCTTCCATGTTGAAGTAGGAGAGGTAGAGGTCCGCCCGCGCATAGCGCACCGCCTGCATGCCCCGCTTGGCGAGGTTGGGCGCGAGCTTGTTCTTGGGCATCACCTGGGGCATGAACTCCTGGGGCACGTCGTCCACCAGGTCGAACTCATTGCGCAGGAAGGACAGCCAGCGCGGCTGGTTTTCCTCGATGACGGCGATCTCCACCCGGTCCACCATGGGCAGCTTGCGGCCCTTGAGTCGGGCGGCGGCCTCGACCATGCGCCTGTCGGCGGGGTCAGGTGTTTCCTCGTAGAAAACGTCCCGGAAATTGGGGTTCTTCTCCAGCACGATCAGGGAGCTGCGCCGCCAGTCGGCCAGGCGCCAGGGGCCGGTGCCCACCGGATGCTCCATGGTCTTTCCGGGATAGGCCTCGACCACCTCGCGGGCCACCGCGCCCAGCATGGCGTCGGCGAAGTTGTTGACGAAGCGCGGGTCGCCCAGCTCGGTGCGGACCTGGAAGGTGTAGCGGTCCAGCAGCTTGAGTGCGGCCACCTCGCGGTCGTAGTCGAAGGGTTTCTTTCGCTTGATTGCTTCCTGGCGCAGCTCGGAGAGGCCCGGCAGCAGGGCGTTCTCCAGGATGTAGAGGTTGCTGCTCTTGTTGGCAGGGTCGTAGTGGCGCTTGATCGAGTAGATGTAGTCGGCCGCGGTCAGTTCGCGCTTGCGGCCCTTGAAGGCGGGGTCGTCCGCGAAGTAGATGCCGGGCTTGATGCGGAAGGTGAGGGTTTTGAAGTCCTCGCTGATTTCGGGCAGCGCCTGCGCGGTGGCGGGCTTGAGGCGCACCGGGCGGGCGAGGTAGTCGAAGCGCAGCGGGGCGTCGAAGATGCCGGCGGTGATGGTGCGGGAATACAGATCGGAGACCTGCGCCGGGTCAAAGCCGGTCTCGGCGATGCGGATGGCGTAGCGCAGCACTTTCTTCGGGGCGACGCCCTCGGGCGGCGTGGGCTCGGCAGGTGCCGGTGCCGACGACGGGCCGGGCGCCTGGGCTTGCGCCGGCGCGCCCAGGGCACCCAGCAGGAGAGCAACAACGACAACAGCACGCATTCTTGGCATCCCTCGAGAACCGTCCTGCCGGCAGCCAAGCCCGGCACGGGCTGGCGATTGTGACGCGTAAAGGCGCAGGGGCGCCCTGGAATTCCCCTAGGAATAATCCGGCATCGCCTCCGCATAAACCGGCATGGGCAGGGCGCGGGGCCTGCACTAGACTGCGCCCGAAGTCCGAGCGGCCAGCGCCCGCCGCCGGGTCCCCTCACGAGCTCTGGCCGTCGCCAGGGCTGGCAGTCCGATTTGGAGACCGACAGCCATGACGGCTTATCTCTTGCGGCGCCTGTGGCAAATGATCCCCACCCTGCTGGGGGTCGTGCTGCTGGTGTTCTTCCTGTTCCGCTGGTTCGGCGGCGATCCGGCCGAAATTCTGGGCGGCCAGAACGCGTCCGCCGAGCAGATCCAGGCCATCCGCGAGCAGCTGGGCCTGAACCGGCCCGTGTGGGAGCAGCTGCTGATCTTCCTCAAGCAGATCGCCACCTTCAACTGGGGCCACAGCTGGGCCACCAACGAGTCCGTGGCCACGCTCTTTGCGACCCGCATGCCGGCCACGCTGACGGTGATGCTGCCCATCCTGTGCCTGGAGGTGCTGCTGGCCATTCCCTTCGCCCTGGCCGTGGCCGCCGTGCGCGGCTCGCTGACGGACCGGGCGGTGATGGTGCTCAGCACGGTGGCGGTGTCCATCTCGCTGCTGGTCTACGTCATCGTGGGCCAGTACTTCTTCGCCTTCCGCCTGGGGCTGTTCCCGGTGCAGGGCTGGAGCAACAGCACCTGGACCAATCTCACGACCTACGCGCCGCTGCCGGTCATGGTGGCGGTGGCCGTGGCCCTGGCGCCCTACACGCGGCTCTACCGCAGCTTCTTCCTGGACGAGATCGGCCACGACTACGTGCGCACCGCCCGCGCCAAGGGGCTGCCCGAGCGTCGCATCCTGCTCAGGCATGTGCTGCGCAATGCCATGATCCCCATCCTCACCAACATCTCCGTGGCCCTGCCTGGCGTGTTCGTGGGCTCCTTCCTGCTGGAGGTTTTCTTCTCCATCCCCGGTCTGGGCCGCGAGCTGCTGCTGGCGGTCAACCGCAGCGACTACCCGGTCATCCAGGCCTTTGCCATCTACCTGGCCATGCTGACCATGGTGATCAATCTCCTCACCGACCTGCTCTACAAGTGGGTCGATCCCAGAGTTGTCCTGAAATGAGCGCCACCATGACCTCCGCACCGGCCGCGACCAGCACCGATTCGCGTGGCTCGCAGGGCGTCTGGGCCGCGGCCTGGCGGCGCCTGCGTGGCGACCGCCTGGGCATGGCCTGCCTGTGGGTCGTGGCCCTGTTCCTGGGCCTGGTGCTGGCCACCGGCCTGGGCCTGATCGCCTCGGGCTGGCAGAAGGAGATCGGCGTGCCCAACGCGCCGCCCAGCTTCATGGGCCCGGCGCCGGGCGAGGCCAGCCAGGCCGCGCAGGGCCCCCTGGGCCCGAACGTGGACCTCTCCGACATCGACCCCCTCGCCCCGCGTTACGCCGAGTGGGAGGCCAAGGCCCGCAGCTTCAAGACCGAGGATCTGGTCAAGCAGGAGACCCTGCCCTTCGGCGGTGACCGCCTGGGCCGCGACGTGCTGTCCAAGGTGCTCAAGGGCGCTGAGGTCTCCATCATGGTGGGCGTGCTGGCGGCCCTGGTCGCCACCCTGATCGGCACGGTGCTGGGCGCCCTCTCCGGCTTCTTCGGCCGGCGCGTGGGGGACTTCCTCGAGTGGGTCTACAACGTCTTCACCGCGGTGCCGGACATCCTGCTGATCTTCGCCTTCGCGGCCATCTTCGGCCGCGGCGTGCTGCCGGTGGTGATGATCCTGGGCCTGGCGGGCTGGACCGGTGTCTACCGCCTGGTGCGCGCCGAGTTCATCAAGCATTCCAGCCGCGAGTACGTGCGCGCGGCCGAGGCCATCGGCGCCTCGCAGGGCTCGCGCATGTTCCGGCATATCCTGCCCAATGTGTCCCACGTGACCCTGGTGCAGCTGTCCTTGCTGGTGGTGCGCTTCATCAAGAGCGAGGTGATCCTGTCCTATCTGGGCCTGGGCGTGAGCGTGGACCAGGTCTCCTGGGGCACCATGCTGGCCGAGGCCCAGAGCGAGCTGATCCTGGGCTACTGGTGGCAGCTGACGGCCGTGGCCGTGTGCATGGCGGTCTTCGTGACGGCGTTTGCGCTGTTCACCGATGCCTTGCGAGATGCCCTCGATCCCAAGCTTCGCGGTCTCGAGTGACCCGCTGGAACCACTGACATGCTTCTGAGTATCCAAGACCTCCACGTCGCCTTCCGCATGGGCAAGCTGCGCGGCGAGATGCAGCGCCAGCAGGCAGTGAAGGGCATCAGCTTTGACGTGCCTGAGAACCGCACCGTGGCCCTGGTGGGCGAGTCGGGCTCGGGCAAGAGCGTCACGGCCATGTCCATCCTGAACCTGCTGCCGGACAACGCCGAGCGCAGCGGCCGCATCCTCTTCCAGGGCAGCGATCTGCTGCAGGCCTCTGCGCGCGAGCTGCAGCGGCTGCGCGGGCGCGAGATCGCCTGCGTGTTCCAGGACCCCATGAGCTCGCTCAACCCGGTCTTCACCGTGGGCGACCAGATCATGGAGCCGCTGATGCTGCATCTGGGCATGAGCCGCCGCCAGGCCCTGGCCCGCGCTGAGGAGCTGCTGCACGAGGTGGGCATCCCCGACCCCAAGCGCCGCCTGGGCTCGTATCCGCACGAGATGTCCGGCGGCCAGCAGCAGCGCGTGATGATCGCCCTGGCCCTGTCCTGCGGGCCCAAGCTGCTGATCGCTGACGAGCCCACCACCGCCCTGGACGTCACCATCCAGCGCCAGGTGATGGAGCTGCTGGCCAAGCTGAAGGAGGCTCACCGCATGAGCCTGCTCTTCATTTCCCATGACCTGGGCGTGGTGGGCGAGATCGCCGACCAGGTCGTGGTGATGCGCCACGGCCAGGTCCGCGAGCAGGCGCCTGTGGCGCAGATCTTCCAGGCCCCGCAGGATGCCTATACCCGGGCCCTGCTGGCCTGCCGCCCCTCGCTGCAGGACAACCCGGCCCGGCTGACCGTGATCGACGACCACATCGCCGGCCGTGCGGCACGGCTGGTCGCCCCGGTCAAGGACCCGGCGGCGCCGGTGATCCTGGAGGCGCGCGGCCTGCGCAAGAGCTTCTGGTTCCGGGAGGGCCTGTTCGGTCGCAAGGAGTTCCAGGCCGTCAAGAACGTCAGCTTCCGGCTGCGCAAGGGCCACACCCTGGGGGTGGTGGGCGAGTCCGGCTCGGGCAAGACCACCATGGGCCTGACCCTGCTGCGGCTGCACGAGCCCACTGGCGGCGAGGTGCTGTTCGAGGGGCGCGACCTGCTCAAGATGGGCGCCGCCGACTGGCAGCAGATGCGCCGCCGCATCCAGGTCGTCTTCCAGAATCCCTATGCCTCGCTGAACCCTCGCTTCACCATCGCCCAGACCCTGGTGGAGCCCATGGAGATCCACGACATCGGCGCCGACCACGAGGAGCGCCTGGAGATCGCCGCCGGCCTGCTCAAGAAGGTGGGCCTGGATGAGTCCGCCCTGCCCAAGTATCCGCACGAGTTCTCCGGCGGCCAGCGCCAGCGCATCGCCATCGCGCGCTGCCTGACGCTCAAGCCCGAGGTGCTGGTGCTGGATGAAGCAGTCTCGGCGCTGGATGTCTCGGTGCAGGCCCAGGTGCTCAACCTGCTGAAGGACCTGCAGGATGAGTTCGGCCTCAGCTACATCTTCATCAGCCATGACCTGGCCGTGGTGCGCTTCATCTCGGACGAAGTGCTGGTCATGCAGCACGGCGATGTGGTCGAGCAGGCCGACACCGCCCGGCTCCTGGCTGCGCCGCAGCAGGAGTACACCCGGCGTCTGCTGGGGGCGGTGCCGCGGGGCTACCAGGGGGCGGTCTCGTCTACCGGGCAGCCGGGCTGAGCAGGCTGTCCGTTCGCGGCGGCAGTTCGTCGCTTTGCGGGGTGGGCCGGAACGAGAAGGCCCTACAGTCGCGTCCATTCCAAACGAACTCTCCGGAGAACACCCATGAATCGCATCGCCACCCTGGCCACCGTCACCCTCGCCGCCCTGCTGAGCACGGCCTGCGTCATCGCCCCCAACGGTGAGCGCGTCGTCAGCGACCGCGAGGCGCTCACCCAGATGAGCGAGCAAGCCACCAAGACCTGCGGCGCCGGCAACGTCAAGGACGTGACGCACAAGAGCTTCACCTGCAAGTGAGGACTCCCGGACCAGTCACTGCGTGCGAGGCCCCCAAGGGGTCTTGAGCTGCTGTCACAGGCGCGGCCTATGATGGCCGCATGCAACGCCATGTGAACGCCAACGGCCTGCGCATCGCCGTCGACGACCAGGGGCCCCGCGGGGCCCCTGCGCTCTTGATGATCATGGGCTTGGGCATGCAGCTGGTTGCCTGGCCTCAGGGCCTGGTCGATGCCCTCACGGCGCGGGACCTGCGCGTGATCCGCTTCGACAACCGCGACATCGGACTCAGCCAGCATCTGGACCACCTGGGTCTGCCCCATGTGGGCTGGGCCTCCTTCAAGCATCTGCTGCACCTGCCTGTGCGCAGCCCCTACAGCCTGGCCGACATGGCCCGCGACGCCCAGGGCGTGATGGACGCCCTGGACCTGCCCCGTGTCCATGTCTGGGGCGCCTCCATGGGCGGCATGATCGCCCAGCACCTGGTGGATCAGGCGCCGGATCGCGTGCAAAGCCTGACCCTCATGATGACGACGGCCGGTGCCCGCCACCTGCCCGGTCCCACCTGGCCGGTGCGCCAGGCCTTGCTGGCCCGTCCGCCCCGCCGGGACGAGGCCACGCTGCAGGCGCATTTCGCAGCTCTGTATCGCCTGATCGGCAGCCCGGCATACCCGCCGGCTCCCGGCTGGCTGGAGGCGCGCGTGGCCGAGGCTCTGCGCCGCAGCGACCACCCTCAGGGCATGCTGCGCCAGCTCATGGCTGTGGTGGCCGACGAAGACCGCACGCCCCGGGTGACGCGTATCCAGGCGCCCTCGCTCGTGATCCACGGCGAGGCGGACCCGCTGGTGCCCATCGCCGCCGGGCGCCACCTGGCCCGCCACCTGCGCCACGTCGAGACCGACTTCATTCCCGGCATGGGCCACGACCTGCCCGAGGCCCTGTGGCCGCGCTATGCGGACCGGGTTGCGGCCCTGGTCCACGGCGCAGGCGCGGCATGAGCCCGGCGGCCCCGGATCTCCTGGCCCGCTGGCACTCGACCTGCCAGGCCCTGGGGCTCAGGCAAGACCTGACCCTTGCCGAAGCCCTGCTGGCCGCCTGGAGCGAGCCGCAGCGCCGCTACCACACGCTGCAGCACCTGGACGAGTGCCTGGCCGCCCTGGCGCAGTGGCGCCACCTGGCCGGCGAGCCCGAGCTGCTGGCCCTGGCCCTGTGGTTTCACGACGCCGTCTACGACCCGCGGGCGCATGACAACGAAGCCCGCAGTGCCGACTGGGCCCACCGCGCGCTGCCCGCCCTGGGTTTGCCCGAGCAGGCCTGCGATCGCGTGGCCCGGCTGGTGCTGGCTACGCGCGACCATGTGGCCAGCGATGCCGACATGGGCCTGCTGCTGGACCTGGACCTGGCCATCCTGGCGGCCAATCCCCAGCGCTTTGCCGCCTACGAGCGGCAGATCCGTGAGGAGTACGCCTTCGTGCCCGAAGCGGAATTCCGGGCCGGCCGGCGTCGCATCCTGGAAGGCTTCCTGGCCCGCGGGCGGCTCTTCGTCACCGAGGCCCTGCACGCAGTCTGGGACGGCAGGGCTCGCGCCAATCTGCGCCAGGCCTGCGCGGCCCTGGCCCAGGCCCAGGCCTAGAGCTGCGCCGCCACCACCTGCCCGCCGCGCAGCTGCACGCGGGCCTCGCCGAAGCGGGCCAGGTCCTCGGGGTCGTGGGTGATCATCAGCAGGGGGATCTGCACGCGGGCCAGCAAGCGCTCCAGCTCCCCGCGCAGGCGTTCGCGCAGCTCGGGGTCCAGTGCCGCGAAGGGTTCGTCCAGCAGCAGGGCGCGGGGCTCGGTGATCAGGGCGCGGGCCAGGGCCGTGCGCTGGCGCTGGCCGCCGGACAGCTGGTGCGGCAGCTGCGAGGCCACGCCGTCCAGCTCCATCAGCGCCAGCCAGTGGGCCAGCTTCTCGCTCATGACGCCGCGCGGCGGATTGCGCCAGCCCCGCTGCAGGCCGAAGGCGACGTTCTGGCGCACAGTGAGCTGTGGGAACAGGGCGTAGTCCTGGAAGAGATAGCCCAGGCGCCGCTCGCGGCTGGGGCGGTCCAGGCCGGCGTCGCTGTCAAACAGCGGCTCGCCCGCCACGCTGAGGCGGCCCGCATCGGGCCGCAGCAGACCCGCCACGGCCTGCAGGGTCAGGCTCTTGCCTGCACCCGAGGGCCCGTGGATCACCAGGCAGCGTGCCGTGGTGCGCACATCCAGGTCCAAGGCAAAACCTGACCCCGTGCCACCCGGCGCGGGTGGCAGCTGCTTGCGCAGACGGATCTCGAAGCTCATCTGGGCACCCTTTGCCTTGCTTGCTGTCCTGCCATGCGGGCATGAAGCCCTTGGGACCGCAATGCGGGGTTCATGCCCGCTCCCGGCTCGGCGGCGCCAGGCGGCTGGCGGCCACCAGCACGGCCACGCAGCTCAGCGAGGTGATCCACACCAGCAGCTGAGCCGTCGCGTCCTGCCCGGCCTGCACGGCTTCGTAGATGGCGATGGACAGGGTCTGGGTCTGGCCAGGAATGCTTCCCGCCACCATCAGCGTGGCGCCGAACTCGCCCAGGGCGCGGGCAAAGGCCAGCAGCAGCCCGGCCAGGATGCCGCGCCAGGCCAGGGGCAGGCTCACGCGGCAGAACACCGCCCATTCGCTCAGGCCCAGCACACGGCCAGCCTGTTCCAGTTGCGGGTCCACCTGTTCGAAGGCGCTGCGGGCGGCCTTGAGCACCAGGGGGAAGGCCACCAGCGCGGCAGCGAGGGTCGCCCCCTGCCAGGTAAAGATGAGACGGACGCCGAAGGTCTCGAACAGCCAGGCGCCCAGCCAGCCCTTGCGTCCTACCAGCACCAGCAGGTAGTAGCCCAGCACCGTGGGCGGCAACACCAGAGGCAGGGTGAGGAGGGCGTCCAGCAGCTCGCGCCCAGGAAAGCGCCAGCGCGCCAGGGCATAGCCCAGGGCCGTGCCCAGCAGCAGGTCCAGGCCGCTGGCCCACAGCGCCACCTTCAGTGACAGGCCCAGCGCGATCAGGGCGTCAGGCATGCGGGTGCGGCTGCGGGCCGTTCGGGAGGGCGGTCATGGGGCGGAGGGCAGGCAAGGCAAAAGGCGGAGGGGCGGTACGCAATATACCTTCCTGCATAACGACTGATGCCGAGGCGTATCAGGCCAGCAGCTTCAGCAGGCGCTGGATGTCCGCCTTGCAGGCTGACTGAGCCTGAGCCTCGATGCCTCGATACAGGTCCAGCAGCTGCCGGCCGCTGGGGCTGAGCTCGCTGCCGCCGCCCTGTGCACCGCCGGCGGCGCTGACGACGGCAGGCTTCTTGAGCGAGCGGTTCAGCTCGTCGATGAGGGCCCAGGCGCGCCGATAGGACATGCCCAGGGCCTTGGCCGCTGCGGTGATGGAGCGGGTCTCGTCCAGGGCTTCCAGCAGGGCGATCTTGCCGGGGCCGACGGCGATGGTGTCGTCCACCGTCACCCGCATGCGCAGCCGCAGCTGGGGCTTGGCCGCCTTCATCTCAGGGCTTGCCTGCGAGCTTCTGCAGGGTCAGCACGGCTTCGTAGTCCGCCGGGTTCGGCGGCTTGCGGGTGTTGGGGCGGGGCTCCAGGCTCTTGAGCTGCAGGCTGTAGCCACCGGCCTTGACCGGCTCGGCCGCAGGCCATGGCAGGGTCAGGACTTGTCCGGCGCCCTCGGCCGGCTGCACCCAGAACAAGGCCTGGGCCGTGCCGGCGGTGATGCACTGCACATTGACCGGGCAGCGCTGGTCGCGGTAACCGATGAACTGGACCTGGAGGCTGCCCGCGGCATTGCCGCCGGCAGCCTGGAACTTGAGGCGCAGGGTTTCCTCGGCGGGCGCGGCCAGGGCCGAGGCGCTCAGAAGAGCCAGGAGGGTCATGAGCGGGCGGCCGGGGGCCAGTCGTGAAGGCAGGGCAGTCATGCGGGTGTCCTTTCAGCAGACATGGGCGCATTCTGGCATTGCTGCAGAGGGGGCTGCTAAGGTGCCGGGTCCGCGACTCCTGCATGAAGCGCTCCATCATGGATACCAGTTCCCAGTCCGCCCAAGTGTTTGACCAACTGGCGGAGTTGTACCAGAGCAAGTACATGGACCTCGACCTCTACGATGAGAGCTATGCCTTGCTCACCCGCGAACTGCCTGAGGGCGCGCGCGTGCTGGATGCCGCCTGCGGCCCGGGCACTGTGGCGCGCCGTCTGCTGGGCTGGCGGCCGGACCTGCAGCTGCTGGGCGTGGACCTGGCGCCGCGCATGGTCGAACTCGCCTGCGCCGCGGTGCCGGCCGCGCAATTCGTGGTGGGCGACTGCCGTCAGCTGCCCGGTGAGGACGGCCGCTGGGACGCCATTGTCTGCGCCTTCGGCCTGCCCTACCTGAGCCCCCCGGACGCGCGGGCCTTC
The DNA here is from genome assembly GCF_051857535.1 of Roseateles sp. DB2. NCBI lineage: Bacteria > Pseudomonadati > Pseudomonadota > Betaproteobacteria > Burkholderiales > Sphaerotilaceae > Roseateles > Roseateles sp. DB2. The sequence goes on along the minus strand of NZ_JBPZGY010000014.1, from coordinate 47,166 downwards.
ATCGCTCAGGCCGCGCGCCTGCTGAGCCCCGGCGGACGGCTCTACCTCAGCACCCAGGGCGGCCGCCCTGAGGACTCAGGCCCGCAGCGCAGCAGCCGGGGTGATGTGGTGCATGTGTTCTTCCATGCATTGGAGGGGCCAGAGGGGATCGGGGCCTGGCTGGCGCAGTCCGGGCTGGTCGTGCAGGCCCATGCCTCCCTGCCTTGCCCCGCCAATGCACCCGTGCAGACGAGCGACTGGTACTGCATTGCCCGCAAGCCGGCCGCGCTGCATCGTCATGACGGCACTGCCGTCACGTGATGTGCCGGCAAGGCGGCTGCCCTGCCGGCGCTGTCGCCTGCGGTGGGGTCAGGGCCAGTAGACCGCCACGTCTGCAATCGGCGCATCGGCGCTGTCGACACCGCCGATCACAAACACTGCGCCCGTGTAGGCCAACGTAGCCACGCCCCAGGCCCGCTCCTTGCGCAGCTTGCCCACGGCCCTGAACGTGCCTCGCACAGGGTCATAGCGCTCCACCGAGGGGGTAACGGCCCCCGCGCTGATGCCGCCCAGCACCACGGCGCCGCCGTCGTACAAGGCGCTGACCGCTTCATAGTTGCGTGCCTTGAGGGGCCCCGCCAGAGGCTTGAAGGTCTGGGTGACGGGGTCGAACAAGTCTGCATCCTGGCTGTTCAGCACCAGGACGTGGCCCGAACTCAGCTTGACGTTCAGAGGCATCTCGTTCCTGGAGGACAGCGGCGACTCCAGCTGCGTGAACGTGTTCTCCACCGGGTCGTACACCTCGGCCGAATGCGGTGCCCGGAGCGTTTGCCAGTCGGTGCCGCCGGCGATCAGGACCTGGCCAGAATCAAGCAGCGTGGCGGCGTGATACGTGCGCGGTGCCACGAGGCGCTGAGGCGCAAGGCTCTCGAACCTGCCGCTGACAGGGTCGAAGAGTTCAGCGGAAAAGGAGACCATGCCTGGCCGGACCCCTTGGCCGCCGGTGATCAGCACCTTGCCGTTCTTCAACAGCGTGGCCGTGTGGTGCGCGCGTTCAAGCGTCATGGGCATGGATGCGGTGCGGAAGGTCTTGCTCTTGGGGTCGAACAGTTCTGCCGAGTTCAAGGCCAGGACGCGGCCGTCGCCCAGATCGCCTCCGGTGACCAGCACGCGTCCGTCGGGCAGCAGCGTGGCCGTGTGACCCTGGCGCGCCTGCACCATGCTGCTCAGCAGCTCCACCCGGCCCGTGCGCGGGTCGATGAGCTCGGCCGCCGAGGTCGCCAAGTTGTTGCTCTTGCCGCCCAGCACCAGCAGGCGGCCATCGCGCAGCGTCGTCACCGTATGCCCCTGGCTGCGTGCGATGTTCAACCTCAGGGGGGCAGCGGCGTTTGCCGCGCTGCCTTCGACATAGGTGGCTGCCTGATCAGCCGCTGAGGCGGCCTGCGACGCGGTGGGTGCCAGCAGGCTCAGTGCAAGGCTCAGGATCAGAACGTTCAATGGATTTTTCATGACTCAATGGCAAGCGCCAACTCCAGTGTGATTTGCTGTAGATCCCTTGTGGGGACCCGCTCGGGCGCGCAGCTCGGGTGTGAGTGCGCGCCTCGGCTAATCTAGGGGCGCATCAATAACAAATTAGTGAATCTCCCTATTGATTGGGCCGGCATGCGCACGGCGGATGCATTTGCATGCGGTGCGAACAAGGCGGAGGCCGGGCTGCGTGGCGTGGTGTGAACGTAGAAATCCATCCATCTCTGAACTTCTACGCAGTTGGTGCATCCTTGAACTCTTGCGAGTTGCAAAGACGAAGAGAGAGGCGGCGCACTCATGAGTGGCAAACCTGCCTGCGCTTGGCGAAACCGATTGCACTGCTGGCGACCAGCGAACGACACGGGAGCAGAGGCAGCAGCACGGGCCATGCGGTGCCAGAGCTGATCTATCGACACTTCTGGGCCCAGGCGAGCGGTGCACAAGCCAGGCGCAAACTGCGCGTCAGAAAGACGCGACCCGCACGACAGAATGCACCACAGCGATAAGCATGTCCGACTTATGTACGCCCGCCGCATCGAGATGGTCAGACAGATAGATGACCACAGGCGCTCCCCATGCCCCTGAAGCTGCCGCGGCGCAAGGCGTGACGGCGCTCACCGCCAGGAAGTGGCTGGGGATGCTATCTGGCGGCGGTGAGGCTGCCCTGACCGATGCCTCGCCGCGCAGCATCGATCCGGTCAAGGCACGGCTCATCGTTGAACTGCGACGCAGGCGCATGCTGCAGTCCAACATCGCACGCAGCGTGGGCGTGTCGGCCTCGACAGTCAGCAGCGTGCTGGCACGAGCCGGGCTGTCCAAGCTCAGCGACCTGGAACCCGCACAGCCTGTCGTGCGCTACGAGCGTGAGGCGCCGGGCGAGATGCTGCTCATCGACACCAGGAAGCTCGGCCGCATCGTGCACCCGAGCCGCCGCGTCACAGGCAATCGGCACGACTCGGTCGGTGGCGCAGGCCGGGAGACGCTGTTCGTCGCCATCAACGATCATGCCCGGCTGGTCTTCACGGCCAGGCAGCCGGACGAGAAGAAGGCGCAGGCGGTGCTGTGCCTGAGAAGCGCCGTGGCCTACTACGCCGGGATGTGGGTCTCCGTGCAGCGGCTGCTCACCGACAACGGCTCGGCCTTACGCTCACGCGAGTTCCGCCAGGCCTGCCTGGAGCTCGGCATCAAGCGCGCGTTCATCAAGCCTTTCTCCACATTGACCTTGGACCAGATGCTGCGCGCCCGCCGCGGCGTGAAGCGCTGGAGATGGTGACGGTCGTCGAGGCGATTCTTCTGGGCGTCGATCCAGCCCCGGCACAGCGTGATTGCCACCGCTTCGGCGTAGCTGACACTGGGCTCGGGCGCGCCGCGCTTGGCGATCTGGAGCCAGAGGCCGTCCGAGCTGGCGTGGTGCTTGCGGAGCCAGGTCTCGAAGGCCTGGGCGGTCTCGAACAGGACCGGCGCGGCTTCGGCTTGGAGGGCGGGCTGGGCGGCATTCATCGTTGAGAGTGTGTCGCAGTGCCATGTGACGTGCTGCTGTCTTCAAATCCCTCGCGCAGCACCTGGTCCTGCCGCCGCCTCAGGTCCAGTGACTGTCTCACGTCGTCGGCACTCGCCGCGCGCCCATGCACGCCCAGCACGCGCTGCGGCTCCAGCCCGGCCTGATGCAGTGCCTGGCTCAGCTCCTCGGCACCCTCAAAGGCAGGCGGCACCGGCCCCTGCTCGGGGGCGTAGAACAGGTCGCCATGGAAGACGGAGCGGCTGGTGGCGTCCCAGGCCACCAGCATGTCCTCGGCATGGCTGCTCGTGATGGGCAGCAGGCGCAGGGGCCGGCCGGCCAGCTCGATCGCGAGGGTCTGCTGGACCTCCTCGGCGCGTTCGGCCTGCGCGGCACCGTGCTGCCGTCCCAGGGCCTGGCGGCCGCCCCGGCCAACGAAGAGCCGGGTGCCGGCCTCCAGATAGGCGGGCAGCCCCGCGCAGTGGTCACGATGCCCGTGCGAGAGCACCACAGCGGCGATGGGCAGACCCGGCGCCGTGCGCTCGATCAGGGCGCGCACCTGGGTGCCTTCCTCGCGACTCACCGGCGTGTCGAAGACCACCACGCCCCGGGGGCCGACGATGAAGTGGTTGTGGTAGCGCGAGGCCATGCCTTCGACGCGGTAGACCCCCGCCGCCAGGCGTTCCGCACGCAGCTCGCCGATGGGCATCTGGGGCTGGTAGCCGGCGGGCAAGGGCGGGCGGGTGCTGGACGGCTCCACGGCATCGGGCCGCTGCAGTTGCCAGCGCTGGGTGCGCCGCTCGCCGTTGTAGATCTCGATCTCGGCGGCTTGCAGGCCGCGCTCATCATGAGCGCCGAGGTAGACGTAGCGCAGCGCTCCCTGGCGTACTTCCAGCAGCCGGCCCTGGGCGCCGGACCAGCGCAGCTGCAGATCGCGGCCGGCGGGATCGCGCAGGGTCTGCTGCCAGTGGCCCTGTTGCTCCTGCACCGCGGTGAGCGGCGTGGACTGGCGCAGCAGCTCGGCGGGCAACCACAGCAGCTGGTCGGCAAGGTGCTGGCGGGCCGTCTGAGCATCCACGGCCTGGATGGCGGTGCCGTCCCGCCAGCCCATGAGATCGATCCGCTGCGCGCCCTGGGCATTGCCTGCCTCCCGGTAGCGGAACACGATCTCGCCAGGAAAGCGATTCTCCGTCTCCAGCCGGAAGTGCCCGTCGCGGGCCAGCCAGAGCGTCTGCCGCGCCGGCACTGGCACGGAGGCGTCACCCGGATGCGCCGCCTGCTCGCGCGCGAGCAACTCCCCGTGCATCTGCAGCTGCCAGGCTTCCGGCTCGGCACTTGCTGCCCCCATGGCGGCAAACCCGAGGGCCAGCGGCAGTGCCAGGCGCCGCCGGGTTGATTGGCGCCACCTTGCGGCGCTGCGCGAGGTGCGAGATGTCATGGCGGTCCTCCCTGAATGGTCCGCGCAGTGTCGCGGCCTGTTCCCACCCTCCTGGAAGTCATGCTGAGGTCGTGGGTGCACTCCCACGAACTCGGCCAGGCTTGCAAATTGCCCTCAACTGTATTACTGTATTGATACACAACGCAATCAACCATGACACCCCTCCACCTCTTCCACATCCAGACGGGCTCCACCGAGCCCATCTACCGTCAGTTGCTGGAGCAGCTGCGACGCCTGGTGGCGAGTGCCCAGCTGTCGGCGGGGCAGGAGCTGCCCTCGGTGCGTGAGCTGGCGGCGCATCTGGCGGTCAACCCGATGACGGTCTCCAAGGCCTATGGGCTGATGGAGGCGGAAGGCCTGGTGGAGCGCCAGCGCGGTCTCCCCATGCGGGTGGCGGCCCAGCATGGGCGGCGCCAACCGTTGGGTGCGCGCGTGGAGCTGTTGCGCCCGACGCTGGAGAAGGCCGCCAGCGAAGCCCGACAGCTGGAGCTCAAGCCTGCCCAGGCCCTGCAGCTGTTCCAGACCATTCTTGACGAGGGAGAGTCCGCATGAACACCCAGACCCTGAACGCCTCCGGCCTGCAGATGGCCACGCCACTGTCCGGCCAGTCCGACGCCCTGTCTCCGGCACTGAGCCTGCGAGGACTGAGCCTGCGCTATGGCGCCCAGACGGTGCTGGACGGCATCGACTGGCAGCTGATGCCCGGTCAGGTGGTGGGCCTGCTGGGCCGCAACGGCGCCGGCAAGACCAGCCTGCTGGAAAGCCTGCTGGGCCTGCGCGACCCGCAGCAGGGCGAGGCCCGGCTCTTCGGCTGCGATGTACGCACCCTGGACGACGCCACCCGCGCCCGCATCGGCTACGTGCCCCAGCAGTCGGACCTCTTCGACCAGTTCACCCCCGCCCAGCTGCTGGCCTACTTCCGCAGCTTCTACCCGCGTTGGAACGAGGGCCTCGTGGAGGGCCTGATGTCACGCTGGGACCTCCCGAAGGACAAGCCCATCGCCAAGCTCTCGGGTGGCCAGCAGCAACGTCTGTCCATCGTGCGGGCCCTGGCGCACGGCCCTGATCTGCTGGTGCTGGACGAGCCCGTGGCCGCCCTGGACCCCCTGGGCCGCCGTGACTTCCTGCGTGAGCTGGTGGAGCAGGTCCTGGACCGCGGCACCACGGTGGTCTTCTCCACCCACATCCTCTCGGACCTGGAGCGGGTGGCCTTCAATGTGGCCTTCATGGCCCGCGGCCGGCTGGCACTGCAGGCGCCGCTGGACGGGCTGATGGACCAGTGCCGGATCGCGCAGGGATCGCCCCAGGCGCTGCAGGGCCTGCACGCGCCCGGCGCCAGGCTGCTGTCCCGCCGCGCCCTGGATGATGGCCTGGAGCGCTGGCTGCTGCAATGGCCAGAGGGTCAGGTCTTGCCTGATGGAACCGAGCGGCTGCAGCGCGTGCAGCTGGAAGACCTTTTCGAGGAGCTGACCGCATGAATGACCACCTTGCTGCAATGAGGCTGCTGCTGGCCGCCCCCTGGCGCTGGCGCCTCAATCAGGCCTCGCCGCGGCTGCTGTGGGGCGGGGCGCTGGTCCTGGGCGGGCTGCTGGGCCTGCTGGCCTGGACCAAGGGTTGGGCCGCCGTGGCCTTCGCCGGTGTCGGGGCGCTTGTGGTGCTCTTCATCACGGCCTGGATGCTGACCCTGTCCGGCCTGCGCCGCCAGAACCATCCGCACCTGGCCCGCCTGGTGCCGGGGCATGTGTGGCGGCTGCGGCTGGCCGTGTTGTGGCTGTGGGGCCTGCCGGTCATGGCCGCCGGGGCCGTGGCGGCATGGCTGCAGCTCGATGCCTGGACCGCCGTGCTGATCTCGGCCCTGGGGCTCAGCACGTTGACCGCTCTGATGCGCTGGCCCATCAGCTTCGTGCTGCTCTTCTTCGTGCCGCCCGCCATCATTCCGCTCCTGCAGGGGAGTGCCCTCTGGCAGGGCCTGGTCCGGGCCGCCAGCCAGGCCTGGCATGCCAATCCCGCCTGGCTGTGCCTGATCGTGCTGGGCGGCCTGGCCTGCTTCCAGATGAACCTGATGGGCACGGGCGACGCAGCGCATGCCCGGCGCTACCGGCAGATGCAGCGCATGCTGGCCTCCATGCAGGACGAGGGGGCGGGCTTCAACCCCCGTCACCAGGGACGCTGGGGCCTGCGCATTCTGTGGCTGCTTTCGGCTCCGAACCGCTGGTACCTGGGGCGTCTGGTCCGTCGTCCGCAGCCCACGCTGCGTCATGTCCTGGCCCGGCTGGAACTGCCCCTGTACGGTAGTGCGCACTGGACCATGGTCCTGGGCTGCCTGCTGGTCGTGCTGCCGCTCGTCGCGCTGGGCTTCGGCCTTCTCGGCCTTCTGGTGCCCGGCATGTTCCGGTCGGAGGGGGTCTGGCGGCAGGTTTCCTGGGCCTGGCAGCTCTTGGGCCTCGGTCAGCTGTGCATGGGGATGATGATGGGGACGATGTTCAGCCTGGGCACCGCGCTGCAGCGTTCGCGGCGCGAGCAGGCCCTGCTGGTTCTGCTGCCTGGCGTGCCGCAGCAAGGCCGCCTGCGTGCCCGCCTGCTCAGGCGGCAGGTCTGGCTGATGCTGAGCCTGGCCTTGCCGGGTCTGGTTCTGCTCAGCCAGCCGAATCTGCCGCCACCGGCGTCCTTTCTGCAGGGCTTGGGCGTGGGCGCCCAGGTGGCCAGCCTGCTGCTGCTGCGGCGCTGGGACACGCGATCCTCTGCCGGCAGCACTGCGCTGCTGATGGTGGCCATGCTCTGTGCCATCGCCTGGCATGGGCTGCTGCCGGACGGCTGGGGTCACCTGGAGCGCGGTGTCCTGGCCGGCCTGGTCTTGCTCCTGGTCACCGGGACCTGGATCTGGGCCTTGCAGCGCGCGCAGACGGCCATCACGCCAGCCCTGCCTTGGGGGCGCAACGCTGCAGAGGTGCTGGCTTGAGGCTTCGGTGAAGTCTTTTCATGCAATCTCCATGAAATCTCCCTGATGCCTTCCTGACGCGGGGCCTGCTACCGTTGCGCCCCATGACACTCCCGCCCCTGCTCAAGCGCTGCCTGCCGCCGGCCCTCATCTGGGCGGCATGCTGGGGCCTGATGCTGCGCGTGGATGCTCATGTAGAGCTGGCCAACCTGGTGCTGCTGCTGGTGCTGGCAGCCACCTTGAGCACACTGTGGCTGCCGCTGTTGGCTTCCATGGGCCTGAGCCTGCTGGCGGTGCTGGCCTTCAACTGGCGCTTCGTGAGTCCCGAGCGCAGCATGGAGCTGCAGGACTGGGGCCATCTGTGGCTGCTGGCGACCATGCTGGCGCTGTCGTGGCTGGTGGCCGTGCTCCTGAGCCGGTTGCGCCGCGAGGCCGACGCCGCACGCCGCCACGCCGAGCAGGCCGACCAGCTGCGGGCCTTGGGCCAGGCACTGCGGGACAGCCAGTCCCCCGTCGAGGCCGCGGCGCTGCTGCAGGCCCAGCTCGACGCCCTGCTGCCCACCCCCGCCCCCCTGCTGCTGGGCACTGGCTCCCTGCCGAAGGACAACCGCCTGGGCGAGGGCCAGCTGCTGATCGGCGAGCCTGATGCCGACCAGTTGGCGGGTCTCTGGGCCTGCTGGCGCCAGGGCGCGCCCTTTGGTCCCGGCACCGGCCGGCACCAGGAGCTACGGGCCTGGTACTTGCCGCTGCGTGGCCGCATGGCCAGCCATGGAGCCGCCCTGCTGGTCCTGCCGGACACCCTGCACCCTGATCCCGAGCTGCGCGCCCATGCGCAGTCCCTTTGCGACCAGATGGGCCTCGCGCTGGAACGCCAGGTGGCCGAGCAGGCCGCGCGGCGAGCGCACGACGAGGCCGAGGGCCAGGCTACCCGCAATGCCCTGCTCGCGGCCATCTCGCACGACTACCGCACGCCTCTGGCCACCATCATGGGGGCGGCCAGTTCCCTTCTGGACCAGGGTGAGCGCCAGACGCCCGCCCAGCGCCAGAAGCTGCTGGCCACGGTGCTGGACGAGACCCGCCAGCTCTCCCGCATGACGGACAACACCCTGCAGCTTGCCCGCCTGGAAAGCGCCGGCCTGCAGCTGCGCATGGACTGGGAAGCGCCGGAGGAGGTGGTGGGCGCCGCGCTGCGCCGCGTCCGGCAGCGCCAGGTGCAGGCGGCACAACGGGTGCGCCTGCGGGTGGCCAGCGCGTTGCCCTTGCTGCAGTGTGATGCGGTGCTGCTGGCCCAGCTGCTGGACAACCTGCTGGACAACGCCCTTCGCTATGCGCCGGAGGGGCCCATCGAGCTGCTGGTGCGCCATGAGGCCGGCGAGCTGTTGATGGCCGTGCGCGACCGCGGACCCGGCGTGCCGCCCGCTGCGCGCGCACGGATCTTCGAGCCCTTCCAGCGCGTCGAGGAGCTGGACCGCGAACGGCCGGATGCCGCCGGCAGCCGGCGTGGCGCCGGCGTGGGTCTGGCGGCTTGCCGCGCCATCGTGGCGGCCCATGGCGGCAGTTTGCGCCTGCGGGCCCGCAGCCATGGCGGCACGAGCTTCGAATGCCGGTTGCCCGTGCAGGCACCGCCGGCCCCGGTCACTAGGATGGAGAACACGCCATGAGCCTGCGCGTGATGCTGGTCGAGGACGACCGCGAGCTGCGCCGCACCTTGCGCGACGCCCTGGCCCTGGAGGGCTACGAAGTGCAGACTGCCGCCAGCCTGGCAGAGGGGCACGCCCTGCTGAGCCACGCCGAGCTGCCGGATCTGGTGCTGCTGGACCTGGGCCTGCCCGACGGCGATGGCGAGGAACTGCTGCAGCGCCTGCGCCGCGAGCGCGGCACGCCGCTGCTGGTGATTTCCGCCCGTGAACAGGATGGCGCCAAGGTGCGCCTGCTGGATGCCGGCGCCGACGACTACCTGGTCAAGCCCTTTTCCATCAGCGAGCTGCTGGCCCGCATGCGCGTGGCCCTGCGCCACCGCGGCGTGCACACCCGCGCGGCGGTCACCCGCTACGAGCAGGGCCGGCTGTGCGTGGACCTGGAGGCGCACCGCGTGAGCCTGGATGGCGTGGCCCTGCACCTCACCCCCACCGAGTTCAAGCTGCTGGCCCGACTGGTGCGCAGCGCAGGGCAGGTCGTCACGCACCGGGCGCTGCTGGCCGATGTCTGGGGGGCGGAGTTCACCGAGCACACCCACTACCTGCGCCTCTACATGGGCCAGCTGCGGGCCAAGCTGGAGGCTGAGCCGGCCGATCCCAGGCTGCTGCTGACCGAGCCCGGCGTGGGCTATCGTCTGGCCGACGCGCGCTGAGGCGAGTCAGGGGCGCTGGCCGCGCGAGCGTCTGCTGCTTGCTGCGGGCTTGCTGCTCTCGTTGCCTCCGGCATCCTGCTGGAGGCTGTGCCTGCTGCCGCGCCGCTGATGGGGTCAGCTCTTGCCTCCCAGCAGCGCGGGCTTCAGGCTGGTGTCCACGGGCTTCTCGCCCAGCCAGATCTTCAGCACGGCGTTGTAGAAGCCGACGTCGGGCAGGGTCTCGCCCACGGTCTTGCCGTTGATGGCCATCACCATGCCGGTGCCGGGCACCCAGTCGGCGGTGAGTACATCGCCCTTCTTCATGGCGCCCTGGTTGACGAAGACCTCGCCGAAGGAGGCCAGCTGGTTGACGAACTTGGAGCGCTCGGCCTTGTCTGTGTTGGCTGTGATGCCGGCCATGAAGGCCTGACCGAAGTCGTCACCTGTCACCTCGCGCAGCATGGTCAGTGCGAAGCGGCGGGGTCCCGGCGCATCGAAGACGGCCGCCGCGCTGGTCTGCTTTTCGGGCAGATACAGGGCCATCACATAGACCTTGACGATCACGCGCGTGCGAACGCCCGCACCGTTGAGCTTGAGTTCCTTGCCGGCCACCTTGGCCGTGGGTTCGACGTTGACACCGGCTACCTCCAAGGCCTGCGCCGTCCAGGGCAGGGCTGCGGCCAGCAGGGCGGTGGCGACGAGGGTGCGACGAGAGAGACAAGAGGGACGAAGACTCATGGGCGCTCCTAGTATCGAAGGGGATGTCAGCGGCGCTCATCCAGCTGGAACAGGCTGACCACCTGCTCCAGGGAATCCGCCTGGCTCTTCATGGAATCCGCGGCCGCGGCGGCCTGCTCGACCAGGGCCGCGTTCTGCTGGGTGCTCTGGTCCATCTCGTGGATGGTACGCGTGACGCGCTCGATGCCTTCCGTCTGGGATTCGCTGGCCATGGAGATCTCGCCGATCACGGTGGTCATGCGCTGCACGCTGGCCACCACGCCGTCCATGGTGGAGCCCGCCTGCTGCACCAGCTGGCTGCCCTGGGCGACCTTCTCTACCGAGTCGCTGATCAGGCTCTTGATCTCCTTGGCCGCGCCTGCGCTGCGTTGGGCGAGGCTGCGCACCTCGGCAGCCACGACGGCAAAGCCGCGGCCCTGCTCGCCGGCACGTGCTGCCTCCACCGCGGCGTTCAGGGCCAGGATGTTGGTCTGGAAGGCAATGCCGTCGATGACGCTGATGATGTCCACGATCTTCTTGGACGAGGCATCGATGGAGCCCATGGTGCTCACCACGCGCGAGACCACTTCGCCGCCTTCGTGTGCCACCTGCGAGGCCTGCTGCGCCAGCTCGTTGGCCTGGTGGGCATTGCGCGCATTGCGGCGCACGGTCTCGGTGAGCTCGTTCATCGAGTGCTTGGTCTGCTCCAGGGCGGCGGCCTGGGTCTCGGTGCGGCTTGACAGGTCCATATTGCCGCTGGCGATCTCGGCCGACGCCGAGGCGATGGACTCCGTGCCGTCGCGCACCTTGCCCACGATCTGCTTGAGGCCCTCGTTCATCTCGGCCAGGGCTTCCAGCAGTTGGCTGGTCTCGTCCTGGCCGCGGATCTCGATGCTGCTGCTGAGGTTGCCCGAAGCCACCTTGCGGGCCACGGCCACGGCACCCCTGAGGGGGCCGACGATGCCGCGCGAGACCATCACGCTGATCAGCACGCTGGCCGCCGTGGCACACAGGGCCAGCACGGCGATGACGGTGATGCTGCGGCTGGCCAGTGCCTGGGCATCGGCGCCGGCCTCTTCCATCTGCTTGTTCTGGGATTCGGCGAACTTGTCCATCAGCGCCAGGTACTTGACCTGCAACGCACGGACGGAGAACAGGAACTTCAGTGTGGCCTGGTCCTTGTCGCCCTCGGCCACCAGCTTCACGAAGCCGGCCTGCGCGGGCATGAACTTGCCGCGCACCTCGGCCATGGCCTTCAGCGCGGTCTTGCCTTCGTCGTCGTTGACCAGCTGCTCCAGCGCCGCCATGGTCTTCTCATGCGACTGCAGCTGGCTTTCGACGGAGGCCAGCTCCTTCTTGACCTGCTCCTCGTTGGTCATGATCAGTGTGCTCATCATGCCCCGCGAGGCATCGCCCAGCTCGGCCTTGGCCTTGTTGGCCAGGAAGGTCTTCTGGAAGCCCTGGTTGACGGCCTCGTTCACGTCCCGGCTGAGTGCGCGCGTGCCGGATATCGCCATGCCGGCCATCACCAGCAGCAGGACGATCACCACCCCGAAACCCAGGGTCAGACGCTGACCGATTCGCAGTGAACTGAACTTCATCACGGCACACCTTCTCTGACGGATGGGGCAGGCACGGGAATGCGCGCGCTGCCGCCCCCTCGAATGCGGGGGGCCTTTCAGTCTTCCATATCCGCACTGTGCCGGTGGCATGGGTGACGTGACATATGGCGCTGTTTTGGTGCCTTCCGCACCCTCTTGTGGCGCGATCGGCACTTATGCGTTCCTGATGACGCCAAGGCGACAGTGCCGGCAATTCCACTCGCGGCACACGCACCATGGCATCCCCACCTCCCTCTCCCGATGGCCACCGTCCCCAGGCCCTGGCGGCCCTGACGCTGGGCGCCATCGGCGTGGTCTACGGCGACATCGGCACCAGCCCGCTCTACACGGTCAAGGAGATCTTCCTGCCGGCCACCGGCGTGACGCTGGCCGCGCCCAGCATCATCGGCGCCGTGTCCACCATCCTCTGGGCGCTGATGCTGGTTGTCTCGCTCAAGTACGTGCTGCTGATCCTGCGGGCTGACAATCGCGGCGAGGGCGGTGGGCTGGCGCTCACCGCCCTGGCCGCGCAGGCGGTGCGGGAGCGCCCCCACTTGCGGGGCGTGCTGCTGCTGCTGGGCGTGTTTGGCGCCACCCTGTTCTATGGCGACAGCATCATCACCCCGGCCGTGTCGGTGATGGGCGCCATGGAGGGCCTGGAGGTGATCACGCCCGCGCTCAAGCCCTTGGTCCTGCCGCTGTCGTTGCTGATCCTGGTGGCGCTGTTCGTGATCCAGCGTTTCGGCACGGCGGTGGTCGGAAGGCTCTTCGGCCCGGTGATCACGCTGTGGTTCCTGGTGCTGGCCGGCATGGGTCTGTGGCACATCGCGCAGGAGCCGGGCATTCTGGCGGCCCTGAACCCTCTGCATGCCTGGCACTTCCTGACCGAGCGCGGCTGGCACCTCTTCGCCACCGTGGGCGCCGTCGTGCTGGCCCTGACCGGCGCAGAGGCGCTTTATGCCGACATGGGCCACTTCGGCGCCCGCCCCATCCGCCTGGCCTGGACGGGCCTGGTGCTGCCGGCCCTGGCCCTCAACTACATGGGCCAGGGCGCTCTGCTGCTCAAGGACCCGACCGCCATCGAGAACCCCTTCTACCGCCTGTTTCCCGCAAGCTGGCTGCTGCCGGCCGTGGTACTGGCGGCTCTGGCCGCGGTGATCGCCTCGCAGGCCGTGATCTCGGGCGCCTACTCGATGACCAAGCAGGCCATCCAACTGGGCTTCCTGCCCCGCATGGAGGTGCGCAACACCTCCGCCCGAGAGGCTGGCCAGATCTACATGCCCGGCGTCAACTGGGCCCTGCTGGCCGGGGTGCTGGCCGCCGTGCTCTTCTTCGGCAGCTCCTCGGCCCTGGCCGGCGCCTACGGCATCGCCGTGACCCTGACGATGATGATCACCACGGTGCTGACCTTCTTCGTGGTGCGCCACGGCTGGGGCCTGCCGGCACCCCTCGCCTATGGCGCCACCCTGTTCTTCCTGGCCCTTGACGCCCTGCTGGTGGCCGGCTGCGCCATCAAGTTCCTGGACGGCGGCTGGTTCCCCCTGGCCATGGGCGGCCTGCTCTTCCTGGTGATGAGCACCTGGGCGCGCGGCCGCAAGCTGCTGATGCAGGGCATCCAGCGTGACGGCCTGGCCCTGCTGCCTTTTCTGCAGGGCATTGCCGGCAGTGACCACGACGGCAGCATCCACCGCGCCAGCCGCACGGCAGTCTATGCCGTGGCCAATCCGGACACCGTGCCCCAGGCCTTGCTGCACAACCTCAAGCACAACCAGGTGCTGCACGAGCAGAACCTGATCCTGACCGTGGTCTACGCCGAGCGGCCCCATGTGCCCCCGGGCGAGCGGGTCGAGCTCGAGCCCCTGGTGCCCGGCTTCTGGCGGGTGACCCTGCACTTTGGCTTCATGGATGCGCCCGACGTGCCCGCCGCCCTGGCCCTGTGCAAGCCGCTGGGCCTGGACGTGCCGCCCTTCGAGACCAGCTACTTCCTCAGCCGCGAGACCGTGGTGCCCACGCCCGGCTCCGGCATGGCCGACTGGCGCGAACGCCTCTTCGCCACCCTGAGCCGCAACGCCGGCAGCGCGGCGGAGTACTTCCACCTGCCCGACAACGCGGTGGTGGAGCTGGGCACGCGGGTGCAGATCTGAGCGTGCGCCGGGTTGCAAGACCTCAGGGAGGAGGTCCGCTGCCGCCGGCCCGGTGAGCCCATTGCAGGCACCGGGCCGGCATGGCTGCTGGCCGACTGCCTACAATCGCGGCCCGCCGAACCGTTGTACCCGTCCCGCACCCGTCATGAACATCATCGTCAAGGAAGAACTCAAGGCCTACATCGACCCGCTGACGCCCGAGGAGCATGAAGCCCTCGAGCGCAGCATCCTGGCCGAGGGCTGCCGCGACGCGCTGGTGCTGTGGGGCGATGTGCTGGTGGACGGGCACAACCGCTACGGCATCTGCCAGAAGCACGGCCTGCCCTTCCGGACGATCCAGCATCCGCACTTCAAGTCCATGGAAGACGTGCACCTGTGGATGATTGACCAGCACCTGGGCCGCCGCAGCGTCTCCGACTTCCAGCGGGGCGTGCTGGCCCTGCGCAAGAAGGAGATCCTGGCCGAGCGCCGCGCCCGCAAGCTGGCCGAGAGCGCCGAGCAGATGGCTGCCGCACCCGGCGAGGCCGGCGTCGCCGAGCCAGCGGCCGAGGCGCCCTGGGACGGCCAGGCCGAGCTGCCGCCCGTGCCCGCCCTGAACACCCGCGAGGCGGTGGCCCGTGCTGCGCGCATCAGCGCATCCCAAGTCCAGCAGATCGAGAAGATCCAGAAGAGCGCTGCCCCCGAACTGGTCGCTGCCGTGCGCGCCGGCACGGTCTCGCTCAATACCGCCGCGACCGTGGCCGCCCTGCCGGTGGAAGAGCAGCAGGCCGTGGTGGCTGCCGGCAAGGACGAGATCAAGCAGGCCGCCAAGCGGGTGCGCCAGTCCAAGGCCAAGCCCAAGGAGGCCTCGGCCGAGGGCGATGAGAAGCTCAACAGCGCCGGGCTGCCGCCGGTCACGGCCGAATCTGCCACCGAGGCCCAGATCAAGGCCTTGCAGGCACGTGTCGCCGAACTGGAGGCGGAGAATGCCACCCTGCGCGCCCAGCTCGCCGCCCTGCAGGCCTGAGCGAGGCGGGCTGCGGCGCGCGGAGCGTCCGCGCCAGCGGTGGGGCCAGTGGCATCCGTCCGGGGGTAATCAATTGCAAGCGAGGTAAATGCTCGCGCCAACGCTTGCGATGCGCGGCATGCCGCGTGATCATGTCGGCCCCTGGCTCCCTCATAGATCCTTTCGTGCCTGACCCCTCTCTGCCGCTGCAAGCACTTGCGCACGGGCGCGGGCTGGCCTGCCTGCTGGCGCTCAGCATGTTGTCGGGATGCGGCGGCGGGGGCGCCACGGGAGGGGGCTCGCCCGTACCGACACCTGCACCGACACCGACACCTGCACCTGCACCTGCACCTGCACCTGCACCTGCACCTGCACCTGCACCTGCACCAAGCCCGGCGGCCTGGCTACGGGTCGCGGTCGCAGGCATGGGGCACATCGGCACGGCGGACCAGATGCTCAGCTGCGGCGCCGTCCCGGCAGGGGTGCAGGCGCTGGCTCATCGCTGTGCCCTGGCCTCCCCGAAGCAGGCCTTGAGCCTCCAGGCTCGGCCCTACAGCGCTGCCTTCCGCTTCGTCGAGTGGCGGGGCGCCTGCCGCGGCAGCCGGAGCACATGCGAGCTGCCGGCGGGCCAGACCGCAGCCGTGCTGGCCGTGTTCGCTCCCGTGTCGGACCAGCAGGACCTCTGTGCGGCGCTGGGCCTGCAAGGCGGTCTGGACGTCCGTCCCTTGAATGGCAGCTTTCCCCAACTGGCCCCGGGGGAGGCCCTGCGTGATCCGCAGTTCGGCACGACCCTGCGGCGTGTGACGGATGTGCGGGGCGATGGCCGGGGTAGCCACCGGGTGGTCAAGACGCTGTACTCCACGGTGTCGGCCTGGAATGCGGACGAGTCGCTGCTGCTGCTCTATCGCACCGATGGCGGGCCTGCCCGCCATGAGCTCTACGATGGCCACAGCTACGCCTTCTTGCGCGCGCTGGATGACATCCGGCCGGTGGATCTTGAGCAGGTCTACTGGGACACCCAGGATCCGGACCTGCTCTACTACAGCGCCCGCACGGACAACACCCTGTATCGCTACCGGGTCAGCCAGAGGCGATCAGAAGCGGTGCGCGTGTTCACGGCGCAGTGCGGATCGCTGGAGCTGCACGGTGGCAGCGACCCTCTCTTCAATGACTGGCAGTCGCGGTACTTCGGCTATGCCTGCACGCCGAATGGGTCGCTGTTCAGCTACGACCTGCTGAACGACCGGGTGGGGCGCCCGGTGAACGGCCGGCTCGACTACGGCGCACCTCAGGTGGCGCCCAGCGGACAGGTCTTCCTGGTCAACGAGAACGATGGGGCCAGCAGTGGCCGTTCCGCCACCGTGCGTGATCCCGACATGCAGGTGCTGCGGACTCTCGATCTGGCCAGCGGCAATGAGCATGGCGCCCTGAGTCTGCGGTCGGACGGACTGGACACCTGGAATGCCGTGGCCTTCGATGCTGGCCCGGGCGGCAGCGGGATCGGCACCGTGGTGAGCCATGTGCTGCAGACTGGCCAATGGCGGGTGCTTGTCGGTCCGTCACGTGGCTACCCCTACCCTCCCAGTGGCACCCACATCGGCGCGACGGCGTTCCACCGTCGGGCCTTGCTGGCCGTGTCCGTCAAGGACGATCAACGGGGCGACAGCCTGCTGGACTCGGAACTGCTGTTCATCGACAGCGACCCGCTGACCAACCCGGCAGCCTCCGTCTGCCGCGTCGGGCACCACCGGTCCATGTCGGACAGCTACTGGGCTGAACCGCATCCCGCGATCAGTCCCAGCGGGACGCGCATTGCCTTCAGCAGTTCCTGGGGCGACGCCAGCCGGGACCCGGTCGTCAACGTCTATGTGCTGGAGCTGCCGGGCTACCGCCGCCCTGGCGGCACGACACCCTAGCGCTTCCAAACTGGCGCAGGGCGATCTTGGCGGGGCTCAAAGCGGCAGCTCGGTGTAGTAGCGCCCGCCGTGGAAGATCAGCGGCTGAGCCTGCGGCGTCACGCTGCAGCGCTCCACCTCGCCTACGAAGATGACGTGGTCGCCTTCCTCGTACTGGCTGCGGTTGGCGCATTCGAAGACCGCCGCGCAGCCCTGCAGCACGGGCACACCGCCGGCGCCCTCGCTCCAGGCCTGGCCGGCGAAGCGGTCGATGTCCCGCGTGGCGAAGCGCTGGGCCAGGGCTTTTTGGTCGGACGCCAGGATGTGGATGGCGTAGTGCGAGCCGCGGCTGAACACCGGCATGGACCCCGCACGACGCGCCAGGCTCCACAGCACCAGGGGCGGGGAGAGCGAGACGCTGTTGAAGGAATTGGCCGTCAGCCCGACCAGGGGCCCGCCCTCCGAGCGTGCCGTGACGATGCACACGCCGGTGGCGAACAGGCCCAGGGCAGCGCGGAACTGCTGGGCATCGGCCGGATCGGCGGCGGTGCCGGGGGGCTCGGCAAGAGGCGTCGGGAGCGCGGGTGGAATTGACATGCGTCTATTATCGCCCGCCCGCCTTCTCCAAGGGTGCGCCAGGAAATGGGCGTCGCCAGGGCTGGAATTCGTCAAAGATTGCGCTGGCTCAGAGCGCCCAGGGCGCAGGCCGGGTCCACTGAGGGCGTGGAAACGTCTCGTCCTACCCCCTTCAGCAGCGCCGCCACCTGGCCGGTCCTGCCGCCCCTGCCCGTCGCACTGGCACCGGCGGGACGAGCTGGCGTGTCCGGTCCCTGCGAGCTGTGGCTGCTGGACGGCAGCCAGTTGCAGGGCAGTCTCAGCGCCTTCCACGACGGCGACCTTGCCCTGGATCTGGAGCTGCCGGGCCAGCGTCGGCTCCTGTGCGTGCCGCTGAGCCGGCTGCAGTATCTTCATCTGGACATCCCGCCCGAGGCTCAGGATGGCTTGCGCGAGCTTCACGGCCCGCGGGTGGCCGTGGACGGTCCGGCCTCCGAGCCGCTGCTGGCCGAGTGCCTGGGCGAGCGGACGGTGTCCTGCGGCCACTGGCTGCTGCTGCGCACCGCGCCCGGACGGGTGGGGCAGTGGTTCCTGCCCCGGCACCGGGCGGTGACTTTGCGCTGTCTGGAGTCGGGCCCGTCGCTCAGCTGAGGCCGGCACAAGCCCCCGCACGGCCCGCTCCGGGCCGGGGACAGGAGCCATCCCTGGGCGTCGCGCCCGGAGCCCGCCCCTAGAATCCGCGCCATGCCCATCCCCCCCGCCTCCGTGGCGCCTTCGGCTGCGCCCGGTCTGGCGGCGCGGCTGCAGAGCGTCTACCGCCTCGCCGTCGTCACCCTGCTGGGCTTTGCCTCCGGCCTGCCGCTGTCCCTGACCGGGCCTACCATGCAGGCCTGGCTCAGCGGGGAGGGCATTGATCTGGCCACCATCGGCGTGCTGAGCCTGGTGGGCCTGCCCTACACCTTCAAGTTCCTGTGGGCACCGTTGATGGACCGCTTCGAGCTGCCCCTGCTGGGGCGGCGACGCGGCTGGATGGTGCTGACCCAGCTGGCCCTGGCCGGCCTGATGATGGCCATGGCGGCCTGCTCGCCCCAGGCCAACACCCATCTGTTCGCCCTGTTGGCGCTGGGCGTGGCCTTTGCCTCGGCCGCCCAGGATATCGTCATTGACGCCTACCGCACCGATGTGCTGCTGCCCGCCGAGCGCGGCCTGGGCGCCTCGCTCAACGTGGCGGGCTACCGCCTGGCCATGATCGTTTCCGGTGGCCTGACCTTCATCTGGGTGGACCCGCAACAGGGCGGAGGCTGGACCTGGCCGCAGGTCTACCAGGCCATGGCCTGGCTCATGGTGGTGGCGGCCGTGGCCTCGGTGCTGCTGGTGCCTCGCCTGCGCCAGGCGAGCGCGCCGCACAGTGTGGCCCAGCATGATGTGCAGGGATTTCTGGTCGTGCTGGCCGTGGTGGTGGCGGGCGCTGCGGCGGTCAACCTGCTGCTGGCCCCGGCCTTGCGCGAGGCGTTGGCCCCGCTATGGGCTACCACCAGCTTGCCCGCCGCCCTGGCCGGGAAGTGGACCGACTTCCTCACCCTGCTGCTGGGCATTGCCCTGATCGGTCCCGCCGCGCTGTGGGCTGCGCGCCGGGCGCGTTTCGAGACCCTGCTGAACAGCCTGGGCAACTACTTCGCCCAGCCCGGCGCCATGGCCTTTCTCGTGCTGATCGTGCTCTACAAGCTGGGCGATGCCTTCGCGCAGGCCCTGCTGACGCCTTTCTTCCTCAAGGGCATGCACTTCAGCACCGCCGAGATCGGCGTGGCCTACAAGGTGATCGGCATGTGGCTGAGCATCCTGGGTGCGTTGCTGGGGGGGGCCCTGATGCTCAAGCTGCGGCTGTGGCGCTCCTTGCTGCTCTTCGGCAGCCTGCAGACCCTCAGTGCCTTGGGCCTGTGGTGGCTGGCGCAGGCGGGGCCGGGGCAACTGGGCCGCATCGTCATGCCGGCCTTTGACTGGGGCTTCGTCAAGCTGGCCCAGGCCACGCCGGTGGACGTGAGCCTGATGCTGGCCGTGGCCAACGAGAACCTCTGCGGCGGCATGGCCACCGCCGCTCTGCTGGCCCTGCTGATGAGCCTGTGCAACCAGCGCTTCACGGCCACGCAGTTCGCGCTGCTGTCGGCTTTTGCCATGGTGGGGCGTGTCTGGGTGGGGCCGCTGGCGGGCGTGTTGGCTGAGTCCATCGGCTGGCCCAGCTTCTTCATCGTGGCCTTCGTGCTGGGTCTGCCGGCCCTGCTGATGCTGCTGGGGCCCTTGCGGCGGGCCATCGTGGCCCTTGAAGTGGAGCCGGACGACGCCACCTCAGAGGCCTGAGTGCGAACGGGCTGAGCGGGAAGCGGCTGAGTGCGAACGGCTTGGGCCTGGGCGCGAATGGCCCGAGGCCGTGCCGGCAAGATGGCTGATTCCCTGCGTGGCCTGAGGGCCGCGGCGGGCTGTGTACAGTCGGTGCCTGGCGTCCGGGCGCCGGCCCGACCGGGCTTGCCGCGCAATGATCTGCATGACCATGAACGACTTCACCCTCCACCACGAACTCTCCCTGGGCGGCGTGCCGGCCTATGGTTTCGGCCACTGCGACTGCACAGGCTGTGCGCCACAGCAACCGGCACGACGGCTCTTTACCGGCCTGCTGGGGCTGGGCGCCCTGGGCGCGGCCGCCCCTGCCCTGGCCCGCGAGGGAGTGGAGGTGGGGGAAAAGAGCTGGACCACCAAGCTGGTCTCTGCCGAGCAGGTGGAGGCCGCCGCCGCCCAGCAGTACGCACAGACCATGCGCCAGGCCGCCCAGCAGCGAGCCCTGGCGCCAGCCAACCACCCGCAGGTGATCCGTCTGCGTGCCATCGCCCAGCGCATCATCCCCTTCGCCCTGCCCTGGAACCCGCGGGCCCAGGAATGGAAATGGGAGATCAACCTCATCGGCAGCGCCCAGCTCAACGCCTATTGCATGCCCGGTGGCAAGATCGCCTTCTACTACGGCATTCTGGAGAAGTTGCAGCTCAGCGACGACGAGGTCGCGATGATCATGGGCCATGAGGTGGCCCACGCACTGCGCGAGCATGCCCGTGAGCGCATGGGCAAGGGTGCCGCCACGCGCCTGGGCGCAGGCCTCATCTCCAGTCTGCTGGGCCTTGGCAATGTGGGCGATGCCGTCGTCAACTTGGGCGCACAGCTGGCCACGCTCAAGTTCGGCCGCGAAGACGAGACCGAGGCTGACCTCGTGGGCATGGAGCTCGCCGCTCGCGCCGGCTACGACCCCGCGGCCGGCATCAGCCTCTGGCAGAAGATGGGCCAAGCCTCCAAGGGGGCGCCGCCGCAGTGGCTGTCCACCCACCCGGCTGGGACTACCCGCATCAAGGACATCGAGGCCAATCTGCCCAAGGTGCAGGGCCTCTACGAGCGGGCGCCCAAGCCCACGCAGCGCTTCGAACCTGCCCCGCCGCTGAAGAGTCGCAGCGCCAATTGAGTGGCTGCTGGCGTTCCACGGCCTGGCTGGACCCTATGGACGCGGCCGGCCCTCACGGCCGGCTTCGAGGCTGACTCGGCAATGGCCCCAAGGCCCGGCCCGCAGTACGCCGCAACCACAAGGACAACCCTGAGCACGGCACCGGCGCGACCGGCATGGCGGCCACGAGGATCTCTGCGCTCACCCTGGCCTTGCGATCACCACCGCGCGGGCAGATTGCGCAGCCGTTCGTAGCGGCCGCGCTCGGCTTTCACCAGATAGCCGCCCAGCTCCAAGTCCTTGATCAGCTTGGAGATCATCTCGCGTGAACAGCCCAGGCGCTGGGCCATGGCCTGATGGGTGAGGCGCTGGTGGGCGGTGTCGGGATCCTCCAGCAGGTGCTTGAGCCGGCCGTAGACATCATTCAGCGCCAGTTGCTTGGTGGACAGGGTGGCCGCCCGGGCGCGCTGGATGACCTTGGCGATCAGCTCCAGCGCGAATTCGGGCTCGGCACGGATGTGCTCCAGCAGGCTGGCCCGCGTCAGCAGCACGCAGCGGCAGGGGGATTCGGTGATGACGCTGGCACTGCGCGGGCCGCCGTCCAGGCTCATCTCCCCCACGTACTCGCCGGCACCGTAGACGCCATAGGTGATCTCGCGGCCGCGGTGATCGCAGCTGAAGACGCGCAACTGCCCGCTCAGCACCAGGTACAGGGTGTCGCTCTGGCTGCCTTCCTCGATCAGCAGCGTGCCTTTGCGGTAGCTGCGCTCCACGCCGCGGGCTGCCAGACGCTGCAGAAGCGGCGGCAAGCCGGGCCAGTCGGCCGCGGGCGGGTTTTGAGGGGGCGCAGCAGCAGGGCTCATGAAACGAAACAGAGGTGACGCGGCGCGGGTCGCGCACCATGCGAATCATGTTAGCGCGCTCACTCCAGCATGGCAGCAGCCCCCAGATGCAAGGAATAGGGACAGCGCCGCCTGGCCGGTCGAGCTGCAAGAGGGCCCCGTGCAGAGGCCTCGGGATGAGGATCTGCGAAGACACCTCAGGAAGCCAGCGCATGAAGCTACCGCATGAAGCCGCTGCAGGAAGCCGCTGCAGGAAGCCGCCCGAAGCGGCCCCGTGTGGACGCCCGGAACCGAGCCGCTATCTGGGCCACTTGCCTAAGCGTGCCCTGCGGACGGCAAGTCCAGCGGACAGCAAACCTTCGCGTCCGGCGACGACGATGGGCGGTGAGGGCCCGCAGTGAAGACCGGCGCTGGCCATCCGGGCTGAGGATGGGCACTGAGCACTCGCGCCAGCACTCGCCCCGGACCGCCGTTCCAGACCTTCGTTCCGGACCGACGCCCTGCAAGCACCCAGGCCCGCGCCGTTCATGTCTGCTCAACAACCACAACCATTGCCATTGCCATTGCCATTGCCACTGACTCTGACTCTGACTCTGACTCTGACTCTGACTCTGACTCTGACTCTGACTCTGACCCTGACTCTGACCCTGACTCTGACCCTGACCCTGACTCTGACCCTGACCCTGACTCTGACTCTGACTCTGACTCTGACTCTGACTCTGACCCTGACCCTGACGAGTGCTCGCGAGGGCCCGGGACGATCCTGGAACCATCGCAAAAGGGGGAGCCGCGCGGTGGTGGCGCAGTTCGATGGAAAAGGTTGTCAGGGCAGATGGGCAGAGCAGATGGGCTGTGCGTGAATTTGCGTGGTTAGCTGTGTGCTTAGATGCATGGACGGTTGCCCGGGCCGGTATGTGTAGAGCGCTCGGGTCGAGCGCTCAGTCTGCTGGCCTGGCCGCAGGGGCCGCTCAGGCCAGCTCCATGCGCAGCGCCGACATCAGTGGCGGCAGCACCGCCAGCTGGCGCATCAGCTCACCGATGCTCTGGGCGCCGGACTTGGCGCGGATGCTCTGGATCTGTGTGCGCACGGTCGAGATGGCCACGCCTTGCTGCTCAGCCACTTTGTTGGGGCGGGCGCCGTCGCTCAGCAGCTTGAGCACCTCGGTTTCGGTAGGGGTCAGCCCATAGCGCAGGGCGAACCACTGGGCGGCCAGGTCCGCACAGAGTTGCAGGCGCTCCAGCACCAGCAGCACGGCGGCCTGCTCCACATTGCGGTTCAGCGGGACCACCACGACATTGGTCCGTTCGCTACCTTCGCCCAGGCGCAGCAGGCAGCGCCGCCCCTCGACCTCGGCCTTGCCCAAGGCCTCGAACAGCGGGCCGCTGTCGGCCTCCAGGCGGGTGCGCAGCTGGCCTCCCTGCACTTGCAGCGGGAAGTCCGCGTCAAGGGTGCGCCGGGCGGCGTGATTGGTGTAGAGCAACTGGCCTGTGCCGCTCACCAGCAGCACGCCGTAATCCAGTTCTTCCAGCACCAGGTTCAACCAGTGGGTGCTGAGAGACACGGCGCGTCGCCGCTCCTGCGGCACGCTGCGCGGCAAGGGCTGGCGAAGTTCCTGCATCACCTGGTCGGCGATGCGAAAGGCGCCAGCGCGTGACAGGGCGGCCGGCTCCATTGACGGATTGCTTGACCACATATTCATCTCCCTGATGTGGCGGAGTCGCAGCCTGCGCCCCGCCTGTTGGATATCACCGGCCGGGACGCGGCTTGTGCCAGGCCTCGTGCCGGTAGCGGACACGGCGCAGACCGCGCGCCACCGCCACGGAGCGCTCCCAGAGGCGTCACTTCATGCCAGCCCGCGATGGGCTCCGGGCAGCTGGGGCGGGCCGGCGCTTCCTTGAGAGATGACAGGCCCCGTAGCGAAGGTCATAGCCTAGGAGTACGCCTATCGCACTGGCGGTGAATCTTCTGAAGCAGAAATGTGAGGAATTCACCAGAACAATGCCGAGCGGGCACCCAGGCCTCCGGCACCGTCCGGACAGTGTGCGCGGCCGCCATCGCTGTCCGGACGGGCGTCCGCAGTGTCCGCGGACACCTGTCCAGCGAATGGCCAAGGATGCAAGTCATTGATTCCAAAGAAAATATTCCCCCCGGGCGACATGGCATGGCGCTTGCAAGGAAGAGGCATCACAGCCGCTTCTTCGTCCACCATGATTCGAGACACTTCTGCCCAGGACCGCCCCATCACCCGCACAGTTACCCCCAAGCGCCGCTGGTGGCAGGCGAGCCTGGTCTTGCTGGCCGTCCTGGGCTTGAGCCTGGGCGCTTCACGCCTGTTGCAGGGCCTGGGTGGTGCCGCTTCGGTGAGCCTGGCCCGGCTGACGCTGTCCGAGGTCAAGATCGGCCCCCTGACCCGCGACGTGGCGGGTGAAGGCAAGGTGGTGGCGGCCGTCAGTCCCACGCTCTATGCCGGCAATGCGGGCACCGTCTCTGTCAAGGTGCAGGCGGGTGACCAGGTCCGCAAGGGTCAGGTCTTGCTGCAGCTGCAGAGTCCCGAGCTGATGGCCCGCCTGAGCCAGGAGCGCTCCAATGCCGATGCCCTGCGCAGTGAGCTCCTGCGGGCCGAGGCGGACGCCCGCCAGCAGCGCGCCCAGGCCCAGAGCAATCTGGAGACGGCCCAACTGGCTCGTCGCACGGCGCAGAACGACCTGGCCCGGCAGGAGCAGGCCTTCAAGGCCGGTGCCACGGCCAGCATGCAGGTCGACCAGGCGCGGGATGCTCTGGCCAAGGCCGAGATCGCGCTGAAGCAGGCCCGGGAGTTGCTGGACCTCAAGGACGATGCCACCAAGTTCGAGTTGCAGGCCAAGCGCCAGGCCCACGAGCGCCAGCAGCTGGTGGTTGCCGATCTCAGCCGCCAGGAAGAGGAGCTCAAGGTGCGCTCGCCCGTCGATGGCCAGGTGGGCCAGCTCTTCGTGACTGACCGCATGAGCGTGGCCAAGGATGCCAAGCTGCTGAGCGTGGTCGATCTCTCCGCGCTGGAAGTGCAGATGCAGGTGGCCGAGAGCTTTGCCCGCGAGCTGCAGCCCGGCATGCCCGGCGAGATCCGCGGCCCCAGCCAGAGCTGGAAGGGCGTGCTGAGCTCGGTCTCGCCCGAGGTGGTCAACAACGAGGTCGCAGCCCGCCTGCGCTTCGAGGGTGCCCAGCCCGAGCAGCTCCGCCAGAACCAGCGCCTCTCGGTGCGCGTGCTGCTGGACCACCGCGAGCAGGTGCTGCAGCTTGCGCGCGGCGCCTTCGTCGACGAGGGCGGCGGCCGCTTCTGCTACGTGGTGCAGGGCAGCGAAGCCGTGCGCCGGCCCATCCGCCTGGGCGCGCAAAGCCTCAGCCAGGTCGAGGTGCTGGAAGGCCTCAAGCCCGGCGAGCGCGTGATCACCAATGGCGCCGAAGCCTTCAAGGGTGCCGAGCGCGTCACCCTCAGCCAGTAAGCCCGCCGCTCCATCGCCCCAACGAATCCCAGGGACAAGAAAGGAATTCCCATGCTGAAGATGCAATCCCTCGCCAAGGTCTACCGCACGGAGATGGTCGAGACCTTCGCGCTGCGCCAGTTCAACCTCGAGGTGAAGCCCGGCGAGTTCGTTGCCGTCACCGGGCCCTCGGGCTCGGGCAAGACCACCTTCCTGACCATCGCCGGCCTGCTGGAGTCCTTTACCGGCGGCAGCTACCTGCTGGACGGACAGGACGTCAGCGGCATGGACGACGACCAGCGCTCCCGCCTGCGCAACCAGAAGATCGGTTTCATCTTCCAGGCCTTCAACCTGATTCCCGACCTCAATGTGCTGGACAACATCGAGGTTCCGCTGCGCTACCGCGGCATGGGGCGCGAGGAGCGCCAGCGCCGCGCCCGCGAGGCCCTGGCTCGCGTGGGCCTGGCTGCGCGCGAGAAGCACTATCCGGCCGAGCTGTCCGGCGGCCAGCAGCAGCGCGTGGCCATCGCCCGCGCCCTGGCCGGCGAGCCCAAGCTGCTGCTGGCCGACGAGCCCACCGGCAACCTCGACAGCGCCATGGCCCGCAGCGTCATGGACCTGCTGGAGGAACTGCACCGCGAAGGCGCCACCATCGTCATGGTCACCCACGACATGCAACTGGCCGCCCGCGCCCAGCGCAATGTGCATGTGATGGACGGCCAGGTGGTGGACATCGCCGCCGAGCTGCGCCTGGGCGAGTTGCTGCATCCGCAGGGCCAGGCCTTGCGTGAGACGGTCTGAGGGGGGGCCATGCAGCGACGCTTCCCTTCCCTGATGCGCTGGCGCCTGCCTGCGCTGGGCCTGGCCCTGATGGCACTGCTTGGCCCGGCAGGCGCCGATGACCTGCTGAGCATCTACGCCCGGGCCCGCGCGGCCGACCCGGTGCTGGCCCAGGCCCGTGCCCTGCGCGGCGTGCAGGCCGAACTGCTGATCCAGAGCCGCGCAACCCTGCTGCCGCAATGGTCCCTGAGCGCCGAAGAGGAGCGCAGCGAAGGCCAGCGCAGCCGCAGCAGCGCCAGCCACCTCAGCCAGGTGCTCGTGGACCTGAGCCAGCTGCGCAGCCTGGATGCCGCCCAGGCCCGCCTCGAGGCCGAGGATGCCCGCCTGCGTGCCGCCGAGCAGCAGCTCTGCGCCCGCGTGGCCCAGGCCTACTTCCAGGTGCTGTCTGCGCAGTCGGCCCTGCAGACGGCCGAGGCCAACGAGGCCGCCTTCGCCCAGCAGGTGTCCCAGGCCCAGACGCGCTACGAGGCGGGGCTCTCGGCCCTGGTCGACGTGGAGCAGGCGCGTGCCTACCACGGCCTCTCGCGCGGCCAGACGCAGCAGGCCCGTCAGCAGCTGGCCGATGCGCGCCAGGCCCTGGCCGAGATCACCGGCCAGCTGCCGGGTTCGCTGCAGGCCCTGAGCACCGAGCTGCCCACGCCGCCGCTGCAGCCTGAGGACGCCGAAGCCTGGGTGGCTCGTGCCCTGAGCCAGCAGCCCTTGCTGCAGGCGGCCCAGGGCAGCCTGCGGGCCAGCGAGCGCCGCATCGACGCGGCCCGTGCCGGCCACCTGCCTACGCTGAGCCTGGGCCTGGACAGCCAGCGCCGCAGCGGCCTCGGCGTCCCCTCGGCGGATGCTGGCCGCGTGGTCAACACCGTCGCCGTGCGCCTGAGCATTCCGCTCTTCGCGGGCGGGGCGACCCAGTCTCAACAGCGCCAGGCCGTGCATGAGCGCGACCAGCAGCGCGAGCAGCTGGAGGCCACGCGCCGCGCCCTGGTGCGCGAGACGCAGGCCCAGGTGCTTGCCGTCAAGCTGGGCATCGAGCAGGTGGCCAGCAGCGCTGCCGCCGTGCAGGCCGCCGAGCGCGCCCTGGCCGCCACCCGTGCAGGCCAGGCTCTGGGCACCCGTTCCATGACCGACCTGCTGCTGGCCATCCAGACCCATGCCCAGGCCCGCAACGCCCATGCCCAGGCCCGCCACGCCTATGTGCTGGCGACCCTGCAGCTGCAGGCTGCGGTGGGCCAACTGGGCGAGGCTGAACTCGCCCGCGTGAACCAACTCCTGCAAGGAGCAAGCTGATGTTTGCCTACTACATCGAACTGGCCCTGCGCAGCTTCAGGCGCAGCCGCGGCCTGACTGCGCTGATGCTGCTGACCATCGCCATCGGCGTGGCCGCATGCATGACCACGCTGACCATCTTCCACGTGCTCTCGCGCGACCCCATCCCGCACAAGAGCGACCGGCTGTTCAATGTGCAGCTGGACGCCGGCCGCATGCGGGACGGCTTCGTGCCGGGCGGCGAGCCCATCTACCAGCTCACCCGTTTCGACGCCGAGGCCCTGCTGCGCGAAGCCCGCGGCAAGCGCCAGGTGACGATGAGCGGCGGCGGCGTGGCGGTGACGCCGCCCGATGGCAAGGAGCGCCCCTTCCTGGCCACAGGCCGCTGGGCCAGCAGCGACTTCTTCGCCATGTTCGAGGCGCCCTTCCAATACGGCGGTGGCTGGAGCCGCGAGGACGATGCCGGTGAAGCCCGCGTGGTGGTGCTCTCGCGCCGGCTCAACGACCGCCTCTTCGGCGGTACCGACAGCCGTGGCAAGACGCTGCGCCTGCGGGACAAGGAGCTGCGCATCATCGGCGTGCTGGACCACTGGCGTCCCGTGCCCCACTACTTCGACATCAGCCTGGGCGCCTATGCCGAGACGGCCGAGCTCTTCGCGCCGCTGTCCACCGCCATCGCGCTGAAGTTCGGCACCGCCGGCAATGTGAACTGCTGGGGCAACGTCAACGGCGACATGCGGGTGCTGCAGGCTCCCTGCGCCTGGTTGCAATACTGGGTGGAGCTGGCCCAGCCGGGCGATGCGCCGGCCTACAAGGCCTATCTGGAGCAGTACTCTGACCAACAGCGTCAGGCCGGCCGTTACGAGCGGCCCACCAATGTTCGCCTGCGCTCCGTGATGGACTGGCTGCAGTCCCAGCAAGTGGTGCCGCATGACGTGGGCCTGCAGCTGTGGCTGTCCTTCGGCTTCCTGGTGGTCTGCCTGGTCAACACCGTGGGCCTGCAGCTGGCCAAGGCGCTGCGCCGCTCGGGCGAGATCGGTGTGCGGCGGGCCCTGGGCGCGCCGCGGCGGCAGATCTTCCTGCAGTTCCTGATCGAGGCCGGCAGCCTGGGCCTGGCAGGCGGCGTGCTGGGCCTGCTGCTGACGGGCCTGGGCATCTGGGCCGTGCGCCATGGCAGCAGCGACTATGCCGCTACTGTGCACCTGGACCTGCCCATGCTCTTCACGACCCTGGGCGTGGCTCTGGTGGCCAGCGTGCTGGCCGGCCTGCTGCCCGCCTGGCGCGCCTGCCAGGTGCAGCCAGCCTTGCAACTCAAGACGCAATGAGGAGCTTCCCATCATGGAACTGATGCCCATTCTGGCGACCCTGAAGCGCCACAAGACCGCTGCCGGCCTCATCGTGCTGCAGGTGGCCCTGACCTGCACCATCGTGTGCAATGCCCTCTTCCTCATCGGCCAGCGCCTGGAACGCATCCAGGAGCCCAGCGGCATGGCGGACGAGGAGCTGATCACCTTGCGCGTGTCGGGCGTGACGCCCAGCGAGAACCCCCAGGCCCAGACCCAGGTGGACCTGGCCGCGCTGCGTCAGCTGCCAGGCGT
This sequence comes from Roseateles sp. DB2, assembly GCF_051857535.1. Lineage (NCBI taxonomy): Bacteria > Pseudomonadati > Pseudomonadota > Betaproteobacteria > Burkholderiales > Sphaerotilaceae > Roseateles > Roseateles sp. DB2. The sequence continues at coordinate 18,086 of NZ_JBPZGY010000014.1, read as the reverse complement.
CAGGGGCGTCACGCTGATGAACCAGGTGCCCTATGGCCCGCAATTCACGGTCAGCGGCCTGCGCCGCAGCGATGACGAGAAGGCCCAGGGAACCGGCGTGCCGGAATATCGCCTGGGCGAAGGTGGCCTGGCCCTGCTGGGCCTGCGCCTGGTCGAGGGCAGGGATTTCACGGCAGAGGAGTTTCGCGACGGCAAGGCCTATGACGAGGAGGACGGCGTCAACATCCCCGCCCTCATCATCAGCCGAGTCACCGCCCGGCGCCTCTTTCCGGAGGGCCCGGCCGTGGGCCAGAAGGTGTGGGGTATTGGATCCGGTCCCAGCACCATCGTCGGCGTGGTGGACCGCATGGTCTCGCCGCATCCCGGCGGCGCCGACGAGGGTGCACTGGCCATGATCCTGCCCCTCAGGCAAACCTTCCAGCGGGCCGAGTACGTGCTGCGGGTTGATGCTGCCCAGCGCGACGCCACGCTGAAGGCCGCCGGCGCGACGCTGGATCGCGTGGGACCGGACCGCATCCTGCGCGGCAGCAGGACCTGGGCCGAGGCGCGTGCCCGCTACTACGCCCAGGACCGCAGCATGATCTCCCTGCTGATCGGCGTCTGCGTGGCCCTGATGGTGGTGACGGCCTTCGGCATCGTCGGCCTGGCCAGCTTCTGGGTGCAGCAGCGCACCCGCATGATCGGCACCCGCCGCGCCCTGGGCGCGACACGCGGCCAGATCCTGCGCTACTTCCAGACCGAGAACTTCCTTCTGAGTACTGTGGGCATCGGCCTGGGCGTGCTCGGGGCGGCCGGGCTGAGCAGCGTGCTGGTGCATCAGTACGAGCTGCCGGGCCTGCCGTGGTACTACCTGCCGGCCGGCGCCGTCGCCCTGTGGCTGCTGGGCCAGCTGGCCGTGCTGGGTCCGGCGCGCCGTGCTGCGGCCCTGCCGCCGGTGGCTGCACTGCGCGGCTGAGACCCGGTACCACCCCGGGATGATCCGGCCCCGCGTGCCTGCGCCGCGGGGCTGTCTGCTTGCTATCCTCGCCCCCACATGCGAACCGTCCTGATCATCGATGACAACCCTGGCGTGCGCGAGGCCCTGGCCCTGCTGCTGTCCCTGCACGACATCCGCGCCCTCTGTGCCGCCGACCCCGCCGAGGGCCTGGCCCTGCTGGAGCGCGAGGCAGCAGACCTGGTCATCCAGGACATGAACTTCAGCGCCGACACCACCTCCGGCGAGGAGGGGCGCGTGCTCTTCCAGCAGCTGCGCCAGCGCCATCCGGACCTGCCCGTCATCCTGCTGACGGCCTGGACGCAGCTGGAGCAGGCGGTCGCCCTGGTCAAGGCTGGCGCAGCCGACTACCTGGCCAAGCCCTGGGACGACCTCAAGCTGCTGGCCACGGTGGAGAACCTGCTGGAGCTGGCCGAGTCCAACGAGGCACTGAGCCAGACCCGCCGGCAGCGGCGCCAGCGCGTGGACGCGCTGCGCCAGCGTTATGCGCTCGGCGATCTGGTCTTTGCCTCAGACGCCATGATCAGCACGCTGGAGATGGCCTGCCAGGTCGCCCGTGCGCCGCTGCCGGTGCTGATCACCGGCCCCAATGGCAGCGGCAAGGAGCGCATCGCCCGCGTGGTACATGCCAACTCCGCCGTGGCCCAGGGCCCGCTGGTGGCGCTGAACTGCGGCGCCCTGCCGGCGGAGCTGATCGAGGCTGAACTCTTCGGCGCGGAGAGCGGCGCCTTCACAGGCGCCGGCAAGGCGCGCGAGGGCCGCTTCGAGGCCGCCGATGGCGGCACGCTGTTTCTTGACGAGATCGGCAACCTGCCGCTGGCCGGCCAGATGAAGCTGCTGCGCGTTCTGGAGACCGGCCAGTTCGAGCGCCTGGGCTCCACGCGCACGCGCACGACCCGCGTCCGCGTGGTCAGCGCCACCAATGCAGACCTGCCCGCCATGGTCGCGGCCGGCAGCTTTCGTGAAGACCTCTACTACCGGCTCAACGTGATCGAACTGCGCCTGGCCCCGCTGGCCGAGCGCCGCGAGGACATCCTGCCGCTGGCCGAGCAGGCCCTGGCCGAGCATGAGCGCCAGACCGGCCGGACCGTGCGCCTGGGCGAGGCTGCGCGCGCCGCGCTGCTGGCGCATGCCTGGCCCGGCAATGTGCGCGAGCTGCGCAATGCCCTGGCCAGGGCGGCCCTGCTGTGCCGTGAGGAACTCATCCAGCCGACTGATCTGGGCCTGGCTGCAGCAGCCCCGGCCCAGGCGGCCGCCCTGTCCCATCGCAATCTGGACGAGCCCAGCCGCGAGGCGGTGCTGGCTGCACTGCAGTCCGCCCAGGGTGTGGTGGCCCGTGCGGCACAGCAGTTGGGCCTGTCGCGTCAGGCCCTGTACCGCCGGATGGATCGATACGGCCTGCCGCGAGAAGGCGTCTGAGCACCATGGGCGCTGCCGGCCAGGACTCGATGCCGCCATCCCCACTCGAGGCGCCGCCTGGGGGGGCCATGGACACGCCGCCGATGCCGCCGCGTGCGATCCGCTCCTCGCCTTTCGCCTACCTTGGACTGCGTCTGCTGCTGAGCCTGCTGCTGATTGCTCTGCTGGCACTGGGCCTTCACGCGGCCTTCAGCCTGGGGCCGCTGCCGCCCCTGCTGCACGAGCTGGGCTGGGGTGCGCTGACCGTCCGCAGCAGTGTGCGGCTGCCCGTGCTGATCATTGGCCTGCTGCTGCCGGTGGCTGGTCTGCTGGTGATGTGGTGCCTGGCGCCTCTGCGCCGCGTGCTGCGCGCCCTGGAGGGCGCCGTGCTGAGCTACCGGGATGGCGACTTCAGCACCACCCTGGCCGCCGACGGGCAGGGCGAGCTGCAGGACCTGCTGAGCGCCCATCGTGAGCTGGCCACCATCCTGCGCAGCCAGCGCCAGCACCTGGCCCAGCGCGAACTGCTGCTGGACACCGTGGTGCAGAACACGCCCGTGGCCCTTCTGCTGGTCGATGCCCAGGGCCAGGTGGCCTACGCCAACATCGCCGCCCGACAGCTGTTGGCCCAGGGCAGGCGCCTCGCGGGCCAGGACTGGGAGGCCGTGCTGGCGCCTTTGCCGCCGGCCCTGGCCGAGGCCCTGCGCCAGGGTGAGGATCAGTTGCTGACCCTGGCCGAAGCCCTGGACGGCGCCGCCGAGCCCGAGAGCTTCCACCTCTCGCAGCGCGGGCTCAACCTGCTGGGCCAGGCCCACCGCCTGGTGCTGCTGCGCCGCATCACCCGCGAGCTGTCACGCCAGGAGGTGGCCAGCTGGAAGCGCGTGATCCGCGTCATCAGCCACGAGCTCAACAACTCACTGGCGCCCATCTCCTCGCTGGCCCACAGCGGGGCCGAACTGGCCCGCCGCGGCCAGACCGAGCGCCTGCCGCAGGTGTTCCAGAGCATTGGCGAGCGGGCACGGCATCTGCATGAATTCCTGGCCGGCTACGCCAGCGTGGCCAAGCTGCCCCTGCCGCGGATGGCGCCCGTGGCCTGGGCCGATTTCCTGGCTCAGCTGATGAGCCAGCAGCCCTTCGAGCTGGACGGCGCCCTGCCAGCCGGCGTGGCCAGCTTCGACCGCGCGCAGGTGGAGCAGGCCCTGATCAACCTGCTGAAGAATGCCCATGAGGCCCAGCAGGGCGCGGGCGGGGCCGCACGCGACGTGCCGCCGGGTGAGCCCGGGCCTGCCGCCGGGCCGCAGCCCGAGGTGCGCCTGTCCGTGCAGCGCCAGGGCGATGAATGGTGCGTGACCGTCAGCGACCGCGGGCCCGGCATGAGCGAGACCGTGCTGTCCCAGGCCCTGCTGCCCTTCTACTCGACCAAGCGCAGCGGCACCGGCCTGGGCCTGGCCCTGGCGCGCGAGATCGCGGAGGCCCATGGCGGGCGCATCCTGCTGGCCAACCGTGAAGGGGGCGGCTTGCGGGTCAGCTTGCTGCTGCCGGTGCGCTGAAGGGGCACGGCAGGGGCCGTGAAGGAGTCGCAAAGGGGCCGCAAAGGGGCCGCGAAGGGGCGCACGCCCAGGGCTGCGGCGCGCGGGCGGACCTGGAGCCCCCAGCGGGGTCAGGTTTTGCCTGCCTTCAGCCCCAGCGCGCGTGGCTCAGGAAGGGGTTGCTGCGGCGTTCCTCGCCGAAGGTGGATTCGGGGCCATGGCCCGGGATGAAGACCGTGTCGTCGCCCAAGGGCCAGAGGCGCTCGGTGATGGAGCTGATCAGCTGCGCGTGGTTGCCGCCGGGGAAGTCCGTGCGGCCGATGGAGCCCGCGAAGAGCACATCTCCCACGAAGCAGCGCCTGGCCGAGGCGCTGTGGAAGACCACATGGCCCGGCGTGTGGCCCGGGCAGTGGCGCACCGTCAGCGTCTCCTGGCCGATCTGCACCGTGTCCCCGTCCTGCAGCCAGCGCGTGGGCGTGAAGGTTTCCACCGCCGGGAAGCCGAACATGGCGCTCTGCTGCGGCAGGCCGTCGATCCAGAACTGGTCCCCCGCGTGCGGCCCGATGATGGGCAAGCCCTTCAGCCGCGCCAGCTCCGCCGTGCCGCCCGCATGGTCGATGTGCGCATGCGTCAGCCAGATCGCCTTGAGCGTCAGCCCCAGGCGCTCCACTTCCTTCAGCAAGCGCGGCACCTCGCCGCCCGGATCCACCACCGCCGCCTCGCGCGTCTGGTCGCACCAGACGAGGGAGCAGTTCTGCTGGAAGGGGGTGACGGGGAGGGTGAGGTAGTGGAGGGGCATGGTGGGGGCTGAGAACAAGGTTTCGATGGGGCGGGCAAATTATCGAAGGGTTGGGGGGAGGCAGGCCGGGCGATGAGACCAAAGTTTCGAAGCCTGGTTCTGCAGTTGGGAAAGCCTCGGCTTGGACGGGCCTGGCGGCGCGTGGCGTGGCGTTGAGTGGTGAGGGCTAGCGAAGGCTGACTGCTATAGGCTGATTGCGGCCGCTCAATATGGCTGATCTGAAGGGCAGCTTTGAGGCACAAGCGACCCCAGCGAGGGGCTGCTTTGCTGTGACTAGTCTGCTGGGAAACTCGGCACATCGGCCCCTCGGGTGTGTATTAAGGTGACAGGCGATTCAGTGAGAGGTAGCAGAGTGAACGCAATCGAGTTTCATGTGTTCCCCCCAAGGACACACATCAGTGCCGCGAACGCACCAACGTTCGTTCTGAGGCAAGACAACTGGAACGACTACTCGTTCCAGACTCTCTATCACCTGTCGCATTTTTCGGACAAGGACGGTGTTCGGGAGGAAACCGTCATCGGTCCGGTCAAGATTCTGCGGAAAGGACAAACCAAGAGCGATGGACTGCTCATTTCGAGCAACTTTGAGCAGCTTGGTCTAGAGTTTTGCTCAGTGGGAGGCTCGCTGGACTACTACGAGCGTCTCCAGGAACTCGGCGAGCTTGGCGGCCGCATCCTCCGAGCGTTGCGTGACGTTGTGCAGAGCCCTGTCTTAGTCGATGAGTTTCGAGGTGAGGAGGGCTGGCGAACCTCGCTGTTTAGAGACCAAACGGACGCCGGAGAGAACTTCCGCCACATGGCCTCAGGCGTCGCGGATGGGCATTACGCAGCGGTGGCTGAAGACCAGCAGGCCTTTAGTTTTCACATGCCTGGTTGGTTGAATCCGGTTGACATTGACACGACATCCGGAGAATCCAATCCATGGCTTGGCGCGACATTGCCTGAGCGAGTCAACGTTGTTGTCGGACGCAACGGCTCCGGCAAGAGCACCTTACTGTCTCGATTAGCTAGGGTCGCCTTTGCGTCCGTGACCCAACGAGTGGCTCCAGCGATGAGTGCGCTTGGCAAGATGGAGCCCGCAGGCGTGGGCTTTCCTCGCATCATTACCGTGGCCTTTAGCCCGTTCGATAGCTTCCGGCTTCCTGGCTCCGGTGAGCGAGACGTGGCGCAGGTTGCAAAAGATTCTGAACGCGGCGTCGGACGGTTCGCATTCATCGGACTTCGAGACTTTGCCGCTGAGGCTAGCGCCTCTATTGCGGACCTGCCTGTCCGAGACCTAGGCGACGTCGCGGTAGAGGCAGACCGAGTGGGTGAAACGAGGCTGAAGTCCATTGCGCAGCTCTGCGAGGACTTCGACCGCTATCGACAAAGGATTAGCGACGACCAGCAACGGCAGCTGGTCCTAGCCCAAGCGCTTCTGAAGCTGAAGAGCGGTTTGCTATCCGAGGAGTGGGGGGATGCCCTCACGGGCCTCCAGGACGAAGCGGCGAGAGCTTGGTTTCATCAGTGCAGCACAGGACACAAGATTGCGCTGCTCGTGGTGTTCGGGCTCGTGGCCAGCCTTCAGAAACGCTCGCTTGTTCTGATAGACGAACCAGAAGCACACCTTCATCCGCCGCTGCTGTCCGCGATGATGCATGCGCTACGGCATGTTCTGAAGAAGTTCGAGTCAACCGCACTGGTAGCCACTCACTCACCGGTCGTGGTGCAGGAATGCTTGGCCAAGCACGTGCACGTGATTCGTCGCGAAGGAGAGACATTTGCTGTACGTCCACTGCTTGCGGAGACATTTGGGGAGAGCATTGGGCTGATTACTTCCCAGGTCTTCAGCATGGAGAGTGACGCCTTGGACTACCACCGCGTCCTCGACAAGCTGGTCGATGAGAAGAAGTCGATGGCGGCTATCGAAGCGCAATTCCTCGATGGTGTGATGAGCAATCAGGCTCGCGCCTATGTTCTGTCACGACTTGCCGAGGGTGACACACAGTGACGATGTGGAACCTCAAGCAGCTAGCGGACTTTGACGCCAAGAAGCACCTTGACACGGTGTTCGCGGATGGGGAAGTCACAGAGCCGGAAAAGTCGGACCTTCTTGCTCTATATAAGCGGTACGTTGCAACGAACGGAAGGCCGTCAGATGAGCTGCGCGCCGAGGGGCACAGGAAGGAGCTATATGAGCTCATTCACAAGGCCTATGGTCAGGTTCAAGACAACGGGAGGTTGAAGCAGCTTCGGGCGGACTTGAAGCTGCTCGCGGACTACTGCCCCTATTGCGGATTTGCGCCGATTTCTGACCTCGACCATCACTTGCAGCGTGCGCACTTCAAGTTGCTCAGTATCTATCCGCTGAATCTGGTTCCCTGCTGCAGTCCTTGTAATGCTGGCAAGCGGAGGAAGCCGTCAGACGACCCGGCAAAACACCAGATTCACACTTATCTTGACTCGCTGTCGAACTTCGACTTTTTGCGAGCAAAGGCGAGCTTGCATCCAAAGACCGGAGCACTGAAAGTGCAGTACTCGATTGAACAGTGCGAGGGAATGAGCGACGAGCTTTACCGCAGGCTTCAGTTGCATCTCGAGGAGTTCGACTTGCAGGCGAAGTACAACCGGCAAGTGAACATCCACCTCGGCGAGCACGAGCACTCGATGTCATCGACCTTTGCGAGAGGGCCTGAGGAACTTCGCTCCTGGCTAGTGGGAACGGCTGACGCAAACAAGAAGCGCTTTGGAGCCAACGACTGGCGCAGGGCACTGTTTGCCGGGCTTGCGCTCTGTCCAGCGTTCTGGAGCGGTGGGTTCCGCAAGGCACTCGGACTAAAGGATCAACCTGATTGGGCGGCAGCCTGAGCGACTGGACTTGTTTTTCAAGACTGAACGGGATCTCAACTTCAGCTGGTTGCTGTCGCTGGTTCGATTGCCTCGCCCAGCCTCCCCGGATAACCACAATGCGCAGCACTGCGTGAATTCAATGGCTGACTGCGGCCGACTGAGATCGCTGCAAATCGAATCCCACCGAACTCCGGCATCCCGCCGGTCTGAGACCATCGCGGCTGCAGGCTTGAGCAACCGCTTTCTACGGGCGCTTGTCGTCGATCCTCCAGCCGCTACGCAGCAGCAGGAATGCAGCCCCTCCCTACAACGCCGACTCCCTCTGCCACAACGCCACCGCCCAGCGCCAGCCCCGGCCCAGCCAGGAGCGTCGCTCCCCCTGGAGTTCGGCGCGGCCGGGCAGCTCCATCAGCGGGGGCTGGGTGCGGTCGCAGTGCTCCAGGCGCACCCGGAAGACGGGCTGCAGGGGCAGGAGCCGCCCGTCGGGCGCTTTCTGCACGGCAATGTCGCCGCCATGGACGCTGGCCAGCACCGGCGCGTCCAGCTGGCTGAGCTGCACGGGGTCCACGCGCTCCACCCGGCATTGCACGGAAGGCTGTTCCAGGGCGGACGGCACGAAGCGGGCCGCCAGGCCGGGCGACAGGGTGTCCAGCGCCGCTTCGTCGACATAGGCATCCACCTTGCTGCCCCGGGGGCCCACCAGCATCAGCAGGCGTTCGCCGGCAGGTACCCAGGTCCCGGGCTGGACGTCTTCGTTGGATTCCGCCACCCGGGCATCGAAGGGCGCCTGCAGCTGGAGCCGCTGGATCTCCGCCTGCAGCCCGGCCACCTCGGCCGCCGCGGACTCCCAGCGCTTGCGCAGGGCCGCGCCGGCCGCCATCAGCTGCGGATCGAAGGCCTGCTGGCTCAGCTGCCACTGCAACTGCTGCTCGATGGCCTGGGCCTGCTGGAGGCGCACGGCCAGCTCGGGTGAACGCAGTTGCAGCATGGGCTGTCCCGCCTGGAAGGACTGCCCGGCCGCGGGCAGCGGTGACATCAGCTGCGAGGCGTACGGCGCATAGACCGCCTGGGCCTGCAGCGCCCCCAGCACGGCCGGCGCCTGCACCACGCCCTGCCAGGGCCAGACCAGCGCCAGCAGCCCCAGTCCCGCGAGCAGCGCGCTGCGCCGGGACGCGCGATTCCAGCGCATGGCCTCACGCGCCTGCCACCAGACCCGCATTTCCCGCCACACCGGCCTGGCGATGAACCAGCCCAGCTCCACCGCCATCAGGGCCAGGCCCAGGGCCTTGAAGAAGGCGTGATAGACCAGCAGCGCAATGCCGAAGAACAGCAGCAGGCGGTACAGCCAGGTCATCAGGGCAAAGGCGATCAGCCCCGCATGGCGGGCCGGCGGCAAGGTCTCGGGCGCAGGCAGCCCCCAGCCGAAGAGGCGCTCGCGCAGCCACCAGCGGGCCAGGGCAAAGGAGCGCTCGTGCAGATTGGGCATGTTCAGCGCATCGGACAGCAGGAAGTAGCCGTCAAAGCGCATGAAGGGGCTGGCATTGATGGCCACGGTCAGCAGCCAGGTCGTGGTGGCCAGCAGGAAGGCCCCGGAACGCACTGGCCCCCAGGCCGGCGTGTCCGGCAGCAGGTGCCACAGGAGCAGCGCCACACTGGCCAGCGCCAGCTCGCTGAGGATGCCGGCCGCGCCGATGGCCAGGCGCTGGCGGCGCGAGCGGAGCTTCCAGGCCTCGTTGGTGTCGGTGTACAGCACCGGCCACATCACCAGAAAGGCCACGCCCATGGTGGGCACGCGGCAGCCGTAGCGTGTGGCCGTGAAGGCATGGCCCAGCTCGTGCAGGACCTTGGCCACGCTCAGGGCCACGCCCACGGCCAGCAGGCCATCCCAGCTGCCATAGGACGTGAAGGTGTGGGTGAACTCGTCCCAGCGGCGGGCGGACAGGACGCCGCCCAGCAGCCACAGGAGCGCCACGCCGCCCCAGAACGCCGGCCGGTAGGCCCAGCGCACCCAGGGGCTCATGCGTTGCAGCCAGTGCATGGGCCGCAGCAGGGGCAGGCGGAAGAACAGGTAGTTCTTGAGCAGCCACTGCCCGGCGGACAGGTGCTGGGCCCGGGCCTGCTCGCCCAGGCGCTGGCTGTCCTGTGCACTGCTGGCCACCAGCAGGTGGTTGCCGGCCAGCATCTGGAGGAGGCCCTGGACGTCCGGCTCGCCGATCTGCAGCGTGGTCTCGGCATGGACGGACGCCAGCACCGCCTCCACGCTGCCCAGGCCCCAGCGGGCCAGTATTTCAAAGGCCGGCCAGCTGAGGGCGAAGAAGCGGTTGCTGGCCGGGTCGTGCAGGGTCCAGGTGGGAGCGCCGTCCGGCGCATCTGGGCCGGGATGCAGGGCCAGGTCTTGCCTCAGTGCCGGCAGCATCACCAGCCCAGCCACTGTCGGGCCACCGCCAGGGGGCGGCGCAGGGCCACATAGATCAGCGGTGCCCAGCCGCCATGCAGGCGTGCCGAGCCCAGCTGGCCGATGCGTGGCGGGGCCTGGCCGGCCTCGAAGCTGGCCTTGATGCGATAGGCCAGGAAGCCGTCGCGCGTCATCTCGGCACGGTAGGCCACGCTGCTGATGCGGGCGTCAAAGGACTGCAGCGGCGCGCCTTGGGGGTAGAGCGTCAGCCGGTCGCCCACGGCCAGCGGCAGCAGGTCCGCGGCAGGCAGCCAGGCCAGCAGCTCGACCTGACCCGGATCGGCGATGAGCAGCACGCGCTCGCCCAGGGACACGGCCTTGCCGATCCAGTCATTGCCATCGGCAAACACCGCCACCCCTTTGCGGTCCGCCTTCACCTGGATGCGGGCCAGCTGTTCCGCGGTGTAGTCCACCTCCACGGCCTTCTCCTGCAGCTTGCCGCGGCGCAGGGCCGTTTCGGCCCGGCTCTTGTCGCTGGTGACGGCCGCCTGCGCGGACTGCCGGTACTCCTCCTGCGCAGCGTCCAGGGCCTTGCGCGCCAGTTCCATGCGCGTGCGCAGGACGCTGGTGTCCAGGCTGAACAGCGGCGTGCCGGGCTGGACGGCTTCATTGGGACGGATGTCGAAACGCTCGATCACGCCATCCAGCGGTGCCCGCACCATGAAGGGGTTCTGAGGCACGACTTCGGCCTGGGCCAGCGCCGTCAGCCGCACGGGGCACAGGCTGACCAGCAGCAAGGCCGCGATCCACCGCCGCCGCGCCTTGCCGCTCAGGGCCGCCCCCAGGCGTCCCTGCCAGGCCTGCCGGGGTCGAAAGGCGTGCAGGGCGTGTGCATAGGCATGGCCCAGCTCCTGCAGCAGGGCCTTCTCATGCGGCAGCCAGGGGGTATCCCGGGCCAGCAGCAGACCCGCTTCGGCCGCCCCGCCCTCCAGGTCCGGGGCGTGGCCCAGGCGCAACCACAGTGCAGAGGGGGGCAGCCACTGCGTCCAATCCGTGCGCAAGGCCTCCGGCAGGCTCTCCACGGACACCTCGGTCAGCGCCGCCGACGGTTCCGGGGCTGCGCCCGGCTCGCTCTGGCCTGGGAGGGGCCGCATCAGATGCCGGCACAGGCGGCCCGCCCACTGCACATAGGGGGCACTGGTGTCTGGCTGGGGCAGTCCCGACACTGCGGCCACCTGTCCCAGGCCGGCCTGGGTCCACAGCACGGCCTGGCGGTAGGGCAGCAGTTGCAAGGTCTCGTTGACCATCACGAAGCCCAGGGCTTCGGGCGTGGCAGCGTCACGGGCACGCCGCTGCAGCTGAAGCAGGCTCAGCAAGGAGGCATTGGGATCTGCAGCGCTCATGTCAGGCGGCCTGCACGCACGGGGCACACACTCATTTGCGCGCAGGGAACACGGCCCAGCCACTCATGCCCGGCAGAAGGCCCGGCTGGCTGCCATCCATCACGCCGTAGACCGGCAGAGTCTGGCTGACCGGGTCGATCTGCGCACCCAGGCGCTGGACCTTGGCCGGGTAGCTCTTGCCCAGCTCCTCGACTTCCACGCTGAAGCTGCTGCCGGGCTTGAGCCAGCTCAGCCATTTCGAGGGCACGATCATCTGCAGCTCCAACTGCCCGGTCTCGACGATGTCCAGCAGCGGACTGCCCGGCGAGACGTACTGGTGCGCCGCGACCTGGCGCTTGACCACCCGGCCCGCGAAAGGCGCGGCAATGGCACAGCGCCCCACCAGCAGCTTCGCGCTGGCCGCCTCGGCCTGCGCTTCCTTGAGCTTGGCCTGCGACTGCTCGACTTCGTACCTGCCAATCGAATTGAGCTCGGCCATGCGCTGGTTGGACTGCAGCACGGCGGTCGCTGCCTCCACCGTGGCCTCGGCCTTGCGCTGCTGGTTCTGGTACAGCGCGCAGTCAAAGCCGACCAGGGTCTGGCCGGCGCGGAAGGCTTCGCCCTCACGCAGCGGGAGGCTGGCCACGCGGGCCGCGATCTCTGCCGATACCGTGAGCGCATTGCGGGCGCTCAGCTGGGTGCGGATGCGGCCGTCCTTGTCGGTGGCCAGCGGGGAGGTCTGCGCCCAGGCCGTTCCGTGGGTCAGGGCGATGGAAACAAGTGCCGTTCCGATGCCTCGGATCATGCACCGCCTCCGGGGTTGATGGTCTTGGTCCAGTTGGCTTCCGAGGCCCGCACTGAATCACCCAGGGTCTTGAGGTCATGGGACGGCACCGACTCGGGCAAGGGATCCAGCCCCAGGGTTGCCACCAGCTGGCCATAGGCCCCTTGCAGCGCGCCATAGGTCTGGTAGAGCCGCAGCTCGGACATCATGGCCGAGGCCGAGGCCCGGATCTCCTCCAGCTTGCCCTGCGAATTGGCGGAGGCCGCATTGCGGGTGTATTGCAGGATGCGCTGCTCGACCTTGTTGAGGTCGTCCGTCAGCTGGTACTGCTTGAGACGGCCCAGGTAGTCCAGCCGCGCGACGTGCACTTGCGTGAGGACCGCCATGCTGAGCGCCAGGCGCTGCTGGCGGGCCAGATCCAGCTGGGTCTGCGCCACGCCGCGGATGGTGCTGGCGTTCAGCATATTGAACAAGTTCCAGCTCACGCGCAGGCCGACATCGCCCCAGCGGTGGTTGGACAGATAGCTGTTGCTGTCGTAGTGCTGGCCCACGCTGAGCTCCAGCCCGGGCAGCAGGCGGGCCAGCGCCTTGCGCGTCTCCAGCAGGCTGATGCGCTCGTTGTACTGGGCTTCCACCAGTTCGGGGCGGCGCAGCATGGCCGCCTCTTCCATGTCGGCGACCGGCAGGCTGACCTTGGGGGTGGCCAGCGCGGCACCCACGGCCACCGAGAACTGCTCGCCCGGCGGCAGGTTCATGATCGAGGCCAGCCGCGGCTTGGCCTGGGCCAGCTCGTCACGGACAGCCTCGAGCTGGCGCACGATGTCAAGCAACTGTCGTTGGTAGGTCAGGGCCTCGATCGGCGAGCGCAGCTTCTCGACTTCCACCTGGCGGGAGTCGTCCAGGGCCTGGCGGGCGAGCTTCAGCACGGGTTCGATGCGGGCCTCCAGCAGCTGCGCGCCGGCGGCCTGCCACCAGGCCTGGCGCGTCTGCTGCATCAGCAGGTGCAGCACCTTGCGGCGGCGCTCTTCGGCCACCAGCGCGCGGTCCGCCTGCTGGTGCGCGCCGTAGTAGCTCACGCCGAAGTCCAGCACATTCCAGCTCAGGGAGAGGTCGCCGGTGCGATGGTTCTTGTCGCTGGAGGTCGAGGGCTCCAGCGACTGGTTGCCGCTGAGCACGCTGCGCGAGGATGAGGCCAGCTCGTTGTCACGGCCGGCATAGCCTGCCGACAAGGCCAGCTTGGGCAGCAAGTCGGTGCGGGACAGGTTCAGCTGGCGCTGGGACAGCGCCTCCTCCATCAGCTTGACACGGTGGTCCAGGTTGTACTTGATGGCCCGTGCCATGGCCTCGTCCAGCGTGACAGGCCCTTGCACGGGCTCCTGCTGCTGGTACATCTCGGTACGGCCGGCCTTGAGGGCGGCTTGCCGTTCGTCGGGACTCAAGGCCTGCGGCTGGATCGCGCAGCCGGCGAAGGCGGCGGACATCAGGATGGCAAGCAGCGAGCGAGTCGGCAGTCGGCGGGATTGCGGCATCTGGCAGTTCTCCTAGGAATTTTGGCAATGAGATCAAGCGCGCTGCGCGGCGGCCTTGAGGTGCTGGATCCAGGCCTGACGCTCGGCCTTCAGGGCGGCGCTGCCATGGCGTTCGAACTGATCGGCCAGCGCGGCACGCCCTTGCGGCACGGGCGCCGGCTCACGCGCCTGGGCCAGCAGGTCCTGCAGCCCGGCGAAGTCGGCTTCCGCCCCGTCGGGGGCCCACAGGAAGGCGTTGGGCTTGCCCGTGGCCTTGACATCGATTTGCATGTGCGAGCTGACGCGGTGCCCCTTGCTGTCGCGGGCAATCACCTCGATGTTGAGACGCTGACTCAAGCCGGCAGGCGCCTGCCCGCTGAGGGTGCCCGTCACCGGATCGAACTTCAACCAGCTGGGCAGGGGCCTGCCATCAGCCAGGCGGATTTCGACGGTGATCTGTTCCTTGCTGTCCGTGTGGGTGAAGGTGGAGGCGGGCAGCACGATGCTGACGGCTTGCCCGGCGCGCACCGAGAAATCACCGACGTCCGGCAGCGACTGAAGGCCCTGCCCGCCCACAGCGCCCAGCTCCACGAAGCCGGGGCGGGTATCGACCGGTGCAGAGAGCGAGGCGCTGGGCGTGGGCGTCGGCGGGCTGCCCAAGGAGAAGCCACCCGTGGCAGACAGGCCGGACGTCCCGCTGGAGCCTCCTCCCACCGAATCGAGCGCGGTCTGCAGCGGCAGCTGCGTGCTCAGTTGCATGCTCAGCTGCAGCACAGGCTGAGACGACAGCTGCGGCGTGGGCGGCAGTGTTGGCAGGTCCACGGAGCGTACCGGCCCGTCGGACTGGAAGGTCAGCGGCGGCGTCCACCGATCGGGCTCCGGCGCAGGGGCGGGGGTGGGCGTCGGCGCCGGCACCTCAACCACGGGCGGGATTGCGACCACGGGACTCAGCTGATAGGTCTGGGACACGCCGCCGCTGGCCAGGGCGTTGCCCACAGCATCGGCAATGCCACTGCCGGCGGCATTGAGCCGCAGGGACAACTCGCCCATGCCAGAAAGGCCGCCCAGCACGACGGTGTAGGTGCGTGCGTCCAGCTGGGTGAGAGACCGGATGGTGCCTGTGGCCGTGCCACTGCTCACCAGGGAGAGATCCGCGAGGTCAAGACCTGTCACGGCTTCGGAGAACACCAGCGAGTAGCTGGCCGTGGCAGCACCGGTGGGCGAAGGATCCAGGCGGTTGAAGCCCGTCAGCGTTGGGGCCACGGCATCGATCTTGAGGCCATCCGTGCCGGGTACGCCCTGAAGTGTCAGGGTGGCTTCATTGCCCGCGCGGTCGCGCAGCGAGGCCCCTTGGAGCTCGATGCGGGATCCCAACGCAATGCCCGTGCTGTCCAGTTCGCCGCTGCCCACGACATGCCGGAAGGTGAGCGTCGTGCCCCCCGAGCCGGCGAGGTAGTCGGCATAGACGGTTCCGCCAGAATCCAGCGTGATGGCGATGCGCGGCGTGCCGCCCGTCGTGTCCACGGTGAGTGCTTCACTGAACTGCACGCTGAAGTCCAGAACCTGGCCTGCCACGTAGTTGCCGTTGGCCGGCAGGTTCACATGGACGACCTCGGGTGCCTGCCCGTCGATCACCAGCGCCTTCTGTCCGGCCAGCGCATCGGCGCTGCCTGTGGCGGGCAAGGTCAGCACCGCGTCCAGAAGCGAAGCCCCGCGAATGCGGCCGCCGTTGAGGGCAAGGGCCGCGTTCGAGGCGTAGTCCAGGTCGGCACTGCGGTCGCCAGGCTGGACCGTGTAGGTGAAGCTGAGGGTCTTGGTGCCAGAACCGGACACATAGACGGCATTGCGGTCGACGGCCCCGGTCTCCAGCAGCAGCGTCGGCGTGCCGCCTGCCGTGTCGACGGTGACGGCCTGGTCGAAAGTGACGGTGAGGGTGAGGGTATCGCCGACCTTGTAGTGTCCATCGGCCCCGGACGAGCTGACGACGGTGACGACCGGATGGATCGGGTCGATGCTCAGGGCCACGCTGTCCAGGTCCGTCTTGGCGCCTCCCGCACCGCTGTGGCCCAGGTCGCTGGTGCTGATCTGCAGGCTCGCGGGTCCGTTGTATCCCGTCGTGGGCGCGAAGCGCAGGCCATTCAGCGCAGCGTTGATGTCTGCCACGGTGCCCTGGAAGGTCATGCTGGCGTCGCCGGTCCCGGTGCCCGAGACAAAGCTCAGACCGCCCAGCCCGGAGAGCGTGAGCGTGCCGTGTGTGACGGTGAGCGTGACCTGCTCCAGGCCCCCGCCCGCGTCGACGTCACCGATGCTGATCGGATTGCCCTGGGCGCTGCCAAACACCAGATGCCCATCCTGGTCCACATGCTGGGTGAGCACGGGAACGCTGTTGACGGGACTGTCGTTCGCCGCGGCCATGCTGATGAGCCGGGTCGCCGCAGGGCTGCTCAAGCCACCGTCGCTGACGCTGAAGCTCACCGTGCGGGTGCCGGTGTCCGGTGTATCCGAGGTATTGGTGTACGTCACGGCTCGCAGGGCCGCCTGCCACTGGGCCAGGGTTGCGGTGGAACCCGCCGAGCTGAGGGTCAGCACCCCGGTGCTGCTGTCGTAGCTGCCGCCGATGTTGCCGAAGCTGCTCGAGCTGGTGTTGGCAAAGGCCAGCACATCCTCCGCGCTGTGGAAGTTGCCGCTGATGCTCACGATGGCGCTTGCCAGGGTGGTGCTGTCGACATCGCTGACCAGGATGCCACCATCCACGACAACGGGCACGCTGGCGCTGTCTGTGCCCTCGACGAAGGCGGTGCTGCCGCTGGTGGTGCCGAGCACCGGCGCATCGTTGATCGCCCCCACGCTCACCGTCGAGGCAATGGACAGACTGCCGGTGTCCAGGCCGCCGCTGGCCGTCCCGCCGCCGTCCTGAAGGCTTGTGAGGGTCACGACGCGGTTGCCGGCGGTCGGAGCGTCTCTGTCATTCCGGTAGGTCAAGCCGTTGATCAGGCTTTGCGTCGTGGCCACGCTGAGCCCGGCCGGCTTCGTGAACGTGAGCGTGGCCGTATCGCCCGCCACACTCACCGTGACGTTCAGGCCGTTGCCGGCCGTCGTCAGGGTCGTGCCATGGGTCAGGGCCACGGAGCTGCCATCGATCCCCAGCAACTCACTCCCCCCATCGCTCAGCTGGCTGACCGTCAGGGTGAACTGCAGGATGCTCTGCCCGGCTTCCCCCGTGCTGATGGAGGCTGCACTGAACAGGCCCACAGCGGCACCGCCCTCGACGAAGGCGAAGGTCCCTGTGCTGGCACTGAGGGTCGGTGCATCGTTGACCGGCACCACCGCCACGGTGACGTCCGCGCCGGTGCTGGAGCCGCCGTCGCCATCGTCGACGGTCACGCGCACCGTCCGGGCCGCGGTGCTGGGGTCCACGCTATTGGCGTTGCGATAGGCAATGTCGCGCATCAAGGCCTGCACGGCAGCGGGCGTGGCATTGCTGTTGAAGGTCACGACCAGGTCGTTGGAGCCACTGCCGCCGGTAAAAGTGCCGATGAGCACGCCCCCGTAGCTGACCTGGCTGCCCGACACGCCGATCTGGCCCGCGCCATTGCCCTGGTGCACGATGGACAGGAGATCCTCACCCGCGACTCGATTGGTCACGATGGCGGCGCGGAGGGTGCCGCCGTCGAAGTCGGCGCTGTCGCCATCCACCACGGTGGCGTCTTGCCCGGCGTCGAGCAGGACGACCGCGCCGTCCTCGGTATAGGAGATGCTGTCTCCGCCCAGACCGCCCACCACGGGCGTGTCGTTGCCCTTCACCACCAGGTCATTGCCGCTGTCCCCGGCGTAGGTCAGCCGGAAGGTCCTGGCACCGAAGCTGAGGCTGCCCCCTTCGGCGGTGCTGCCCGGGTTCACGAAGGTGTCTGCCCCATCGTTGACGATGAGCACGAAGGTGCCGCTGCCAGTGAAACCGCCACTGGAGGTAAGCGCCACGCCACCCACCCCGCCCAGGTCCACGGCGCCGTTGACGACGACTTGGTCGTACTGCGTGCCCGGCGTGGTACCCGCCAGCTCAGCATTCAAGGTGCCGGACAAGGCCAGGTCGCCCTGGATGGTCAAGGTGCCAATGGCATTGGCCCCTGGCGCCAGGGTCGCGCCGCTGTTCACGGCCACGTTGCCTGTGATGGTGCCGCTGCCGCCCAGGGTGGTCCCGCTGGCGGCCTGCACGGCACTGCTCACGCTGCCGTTGACCCACAACGAGCCTCCGCTGAGGGTGGTGGCGCCGGTGAAGGTGTTGGTGCCGCTCAAGGTCAGCGCCCCGGTACCCTGCTTGGTCAAGCCCCCGGTGCCGCCGATGGCGCCGGAGAAGGTGGTGCTGCTGTTGTCTCCACCCGCACTGAGCGTGTTGGCGCCGAGATTGACCGTACCCGCGCCCGCCAGCGAGCCTATGGTCTCGTTGGCGGACAGGTTCAGCACGCCGCCC